>NZ_CP046976.1:1800000-2100000 GCF_030408415.1 Corynebacterium appendicis CIP 107643 | reverse complement strand
GTTCGCCGGTGGAAATCGAGCCGCTGTCCTGGTCGATTTCGGTGTCGTAGCCGTCGGGGAGGCTGCGCACGAAGCGGTCGACGTAGGTGGCCTTCGCGGCGGCGATGACTTCGTCGTCGGTGGCGTCGAGGCGCCCGTAGCGGATGTTCTCCATGATGGTGCCCTTGAACAGGACGGCGTCCTGGAGCACCATGCCGATACGGGAGCGCAGCTCGGCGCGGGTGAGGTCGCGGATGTCGGTGCCGTCGAGGCGGATGGCGCCGGCATCGACGTCGTAGAACCGCATGATGAGGTTGACCAGGGTGGTCTTGCCGGCGCCGGTGGGCCCGACGATGGCGGCGGTCTGCCCGGGTTCGACGCGCAGGCTGAGGTCCTCGATGAGCGGGGTGTCGGGGGCATACGAGAAGTTGACGCGGTCGAATTCGACGAGGCCACGGGTTTTCTCGCTTATCGACGAGCGCCCCTTCCACTCATCTTCTTCCTCCTCGGCGTCGAGAAGTTCGAAGACTCGCTCGGCGGAGGCGACGCCGGACTGGAGCATCTGCATCATGCCGGCGATCTCGCCGAGGGGCTGGTTCATCTGGCGGGAGTACTGGATGAAAGCGGTGGCGTCGCCGAGGGTGAGCTGGCCGGAGGCGACTTTGAGGCCGCCGAGCACCGCGACTGCCACGTACGACAGGGACCCGATGAACTGCATGATCGGGTGCATCGAGTTGGCCAGGAACTGCGCTTTTTGTGCGGCGGCGGCGAGCTCTTCGTTGCGTTCGTCGAATTCAGCGCGGATCTGTGCGCTTCGGCCGAAGATGGTGGTGACGTCATGGCCGGAGAAGGCTTCCTCGACGTGGCCGTTCAAATCGCCAGTGGCTTTCCACTGGGTGACGAACTGCTTCTGCGAGCGCGTTCCCACCAGCCCGATGACGGCGCCGGTCAGCGGGATCGCGAGCAGAGCGACGAGGGCGAGCTGCCAGGAGATGGCGACCATCATGACGACAATGCCCACCACGGTCAGCAGCGCGTTGAACAGCGACGAGAGGGATTGCTGGAGTGCTTGCTGGACGTTGTCGACGTCGTTGGTGGTGCGGCTCATGACATCGCCGCGCTGCCGGGAGTCGAAGTAGGACAGCGGGAGGCGGTTGATCTTCGCTTCGACGCGTTCGCGCAGGTCGAACACGGCGCGCATGGTCAGCCGATTGAGGATCGCGCCCTGGGCCCACATGAGCAGCGACGCGAACAGGTAGAGGGCGAGCACCATGACGATGAGGTCGCGGAGGCGGTCGAAGTCGATGCCGCTGCCGGGGGTCAGCTCCATCGCTTCGGCCATGTCGGCGAAGCGGTCCTGGCTTGCGGCGCGCAGGCCCTCGACGGCTTGTTCCTTGGTGGTGCCCTCCGGCAGCTGGCGGGAGATGACGCCGGAGAAGATCACGTCCATCGCGTGCCCCATCACGCGCGGCGCCCACACGGCGAGGACGACGGACGCGGCGTTCATGAGGAAGACGAATGTCAGCGCGATCTTGTACGGCGCAAGCAGCCCGAGCAGGCGTTTCGCGGACGGCCAGAAGTGCTTGGCCTTGCGGGGGGCCTTGTTGGAGTAGTCGTCGCCGGCCATGGATTCTTCGTAGGCGGCGAGTTGGTCGTCGGTAAGCTGCTCGCTCATCGGGTCACCTGCTTCTGGCTCGCTTCGATCTCGCGGTAGGTCGTGCTCGTGCGCATCAGCTCGTCGTGGGTTCCTCGTGCGACGATTTCGCCGGCTTCCATCACGAGAATCTGGTCCGCATCGCTTATCGACGCCACCCTCTGCGCCACCACCAGCACCGTCTTGTCCGCGGTGTAGCTGGTCATGGCCTTTTGTAGTGTGGCTTCGGTGACGGCGTCGAGGGCGGAGAAGGAGTCGTCGAAAAGGAAGATGTCGGGGTTCGCGATGAGCATGCGCGCGATGCACAGGCGCTGGCGCTGCCCGCCGGAGACATTGGTGCCGCCCTGGGCAATGGGCATGACGAGGTCGTCGACGAAGTGCGCCTGGGCGGTGCGCAGAGCCTCCCACATTTCCTCTTCGGTGGCGTCCGGCTTGCCCACGCGCAGGTTGGAAGCGACGGTGCCGCGGTAGAGCCACGGCTTCTGCGGGACCATGCCGACTTTTCCGCCCACGCTGACCTGGCCGGAGGTGGGGTAGTAGAGCTGCGGGATGAGACCCATGAGCGTCGACTTCCCCGAGCCCGTGGAGCCAATGATCGCCGTGACGGTTCCGGGGCGGGCGGTGAAGTCGATGTCTTTGAGCACGGGCTCCTCGGCACCGGGGTATCGGTAGGTGACGCCGCGGAATTCGACGACTCCGGGCTCTGCCGCCGGGGTGTCCGCCTGTTCCGCCGGCGGGGCGGTGTGTTCGTAGCGCAGCACCTCCGAGATGCGGCGGCCGCACACAATGGCGCGCGGCAGCATCATGAGCATGAACACGCCCATCATCACGGCCATGAGGATCTGCATCAGGTACTGCATGAATGCGGTGAGCGAACCGATCTCGACGAGACCCTGGTCGACGCGGTGGCCTCCGAACCAGAGGACCGCCGCGGTGGCGAGATTCAGGATGAGCATGATGACGGGGAACATCGTGACGAAGACGCGGCCGATATTCAGGCTCAGCTTCGTCAACGCGGTGTTGGCGTCGGTGAAGCGCTCCGTTTCGAAGTCCTCCCGTCCGAAGGCGCGGACCACGCGGATGCCGGCGATCTGCTCTCGGAGTAGCCCGTTGATGTTGTCGAGCTTTTGCTGCATCTTCTTGAACAGTGGCATGAGCAGCGCCGCGATGACCGCCACGACGACAGCGAGCACCGCGACAGCCACGATGACCAGCCACGACATTCCCGCGTCCTGGCGCAGCGCCATGATCACGCCGCCGACGGCCATGATCGGGGCGGTGACCATGAAATTGAAGAACAGCAGCGTGGTCATCTGCACCTGCTGCACATCGTTCGTCGCGCGTGTGGTCAGGGTCGCCGCGCCGAAGTGCGACATGTCCTCGGAAGTGAAGCGGCTGACATTGTCGTAGACGGCCCGACGGATATCGCGGCCGGTGCGCATCGCTGCCGCCGAGGCGAACCACACCGCAGCCACAGCCGCGGCGACCTGCACCAGCGACACAGCCAGCATGACCAGGCCGGTGCGGCGGATATACGGCACGTCAGCCTGCGCGACGCCGTTATTGATGATGTCCGCATTCAAATCCGGCAGATACAACGTGGCCAGAGTGGACAGAAGTTGCAGCACGACCACCGCGGCGATCAAACCCGCGTAGGGCCTGCTGAACCTCCCGGTCAGGCGCACTAGTTCCATGAAAAAATCCCCTCGCTGCAAACGGTGGCGGTAACAGCCTACAGCGGGGGGACGGGACGTCGATAAGCGTGCGTTTAGCTCTGCCAGCGATCGTCCGGGCCGGTCGTGCGGTCGGCGTAACGCTTCTGCGCGTTGCCGTAATCCTCCTCCGGCAGCTGGTAGAAGAACACGCGCGGCATGACAGCCTCCGAATGCTCGAGGTATGTCGTGACGAACTTGTCGACGTCCTCCCGCTCCGTCGACGCCTTGTTCACGTAAATGAATAGCGGGCGCGACAGCGGGTAATTGCCGCTCTTCGCCTCCTCCGAACTCGGGGCGACGCCGTCGACGTTGACGTTGTCGATGAACTTCTGGTGCTCGTCCTCGGTGGAGAGGTAGTTGCCGATGCCCATGAACGACAGCGCGTTCGGGTCCTCGGCGACCCACGCTGAGAGCTCCTCGACATCGTCCGTGGCTTCGTAATCGTCGCGGATCTCGTCGCCGTCCAGGACAAGGTCCTTGAACACGTCGAGCGTGCCCGAACCCTCCGGGCGGCCGTACAGCTTGATCTCCTCGTCCGGCCATGACGGGTCGATGTCCGACCACTTGGACACCGGGGAATCCTTCGACCAGATATCGTGCAGCTGCTGCGTGGTGAGGTCCGCCGCGAAATCGTTGTCGCGGTGCTTGACGATCGTGATCGCGTCCAAACCGATCGGCAGCTCGATGAACTCGACGTCGTTGTCGCCGCACTGCTTCTGGTAATCGCCCGGAATCGCCACCGATGCGTCGTTGATATCCGCGTCGCCATTGCAGAATTTCTCGAAGCCGTCCGTCGAACCGATCGCCTCGACATTCACGTCGAAATCGTAGCGGTTCGCCATGTAGGACGTGATCGGCTCCACCGTCGCTGAACCCGTCACCTGGATGGCGTCCGCGCCCGGCGTGTTATCCGACGAGCAGGCGGACGCGAAAACCGTGACCGCAGCCAGCGCGGAGGCAACGAGTGCCTTACGCGGTTTAGTCATTGTGCTTGCCCTCCTGCATCTCGGCGCGGAACTCGCGGAGCAGGCGGAAGAGGTTCTTCCATGACCCCTGCGAATTCGCCCAGTACTTCGCGAAATTCTCGTCCAGCTCCGCCTGCTGCTCCGGTGTGACGTTGGGGTTGATCTTCTTGTGCTTGCGGGCGGGCTTAGTGCCTTCTGCCGCGACGACGGTCGTATCGCCGCCTTCAGCCGGTTCGACCACTGCCTCGCTGGCAGCTGCCTCGTGGTCGGCGGTCAAGCTCGCCTTGTTGCGGCCGCGGGCGTTGAGCTCGACGCGCAGTTCCTCGGCGGTCTCTTCGAGCTCTGCGAGCAGCGCTTCCAGAGCCTCGTCCGGAGCCTCGTTCTGGATGAGGTCCTGGGCCATCGGGGACAGGTCGGGGGTCTCGTGATTGTCGGGGGTCGTCATCGAGGGCTCCTTACATCAGGGAGTTGGAAATGAACACAGCGAGCAGCGGGATGGCGAAGAAGACGCCACCGATATAGAGGAAGACATAGAGCTTGTTCTTCTCGGCGAGCGTGGCCAGCCAATCGGAGCACTTCGGCGGCAGGTCGCGCAGGAACGGAATGATCAGAATCAGGATGGCGGAGAAGAGGTTGAACAGGGTGTGCACCAGGGCACCAGCCATTGCTGCTTCGGCCTCGGCACCGGATGCGGAAAACGCCGCGATCAGGCCGGTGAAGGTGGTACCGATATTCGCGCCGACCACGAACGGGAACAGCGTGCGGACCTTGAACTTGCCGGATGCCGCAAGCGGAACCGTCAGAGCGGTGGTGGTGGACGACGACTGGACCAGGGTGGTGATCAGCGCACCGGAAAGAACGCCGAAGAACGAGTTCTTGCCCAAGGCGGCGTAGAGAATATCCTGCGCCTTGCCCACCAGCAGCGCGTTGAGAATCTTGCCGATGAAGTTGATGGACAGCAGCACCAGCACGACGCCGACGACGGCGAGGACGATGCCGCCCCAGACGTCGCCGAACGGTTCGACGAGGCTGCTAGCCAGCTCGACGAGCGGCTCGGTGATCATGTCGATGAAGTCGCCGAACGATTCGAAGATGCCCGAGATGACACCCGAACCCGAGCCCGACAGGGACGGCGCAATGGCTGTGGCGGTCTTGCCCAGGAAGCCGGTGACCATCTCCAGGGTGAAGAAGATACTGATGGCGATCAGGTTGAAGAAGTCGTGCACGGTCGCCATGGAGAAACCGTTGTGGAACTGCTTCCTGTTGCCCGCCAGGCCCAGGGCCACCAGGGTCGAGGTGACCGAGGTGCCCATATTGGCGCCGAAGAGCATCGGGATAGCGATGTCCAGCGGCAGGCCGCCGGCGATCATGCCCACCACGATCGACGTCGTAGTGGACGAGGACTGGATGATCGACGTGGTGACGATACCGATGGCCAGGCCCACGAACGGGTTCTCCGCGAAGGAGAACAGTTCCTTGGCTTGGTCGCCCGCGGCCATGTTGAAGCCGTCGCCGATCATGCCCACACCGTTGAGCAGCAGCCAGATGCCGAGGAAGACGGCGATCCAGTTCACGACTTGCTTCGCGGTGCCCTCCAAGGGGAGGAAGCTCAACGGGTCGTTGTCTTCGGCATCGGTGTCGGGGTCAGCATCGGCGTTGGCGTCGGTGTCGTTCGTGCGGGCCTTGCCGTCAACGTCAATAGGTTCAGAATCGACCACTTCGCGGTCGACCACACGCACGTCTGCGCCTTCAGACAGATCGTGCTCGCCGGCGATGTCGCGCGGCAGTCTTTTATCGCTCATCGGTTCTCTCTTCTCCACGTCAGGGGAACATAGGCTTGTCGAAGAGTAATCACAGGTCGTTGCCAGTGGGTTAACGCATGTTTAATAGGCCGCGAAAGTTTGCCTCGCCGTTTCCCGGGGCCTTAACGCCACGGACGGGCAGGCAGTGGGGTTAAGGCGTGTCTGGCACCGCCCGGGCAATGGCGATGAGCGAGAACCAGTCCGCGGCGGTCACCACCGAACCGGAAGCGGAGCCCGGGCCTGCGCTCTGAACTTCACGACTGCTGCGAGGCACGTCTGCGTTTGAGGAAGCGCCAGCCCACGCCGGCCGGTGCCAGCCGGCCCAGGTGGTGAAGGGGATGCGGCGGGATTCCAACAGTGCGACGACCGCGCCGGGACGGTTCGACGCTGCGGCAGGCTCGGTGACCACGGGCGTTCGGCTGAGCGGCAGCGCGGTGTGCGCCCGCAGGAACTCGTAGGTCGCGGCCGCTTCGCGGCTGTTGCCCACGACGACGAGGCCCGCTTCGGCACCGGCGCTGCCCGCGGATGTGTCAGACGCGACGATAACTGTGTCGTAGTAGCAGGTCAGTTCGCCGACGGTCACGGCGCCTGCATCCGATCCGACCTTGACATTTCCGAACAGGCGCAGGCGTGGCACGAGGTTGTCGCTCTCGGTGGCATCGCCCGCACGGCGCGTCGATCCGAACCGGATCAGACACGTCGGCGCAGGCGTCGGGCTGAAGAGGTCGACGAAGTGGTCGCCCATGCAGATGAGAAGGTCCGAGGTCTCAATGGCCGCTGGTCCGTGGCCGATGACGGCGACGCGGTGGGCGGCACGGCGGGCTGGGCCAAAAGCAGCGGCGGCAGCGTGTTCGTGCTTCATTGCGCTCTCCTTCTCTTGAGCTTGTGGGTTGGGGGGTAATAAGCGGTCGCGATGCATAGACCGCTTGGTCTGTAACCCTAATCACCGCCCGTCGCTGGACAAGGGTTCAGGACCAATTACATTCAGATCAAGCTGCAGGGCAAGATAGAAAATGGGGGTAGCCAGGTGGTTCAGACCGAGCGGTATGTGTAGCGTTCTCCACAACTCGAACGGCTACGATGTCGGGTAGACCGATCGGTTCGCATGGAGGCCCGTGCTGGGCCGGAAGAACGACCAGAGGAGGCGGCATGGCAGCTACCACGACAACGGCGCGCAAGCGCCCGTCCCGCAAGCCCAAACCGGAGGGGCAGTGGAAGATCGACGGCACGGCACCTCTCAACCATGACGAGGAGATCAAGCAGGAATCGCGGGTGCTGGACGTGAAGCAGCGCGTCATCGACACCTACTCCAAGGGCGGCTTTGACTCGATTGACCGCGAGGACCTGTACCCGCGCTTCAAGTGGCTCGGCTTGTACACCCAGCGCAAGCAGAATCTCGGCGGAGAATTCACGGGCGAGGACAACAGCGTCTTGGAGGACAAGTACTTCATGATGCGCATTCGTTTCGATGGCGGCATCTGCTCCACCGCCCAAGCCCGCGCCGTGGGCGAAATCTCCCGCGACTACGCGCGGTCCACGGTGGACTTGACGGACCGGCAGAATATCCAGCTGCACTGGGTGCGCATCGAGGATGTCCCGTCGATTTGGGAGAAGCTCGAGGACAACGGTTTGAACACCTGGGATGCATGCGGCGACGTGCCGCGTGTGGTGCTGGGGTCGCCGGTGGCGGGCATCGCCAAAGACGAGATTGTGGATGCGACACCGGCGATTCGGGAAATCCAGAAGATCGTCACCGACGACGAGTTCCAGAACTTGCCCCGCAAGTTCAAGACGGCGATTTCGGGTAACGCCCGCCAGGACGTCGTCCACGAGATCAACGACTTGGCCTTCATCGGCGTGGAGCACCCGGAGCTCGGCCCGGGCTTCGAGTGCTACGTCGGCGGCGGGTTGTCCACGAACCCGATGCTGGCGCGGTCCCTCGGCGCTTTCGTGGCTCTGGAGCAGGTGCCGGAGGTGTGGGCGAATGTGGTGCGCATTTTCCGCGACTACGGTTACCGCCGCCTGCGCAACCGTGCGCGGCTGAAGTTCTTGGTGGCCCAGTGGGGTGTGGAGAAGTTCCGTCAGGTGCTCGAGGACGAGTACCTGGGCTACAAGCTCCCGGACGGCCCGCACGCGCCGAGTAACCTTGTCGACCGCGACCACATCGGCGTGCACGAGCAGAAGGACGGCAACGCCTATATCGGCGTCAAGCCGACCCTGGGCCACATGTCCGGCGAACAGCTCATCGCTCTGGCGGACCTAGCGGAGAGGTACGGCGTGACCGATCTGCGTTTCACACCGTTCAAGGAGGTGCTGCTGCTCGGGGTGGAGCAGGGGGATGTCGATAAGCTGCAAAGCGACCTCGAAGAAATGGGCTTGTACTCGAAGCCGAGCGAGTTCCGCCGCGGCTTGTTGTCGTGCACGGGATTGGAGTACTGCAAGCTCGCGCATGTGACCACGAAATCGCGCGCGATCGAGCTCGCGGACGAGCTGGAGGAGCGCTTCGGCGATCTGGACAGCCCGATCACGATCTCGTTGAACGGTTGCCCGAATGCGTGCGCGCGCCACCAGGTGTCCGATATCGGGCTGAAGGGCCAGATGGTCGACAACGGTAACGGCGAGAAGGTTGAGGGCTTCCAGGTGCACCTCGGCGGCACGATCGGTGAGGGCGCGAATTTCGGCCGTAAGCTGCGCGGACACAAGGTGCTGTCGACGGAGCTGACGGACTATGTCACGCGCGTCGTTCAAAACTACGTGGACCAGCGCGACGGGGACGAGACCTTCCGCACGTGGGTCGCGCGCGCGGACGAGGAGGCTCTGCGATGAGCTTTCGGCGCGAACCGAACGCGAACCGCAATTTCCCCACTTTCTGCCCGTACTGCGCGGGCGAAGGGCTCTTCCCCGACGAGACAACCGATTTCGCGTGGAAATGCACCGAATGCCTCCGTATCTTCGAGGTGAAGTTCCACGGGCAGGACGATCCGGAAACGGCGCCTCTGCCAGCGAAATCCACGGAACAGGCAATGCAGGAATCGCTCGCGCGCCACGGGCACGACGCGGTGTTGAGGAAGGAGAAATAATGGTCGACTTTTTGAATCGGCCGAGCACAAACGTGCGCGACCCAGAGATCAGTCCGGAGGGGCCGAAGGAGACGGAACCGCTGAGCGCGGACGTCGCCGCACAGAATGCACAACTTGTCGACGACTGGGCCGACAAACTCTACAACGCCTCCGCGCAAGAGATTCTCGAGTGGGCCCACGAGTACGCGCCGGGGAAGCTGGCGGTGACGCTGAGCATGGAGAACACGGTGCTGGCGGAGCTGGCTAAGGACTTCCTGCCGAACGCAGACTTTCTCTTCCTCGACACCGAGTACCACTTCGACGAGACCCTCGAGGTGGCCGACAAGGTGGAGAAGCGCTACCCGGACCAGAAGCTCGTGCGCGCGAAGGCGATCCTGTCGCGCGAGGAGCAGGACCGTGTTTACGGCCGCGCGCTGTACCGCACGAACCCGACGGCGTGCTGCCGGATGCGCAAGGTCGAGCCGCTGGCTGTACACCTGTCGCCGTACGCCGGCTGGGTGACCGGACTGCGCCGCGCGGACGGCCCGACGCGCGTGGAGGCTCCGGCGTTGTCGCTGGATGCGACCGGCCGGCTGAAGATCTCCCCGCTGGTCACGTGGTCGTTGGAGGACACGGACAGCTACATCGACCGCAAGGAGCTCATCATCCACCCGCTGACCAAGCAGGGCTACCCCTCAATCGGCTGCGCGACCTGCACCCTACCGGTCGCCGAGGGTGAGGACCCCCGCGCCGGGCGGTGGGCGTTCAGCTCCAAGACGGAGTGCGGCCTGCACGGATGAGCGGCACACAGGTAGAGGACAAGACAGGAACAGGGACAACGACAGACATGACGAATACGGAACAGGCACTCTCTCCGCACCTGCGGGAGCTGGAGAACGAGTCCATCCACATCATCCGCGAGGTCGCGGGCCAGTTCGACAAAATCGGCCTGCTGTTCTCCTCCGGCAAGGACTCGTGCGTGGTCTACGAGCTGGTCCGCCGCGCTTTCGCCCCGGCCGCGCCGCCGATCGAACTGCTGCACGTGGACACCGGCCACAACTTCCCCGAGGTGATCGAGTTCCGCGACAACCTCGTGGAAAAGACCGGTGCACGCCTGCGCATCGCGCACGTCCAGGACTGGATCGACCGGGGCGACCTGGTGGAGCGCCCCGACGGCACCCGTAACCCGCTGCAGACCGTCCCGCTGGTGGAGACCATCGCCGAGGTCGGCTACGACGCAGTGCTGGGCGGTGCCCGCCGCGACGAGGAGCGTGCCCGCGCCAAGGAGCGCGTCTTCTCCGTCCGCGATTCCTTCGGCGGCTGGGACCCGCGCCGTCAGCGTCCTGAGCTGTGGGACCTCTACAATGGTGAGAAGCTGCCGGGCGAGAATATCCGCGTCTTCCCCATCTCCAACTGGACTGAGTCGGACGTGTGGGAGTACATCGGCGCCCGCAATATCGAGCTGCCCGCCATCTACTTCGCGCACGACCGCGAGGTGTTCAACCGCGACGGCATGTGGCTGACCGCCGGCGACTGGGGCGGCCCGCGAGAGGGCGAGGAGATCGAGACCCGCCGCGTGCGCTACCGCACCGTGGGCGACATGTCCTGCACCGGCGCCGTGGAATCCGACGCCACCACCATCGACGAGGTGCTCGCTGAGCTTGCCACCTCCACCTTGACCGAGCGCGGCGCCACCCGCGCCGACGACCGTCTGTCCGAGTCCGCCATGGAGGACCGCAAGAAGGAGGGCTACTTCTGATGAGCGCACCCACAACTACCGCCACCGCCACCGGCGTCCTGTCGGACCGCGCCACGCTGCGCCTGTGCACTGCCGGCTCCGTCGACGACGGCAAGTCCACCTTTGTCGGCCGCCTGCTGCACGACACGAAGTCGGTGCTCGCCGACCAAATGGCCAGCGTCGAGCGCACGTCCGCCGACCGCGGCTTTGAGGGCCTCGACCTGTCGCTGCTTGTCGACGGCCTGCGCGCCGAGCGCGAGCAGGGCATCACCATCGATGTCGCCTACCGCTACTTCGCCACCGACAAGCGCACGTTCATCCTCGCCGACACCCCTGGCCACGAGCAGTACACGCGCAACACAGTCACGGGCATGTCCACCTCCCAGGTCGTCGTCTTGCTTGTCGACGCCCGCAACGGCATCAAGCCCCAGACCGTCCGCCACCTCACTGTGGCGAGCCTGCTCGGGGTGAAGACGGTCATCCTGGCCGTGAACAAGATCGACCTGGTGGACTACTCCGGAGAAGTCTTCGAGGGCATCCGCACCGAATTCGAGCAGCGCGCCACGGCACTCGGCATCGCCGAGCCGCACGCCGTGCCGATCTCGGCGCTGAAGGGCGACAACGTCGCGGAGCGCTCCGAGGCGACCCCGTGGTATGAGGGCCCGAGCGTGCTCGAGCTGCTGGAGACCATCCCGGTGCACTCCGGTCGCGCGCTGGACCTTCCGTTCCGCTTCAATATCCAGTACGTCCTGCGCGAGCACGCCACGGACTACCGCGCCTATGCCGGCACGGTGAATGCCGGCGCGATCAGCGTCGGCGACACCGTCACCGCGCCGAACGGAAAGTCCACAACGGTCACGCACATTGACACAGCCGACGGCCTCGACGGCGCGACCACAGCGAACGCGGGCGATTCCATCGCGCTGAGGCTCGCCGACGACATCGACCTGGCCCGCGGCGACTTGTTGTGCGGTGCCGCACAACTTGGGGCTAACGGCTACCCGGAGTTCGTCCGGGAATTCCACGGCACGGTCGTGGGGCTCACCGACAAGGACGTCACCGCGGGCAAGGCTGTCAAGCTCCGCTACGGTTCCTCGCTCGTGCGCGCACGCGTGGCCAGCGTCGACCGCGTCCTGGACATCGACGGCAACCCGGAGAACAACTCCGACGACACCGCGCCGGAGTCCTTCGGCCTCAACGACATCGCGCACGTGACCATCCAGACTGCACAAGAGCTGCCGGTGGAGGAATACGCCGCGCGCGGCGCCGTGGGCAATTTCCTGCTCATCGACCAGGCCAGCGGAAACACGCTTGCCGCGGGACTCGTGGGAACTCGGTTGAGGTAAGAACATGACGGCACTGATCACGCTCTCGCACGGCTCGCGCCACCCAGGCGCGCAGCCGGGAGTCAGCGAGCTCACGCAGACGGCGGCGCGCCAGCTGGGGGTGACGGGAATCGACGCTCACCTCGAGTTCGACGCCCCCGACCTCACCGCGGCCGCGCGCCAGCTCGCCGAGCGCGGACACACCCGCGCCGTGGTCGTGCCCACCCTGTTCACCAAGGCATTTCACGCCACCCACGACGTGCCCGAGGCGATCGCCGAGGCCACCGAGGACACGGGGCTCGAGCTCATCGCCGCCGAAGGCCTGGGCCAAGGGCGCGACGTCGCGGCTGTCCTCGCGGCACGCGCGCTTATCGACGGCCCACGTGCCTCTCATATCGTCCTCTACCCCGTGGGCACCTCCAATGAGGCGGCGGCGGCGAAGACGATTGAGCTGGGTCGGGACGTCGAAAAGCTCACTGGCATTGAAGTGACCACCGTTCCTGCGACTGGTCACGGCGAGCTCGTCGGCGCTGACGGCATCGCCGCCGTCGCCCACGAGAACGCGCATTTATTACCGCTATTTGTCACGAGGGGGTTGCTGCTGGACCGGGTTCACCGAATGTGGCCCGGGTCCATCTCCGCACCGCTAGGCGCGGATCTCGCACACATCATCGCCGCGCGCTACCGCTCGGCGCTATCCCTCTCACACGCAAAGGTTTAAAACATGAATCGCATGGTCACACTCATTCTCATCGCTGTCGCGGGACTTGCCGGACAGCTTGTCGACGGCGGCCTCGGCATGGGCTTCGGCGTCACCTCCACCACCATCCTGATCATGCTCGCCAGCCTCGGCCCCGCGCAGGCATCTGCCGTGGTGCACACCGCCGAGTTGGGCACGACGCTGGTGTCGGGCTTCAGCCACTGGAGATTCGGCAACGTGGATTGGCGGGTGGTGGCCGCGATAGGCATACCCGGCTCAATCGGCGCGTTCGTCGGTGCGACGGTCCTGTCGAACCTGTCGACGGAAGCCGCCAAGCCAATCATGTCCCTCATTCTCGCCGCGATCGGCATCAACCTGGTGTGGCGCTTCTCCCGCGGAATTGTGCGCCGCAAGGCAGCGGATTCGCCGCACTCGAAGCCGTTCCTCGGCGTGCTGGGCCTTTTCGGCGGATTCATCGACGCGACCGGTGGCGGCGGCTGGGGCCCGGTGACCACCTCGACCCTGCTGTCCGCCGGCCGTAGTGAGCCGCGCCGCATTGTCGGCACCGTGAACACCGCCGAGTTCTTCGTCACCGCCGCCGCGACCACCGGCTTCGTCATCGGGATGTGGGAAGACCTCGTTGCCAACCTGGCCGCCGTTCTCGCCCTGCTCGTCGGCGGCGTCATCGCCGCACCTCTGGCCGCCTGGCTGGTCACCCACCTCAACCCGATCTTGCTCGGCGGCGTCGTGGGCACCCTGATCGTCACGCTCAACCTGCCGGTCGTGCTCAAAGCCCTCGGCGTCGGCGCCTCCGTTCTCGTGGTGGTCCGCGTCGCAGTCGTCGTTGTCGGCGTCGCCCTGGCTATCCGCGGTTGGAAGCGCGCCCGCGAGAATTCCCGTGCCGCCGCTGCGAAGGAGGGTGCCAGTCCCGCCAGGCGATCCGGGAAAGACGATGCGGTGACCGAGTCGCCGTCGGTATCCGCGAACCGGTAGGTGTCCCCGCTTGTGCCCGCGCGCCTCGTGGCTAAGGCGCGGGCGCAAGCGGATAGGGGTTAAACTAGGCCACACTCATCCGCTAGCTGAAAGACACTTGCCATGCTCGTTAGTGAAGCACTGTTTCTCCTGCTCTCGAACAAGTCTGACCGTTTTGAGATCGGGGTGAGCCACCAGCGCGTCGCCCTTAATGGTGCGCTGTTGTGCGATCTCGTCGCCACTGGTCTGGCCACGATCGAGGACGGCAAGTCTCCCACCGCAGTCGCTGCGGCGGGGGCGTCGAAGCGGGCGGCCGCCCACCCTGCCCTGGCGCACGGCGTGTCCCGCCTGGAGGCCAAGGACGGGCAGACGGTGTACTCGGCGCTGAATTCGCGCAAATTCGCGGACAAGGAAGCGCTCGCGCAGCGCCTCATTGAGGAAGGTGTGCTCGACCAGGAACGCGCCAGCTTCCTCGGCCTGACCTGGCACCGCTTCCCGGAAAAGGACGAGACCATCGAGGCGGCCATGCGCGACCGCTACCGCGACATCTTCCACGGCACTGCGGAGCCGCGCCCCGAAGAAGCCATGGTGATCCTGCTGCTGAAGAACACCGGCGAACTGCGCCGGGTCTTCCTCGACGAGATCCAGGGAGTGCCCTTCAACGATGTTCGCGTCCGCGTGCGCGACATCGACCGGGCGGTGCTTGAGGGTGCGACCTTCGACCACGCCCGCGAGATCAACGTCGTTCTTCACGCGGTTGCGCGGGCCGCGGCCGTCGAGGAAGAGGCCGCGTCCAGCTAGCGCTTTTGAGTGCCGCTTACGGCACGCGGTGGGTCCAGGCGTCGGTGCCGAACTTTTCGTCGACAAGCTTCTCGGCAGCGGCGATGTCCGCGTCGGTGAGTTCGCCGACCTCGGTTGGGTAGCGGGAGACGAAGGTGTTGATGAGCGTCTGAATGACCTCCTGGCGGGAGACACCCGTCTGACGGCGCAGCGGGTCGACGCGCTTCTTAGCGGAACGCACGCCCTTGTCGGCGAGCTTCACCTTGCCCACGCGCAGCACGTCCATCATCTTGTCGGCGTTGATGTCGTAGCTCATGGTCGTGTGGTGCAGGATTGCGCCCGGAATGCGCTTCTGAGCGGCACCGCCGATCTTGCCGCCGTCGGAGGTGATGTCGTTGATCGGCACGTACCAGGCGTTCACGCCGAGGGACTGAAGTCCGGCGAGTACCCAGGCGTCCAGGTACTGGTAACTGTCCACGTAGCTCAGCCCCGCGGCTATGTCGTCGGGCAGGTACATCGAGTAAGTGACGCAGTTGCCGCCCTCCATGAACATCGCCCCGCCGCCGGAGATGCGGCGCACCGGCACGATGCCGTGCTTCTCGATGCCCTCCGGGTCCAGCTCATTCTGGAAAGACTGGTAGGAGCCGAAGACGACGGCCTTGTCCTGCCACTCCCAGAAGCGCACGATCGGGCCCTTGCGGCCGGCTGCGACTTCCTCGAGGAGGTACTGGTCCAGCGCCACATTCACCGGTGTCGGGAGGACGGGGGAGTGGATGACGGTCCAGTCGTAATCGGTGAGATCTTTGGCGTCGAGAAGCGCGCGGCGGGCGGCGATGGCCACGTCACGGGTGGAGAACCCGTGGAGGGATACGTCTTGGCTGCCGCCAAGACGGGCTAAGGCTCCGTCGATACGCTTCTTCAGGTCGTCGGCTGATTCCGTGACGGACGCGCCGACGAGTGCGCCGTTGATTGCGTCGTACGCCTCCTCCGGCTCGAGGAAGAAATCACCCGAAATCTTCGCGTCGGTGATCGTCGAACCGTCGTCGGTCAGGTCCGCGACGACGAGCTTGCCGCCGGAGACCTTGACCTCGAAATGGTGGGAAGCCATTTACTTGGCGAACTCCTCGACGATCGCCTCGTTGAATGCCGGCAGGTCGTCCGGGGTGCGCGAAGAAACGAAGCGCTTATCGACGCGCACCTCTTCGTCCACCCACGTCGCACCCGCGTTGGACAGGTCCGTCTTGAGCGACGGGTAGGAGGTGATGGTCACGTCCTTGAGGGCATCTGCGTCGGCGAGGATCCAGCCGCCGTGGCAAATGACGCCGACGGGCTTTTCTGCCTGGGTGATCTCGCGGACGAATGCGACCGCCTTCTCATCGGTGCGGATCGTGTCGGCGTTGCCGGTGCCTCCGGGGAGGATCAGGGCGTCGAAATCGGCGGCGTTGGCGTCGGCCGCGGTCTGGTCGACCGTTACCTTCTCGCCGTTCTTGCCCTCGATCTCGCCGGTCTCGGTGGAAATGACGGTAATGGTGGCGCCAGCCTCAGCGACGGCGTCGCGCGGGCTGGTCAGCTCGGAGTCTTCAAAGCCGTTGGTGGCCAGGATTGCGATCTTCTTGTTCTCAAGTGCTTGGTTGCTCATGTCGCCCAGGGTAGAGAAAAAACGCCAGCCGGGGGCTGGCGTTCGCTCAGGGCTGACTAGTTTGCGCTAGTCCTGCTTCTTTCCGCGCTTCTTCTTGAGGTCCTCCTCGTCGATGGCGCGGGAATCGCCCGGGGCGTCGTGCTTTTCGGCGTTCTTCTTGTTGAGACGCGTGCCGCGCGGAATCTTGGTGGAGCCGAGCTTGTCGGCTTCCTCGTCGAGCTGGGTCTGTCCCTTGCGGCGGCCCAAAGAGCGCATGCGGTCGCGCACCGCCAGGTACGCCGTGCGCGAATCCAATGTTTGGCTCTGCTGCGTGGCGATCTGGATATCGTCCGCAGTGATCTCGCCGCTGCGCAGGGAAACCATCTCCGCCCAGTAGCGCAGCCACACGGCGGCGACGGCGGCGATGGGGACGGCCAGGAAGGCGCCGATGATGCCGAAGAGCGTGCCGCCCACGGCCACTGCCAGCAGGACGATGGCGGCGTGCAGGCCCATGGAGCGGGACTGCAGGATCGGCTGCAGGACATTGCCCTCGATTTGCTGGACGAGGATGACCAGGCCGAGCGCGAGCAGTGCTTTGGTCAGGCCGCCGGAGACCAGCGCCACGATGACGGCGAGAGCGCCCGCGGTGAACGCACCGATAATCGGGATGAAGCCACCGAAGAAGGTGAGGACTGCCAGCACCGGTGCGAGCGGAACACCCAGGATGACCAGGCCCAGTCCGATGAAGACAGCGTCCACCATGGACACGATGGCCTGCGTGCGGATGAAGCCGGAGAGCGTGTTCCAGGAGCGCATCAGCACCTCAGTCAGGTGCCAGCCGACCTTCACGCCGGTGTACTTGCGCAGCCACGGCAAGAAGCGGTCGCCGTCCTTCAGGAAGAAGAAGGACAGGACCAGCATCAGCAACAGCGACGTGCCGATCGACGCCGCCGCGCCGATGCCCGTCACCACACCGGAGGCGATATTGGAGGCCTGGCCCCGGACGAACTCTCCCGCCTGGTTCACGGCTTGCTCGATCTGGCTCGTGTCCACGTCGAAGGGCGCGGATGTCTCCAACCAATCCAAAATCTGCTGGATGCCCTCTTCAGCCTGGTGGTACAGCTCCACCGACTGCGTGCGGATCGTTGGCGCCATCGCCGCGAAAATGCCGCCGATGATGCCGAAGAAGCCTAACAGAACAATGAACACCGCCAGCGCCGACGGCACCTTGTGGTTGCGCAGCCACCGCACCGGCGGCCACAGGATCGTGCAGAAAATCAGCGCGAGCAGGGTCGGCAGGACGCCCACCCACACCGAGCCGATGAGCTTGAACAGGATCACCGTGGCGATCACGATCACGATGAAGCGCAGTGCCCAGGCGGCTGCGGCACGCCCGTCGGAGGCGATGACGCGGCCGCGGTCGATGGGCTCGCCGGAAAGCGTCTGCGCGGCGTCTGCCGCCGTCGGTTCCGTGGCGGGCGCCTCCACTGAGTCGAGGAGGGTGTTGGCGAAATCTCTCGCCCCGTCAGTCTTCGCGTTACGCGCAGGATTGTGTTCAGTCACGAACAAGCATTCTGCCAGACGGGACGTGGAATACAACCCTTCCGGTGCAGGCGGTTATTGTCGGTGGGCTGCTGCTATGAGAATCTCGCGATGAATCCGCGCAACTAGAAATGTCTGGTCCGCACCACCTTTTTACCAGCTGAAACGGAGAAAGTTGAGTGAACTTGGAACAACTTTTCATGCCCACGAGTTGTAGAGATTGAGTGAGCTGAGCTCAACCCTGTGACAGGGTGTCGCCTCGCGGTGGTACACTTGCTGCCAGAAGTTGAGTGAGTGGCAGTCAACCTGCCGGACGGGTTGTGGCCCGGGCTCGACTCGGTACAACGAAAACACTCAATCAACCGAATCTTTCAGGAGGATATTCACACTATGGGACGCGCAGTAGGTATTGACCTCGGCACCACGAACTCTGTTGTTTCCGTGCTCGAGGGCGGTGAGCCGGTGGTCATCGCTAACGCGGAGGGCGCACGCACCACTCCGTCAGTCGTGGCTTTCGCCAAGAACGGCGAGATTCTCGTCGGCCAGTCCGCTAAGAACCAGGCGGTGACCAACGTCGACCGCACTATCCGTTCCGTCAAGCGCCACATGGGCGAGAATGACTGGACGGTCGATATCGACGACAAGAAGTACACCCCGCAGGAGATTTCCGCGCGCACGCTGATGAAGCTGAAGCGTGACGCTGAGGCGTACCTCGGCGACGAGGTCACCGACGCAGTCATTACTGTCCCGGCGTACTTCGAGGACGCACAGCGCCAGGCCACCAAGGAGGCCGGTCAGATTGCAGGCCTGAACGTCCTGCGTATTGTCAACGAGCCGACGGCGGCTGCTCTTGCTTACGGTCTGGAGAAGGCCGACAAGGAGCAGACCATCCTGGTCTTCGACTTGGGTGGCGGCACCTTCGATGTGTCTCTGCTCGAGATCGGCGACGGTGTCGTCGAGGTGCTGGCTACCGCCGGCGACAACGAGCTGGGCGGCGACGACTGGGATCAGCGCATCGTCGACTGGCTGGTGGAGAAGTTCAAGTCCCAGCACGGCATTGACCTGACCAAGGACAAGATGGCGCTGCAGCGTCTGCGCGAGTCCGCGGAGAAGGCCAAGATCGAGCTGTCGTCTGCGCAGCAGGCATCCGTCAACCTGCCGTACATCACGGTGGACTCCGAGAAGAACCCGCTGTTCCTCGACGAGAACCTGACCCGCACCGAGTTCCAGAAGATCACCTCCGACCTGCTGGACCGCACCAAGGAGCCGTTCAACCAGGTCATCAAGGACGCCGGCATGTCCGTCGGCGACATCGACCAGGTTGTGCTCGTCGGTGGTTCCACCCGTATGCCGGCTGTCACCGACCTGGTGAAGGAGCTCACCGGCAAGGACCCGAACAAGTCTGTGAACCCGGACGAGGTCGTGGCGCTTGGTGCCGCCCTGCAGGCCGGCGTTCTGCGCGGCGACGTGAAGGACGTGCTGCTGCTCGACGTCACCCCGCTGTCCCTGGGGATTGAGACCAAGGGCGGTGTGATGACCAAGCTGATCGAGCGCAACACCACCATCCCGACAAAGCGTTCGGAGACCTTCACCACGGCCGAGGACAACCAGCCGTCCGTGCAGATCCAGGTCTTCCAGGGCGAGCGCGAGATGGCTTCCGCCAACAAGCTGCTCGGCTCCTTCGAGCTCGGCGGCATCGCTCCGGCACCGCGCGGTGTTCCACAGATCGAGGTCACTTTCGACATCGACGCCAACGGCATCGTGCACGTGACCGCGAAGGACAAGGGCACCGGCAAGGAGAACACGATCAAGATCCAGGAGGGCTCCGGCCTCTCCCAGGAAGAGATCGACCGCATGGTCAAGGACGCCGAGGCTCACGCTGACGAGGACAAGGCTCGCCGCGAGGAGCAGGAGACCCGCAACAACGCGGAGTCTATGGCTTACCAGACCCGCAAGTTCCTGGACGAGAACTCCGACAAGGTCTCCGAGGACATCAAGACCAAGGTCACCGCGGCGGCGGACGAGGTCGACGAGGCTCTGAAGGGCGACGACCTGGACGCCATCAAGGCTGCCGTCGAGAAGCTGACCACCGAGTCGCAGGAGATGGGCAAGGCCATCTACGAGGCCGATGCGAATGCCGGCGCAACGCAGGCTGACGCAACGGCTGAAGCAGACGACAATGTCGTGGACGCAGAGGTCGTCGAGGAAGACGAGAACGACTCCAACGACTCCGACAACAAGTAAGGAGCGGCACCCATGACCAACCCGAACGAACAGATGCCCGACAACCCGGGCGCGCCCGAGGCCACGGACGACGAGTACATCAGCCCGGACCAGTCGGAGACCTTGGCCCAGGAGGCCGCGGAATCCGAGGCGCTGGCCGCGGACGATGCAGACCCGCTGTCGGACTCTGAGGTGCTCGACGCTGAGCTCGCCGACGCGTTGAATGACGCGGAGCGCGAGGTCAACCCGGACGCCGATGGCGACGGGACGGTCTCCGAGGCGGAGCTTCAGCTCGCTGAGCGCACGGAGGATCTCCAGCGCGTCTCGGCCGAGTACGCGAACTACCGCCGCCGCACGGAGCGCGAGCGCTCGCAGATCGCCAACGATGCCAAGGCCAAGGTGATCGAGGAGCTGCTCCCGCTTATCGACGACTTGGAGCTCGCCCGCCAGCACGGCGACCTGGCAGACGGCCCGCTGAAGGCGTTCTCCGACAACCTGCAGGCAGTCCTGCAGCGCCAGAAGACCCAGGCTTTCGGTGCTGAGGGCGATGCATTCGACCCGGAGATCCACGAGGCGGTCCAGGACTTGTCGCAGGGCGACGAGAAAATCATCGGCACCGTCCTGCGCAAGGGCTACCGCGTCGGCGACCGCCTGATCCGCAACGCGATGGTCATCATCGCGGACCCGGAGGAGGGCTCGGATGATGGCGCGGACGCACCGGAAGGTAGCGCTGAGTAAGACTCAGTAGCGCCGCACCGCGGCCGGGGAGGGAAGCTTTGACACCAGCGACGTCGACGATTCCCGCCTCGGCCGCGTTTTACATAGATAAACGTTTTTAGCAGTGAAAATAGAAGCAGAACATAACAGAATACGAAAGGAAGGAGGAAGCGATTATGGCTATGCAGCAGGAATGGTCGAATAAGGATTATTACGGCGACCTGGGCCTGTCGTCGTCGGCAAGCGCGGCCGAGATTAAGAAGGCGTACCGCAAACTGGCGCGCGAGAACCACCCGGACTCGCACCCGGGCGACAAGCAAGCCGAAGAGCGCTTCAAGAAGGTAGCGGAGGCGTACGACGTCCTCGGCGACGAGACGAAGCGCAAGGAATACGACGAATTCAAGTCGATGATGAACTCCGGAGGCTTCATGCGCTTCGGAGGGAGAGGAGGCTCCGGGTTTCCGGGCGGGTTTCGCACCACGACGACCACGTCGGACTTCGGGGCCGGCGGATTCGAAGACGTCGGATTCGGACAGTCGTTTGGACAAGGCGGAGGATTTTCTGCGGAAGGCGGTCTTGGTGACATCTTCGGTGGCCTCTTTAACCGCGGCGGCGGCACTGGCAGGAGTGCTCGGCCGACGCGGGGGGCCGACGTCGAAACGCAAATAACGCTCGACTTCCGCGAAGCCGTCAAGGGAACGACTATCCCGGTCGAGTTGACTGGTGAGGCACCGTGCACCGACTGCCACGGCTCCGGTTCGGCGACGGGCAAGACCACGACGTGCCCGGATTGCCACGGCTCCGGTTTTGTCAGCGAGCAGAAGGGAGCCTTCGGGATGTCCCGGCCGTGCACCCGCTGCGGCGGCACCGGCCAGATCATCGAGGACCCGTGCCCGACCTGCTCGGGTTCAGGAACGGTCCGCCGGACCCGGTCGATCACGGTGCGGATCCCCGCAGGCGTGATCGACGGGCAGAAAGTGCGGCTGGCCGGCCAGGGCGAGGCGGGGCCGAACGGCACGCCCGCGGGCGACCTGTTCGTCAATGTGACAGTGAAGCCCGACAAGGTGTTCACCCGCAACGGAGACGATCTCGCAGTCACGGTGCCGGTGAGCTTCGCGGAGCTGGCTCTTGGCGGGGCTGTGACGGTGCCGACGCTGGATAGCCCGGTGAAGGTCAAGGTCCCGGCGGGCACGCCGAACGGTCGGACCCTGCGCGTGAAGGGCCGCGGCGTGCCACGCAAGTCCGGCACGGCTGGCGACCTCATGGTCACCGTCGAGGTACAAGTGCCGAAGAACCTGGACGCCACGGCGACGAGCGCGCTGCGCGCCTACGCCCAGGCGGAGAAGGACTCCGGATTCAACCCGCGCGCCGGGTGGGCCGGGGCCAACTCCGGCACCGGGAGCACCCAGTAGGGAGGTGATGTGCAGATGAATAAGAAAGACGACGCTGTCGACGAGTACTACGTCATCTCTGTCGCCGCCGAGCTGACCGGCATGCACGCCCAGACCCTGCGCACGTACGACCGCATGGGCCTGGTCAGCCCGATGCGCACGTCCGGCGGCGGGCGCCGCTACTCTCAGCGCGATATTTCGCGGCTGCGGACGATTCAGCGCCTCTCCCAGGAAGAAGGCGTGAATTTGGCCGGGATCAAGACGATCATCGAGCTGACGCAACGCATCGACGACCTCGAAGACGAGAATGCCCAGTTGCGCGAACGCGTCGCCCGGGCCCCGCGCCGCGGCGGGGAACTCGTGCACGTGCCGCGCTCAACGGCGGTGGTCGCGTGGTCGCGGACCAAACGTCGCGAGGGGAAGCAGAACTCGGCTTGAATTACCCGCGCAGCGGGGGTTTCTGGCACAATTCCTCTGTCGACGAGCAGCTGCGCAACACCATTCTCCACGAGCTCGGCCACAATATCGGGTTGAGCCACACCGGCGCACTGAAGCTCGTGGGCCCGGAGGGGCAGAACTACCTGCCCGAGTACCGCTCGACGGTGAACTACCTCTACCAGTTTTCGCACTTCGGTTTCACGGACAAGGAGTCGCGCTCGCAGCCAACGCTGCCGGAGGTATGCACGGGCCAGCCGTGCTACGACAGCGTCCGAGCAGAACAAAACCCTTGCCCGTGGCGTTCTCACGCCGACGAACAAGGGTTCTGATCTGGGCGACGGCGGCGGTACGAGCGACCGCAACAAGCCTGATTCCGGTCAGAATCGGGGACCGGCGGTCTCCGAGGGGTCGAGCAACGCCGGCATCGTCGCCGCCGTGCTCGCCCTCATCGCGGCGATCGCGGGCCTGATCGGCATTGTGGCCGTGCCCGCGAACTCCAACTTCGGCGCGCGCCGCTAGAACTCGATCGCCGCGGCGCCCTTGATGTTGCGGAGGTTGGAGCGGGCCAGCTCGACCATGTTGCCGATACCGCCGTCGAGCACCGTCTTGACCGCGGACTCGGTGAAGCCCTTGATCATGGTCCAGTCGAAGTTCGGCGGCAGGGACAGGGCATCCGGGTCAGTGACCATCTCGACGAGCACCGGGCCGTCGTAGGCGAAGGCCTCCTTGATGGTCCTCTCCAGGTCCTGCGGCTTTTCCACCCGGAAGGACTTGATGCCCACCGCCTCAGCGATATTGGCGTAATTCACCTGGGCGTGGTCGGTCTGGAATTCCTTCAGGCCGGCAACCATCATCTCAAGTTTGACCATGCCGAGGCTGGAGTTGTTGAACACCATCATCTTCACCGGTAGGTCGTGCTGCTGCACAGTGATGAGCTCGCCGAGCAGCATGGACACGCCGCCGTCGCCGGAGAACGTGATCACCTGGCGGCCGCGGTCGGCTGCCTGAGCGCCGATCGCCTGCGGGACGGCGTTGGCCATGGTGCCGTGGCGGAAGGACGCCAGTTCGTCCTTCTTGCCGTTCGGGGTGATGTAGCGGGCAGCCCAGACATTGCACATGCCGGTGTCGACGGTGAAGACGGCGTCCTCGTCAGCCAGCTCGTCGATGAGATTCGCGGCGTACTCCGGCTGGATCGGCGTCGCCTTTTCCGGCTTCTTGGTGCCGTAATTCTCGATCACCGTCTCGAGCAGGTGCGCGTGTTCCTTGAGCATCTTGTCCAGGAACTTGCGGTTCTTCTTCTCCTCGACGTGCGGGAGGATGTTCTCGATGACGCTCTTGACATCGCCCACGACGGGGTACTGGATCTTGGCGCGGCGGCCGATATTCTCGCCCTTGATGTCCACCTGCGCGACATTGCCGTCGGGCAGCCAGTCGTTGTACGGGAAGTCCGTGCCCAGCAGAATGAGCAGGTCAGCCTCGTGGGAGGCCTCGTAGCAGGCGCCGTAGCCGAGCAGGCCGTTCATGCCCACGTCGAACGGGTTGTCGTACTGGATGTGCATCTTGCCGCCGAAGGAGTGGCCAATCGGCGACTTGATCTTCTCGGCGAGCTGCAGCACCTCCTCGCGGGCGTTCGCGGCGCCGACACCGCAAAACAGCGTGACGGTCTCCGCCTCGTTGATGGCCTGGACGAGACGTGCGGCCTCGCCGGCGTCCGGGAAGACGCGCTTGTCGTCGCCGCGAGCGATCGTGGACTCGAGCAGCGGTACATCGGCAGCGTCCTGGCCGGCGATATCGCCCGGCATGACGAAGACGGACACACCCTTGCCCGCCATCGTCGACTGGATCGCGTGGTGCAGGATGCGCGCACCCTGCTCCGGCGAATTAGCCATCTCGCAGTAGCCCGAGCACTCCTGGAAGATCTTCTCCGGGTGCGTCTCCTGGAAGAACTTGGAGCCGATTTCCTGGCTCGGAATGTGCGAAGCAATGGCGAGCACCTTGGCGCCGTTGCGGTGCGAATCATAAAGCCCCTGGATCAGGTGGGTGTTGCCCGGGCCACAGGATGCGGCGCAGACAGCCAGCTCACCCGTGACCAGCGACTCGGCGCCGGCGGCGAAGGCGGCGGCCTCCTCGTTGCGGACGTGGATCCACTCGATGTTCGAGTCAGCCACCGCGTCGGAGACCGGGTTCAGCGAGTCGCCGACGAGGCCGTAAATGCGCTTCACGCCGTTGCGCTCTAGCGTCTCCACTATCTGTTGCGCGAAATCTTCAGCCATTTTTCCTCCGTTTATGCGTTTAGGTTTACGGCACCCTAGTGTACGCATATTTCGATTTCGGCCTCGCCGGCTAAATTTCTGTTATAGGATACCCCGCCCTCCCGCTATGCCCGCGCCTTACTTCTGCGCTGATTCCGCCAGGGCCCGCAGGAACGCCTCGTCCTGGTAGTAGTCGGTGTGCCCGCCACGGACCCCGGGAACGCGTTCGGCGCCGAAGTATGCGGTGCCTGGATCGGTGCCGTGGAGGGCGTTCAATGGGCTGCGCAGCAGGAGGATCGGGTCGGTCGGGGAGTCGGCGACGCTGACTTTCGTGTCGTTGCCGAACAAGGTCAGGTCGTCGACGTGGGAGGCGTTGATGCCGGGCGTGCCCACGATGTAGAGCTCGTCGGCGAATAGCCCGTACTCTTCGGCGGCGCGGGCGGCCACGACCGAACCGTAAGAGTGCCCCACGACCACCTTCCTCGCCTCCGGGAACCGCTCCTCAACCGCGTACTGGAATGCGGCTAAGTCGTCGGCGCCGGCGCTGGCCGGAACGCGCGACATGCCCTCCAGCAGGGTCGGGGGAGGGGAGTAGCCCTGCCACACCACCACTGCGCCACCGGTGGCCTCCGCGACCGCTTTGGCTTCCTCCACGGCGAGCGCGAATTTCTCGGGTTCGCCGGAGCCCACGCCGGAGACCACCGTGGTCACCGACTGCGGCGGGATCGGCTCACCGTTCTCGTCGTACTTCACGCCCAGCATGACGCTGTACCCGTCGGGCCCGCCCTCGAGAACTAGGGCGTCCTCCGCCTCGACGACCTCGCGCACCGAGGCCGGCGCGGTCTCCAGCAGACGGGCGCTGATCTCCGACAACGGGTCCTCCGGGTGGAAAACCAGCCGGTCCAAGTCCTGCTCGTGTTCGAGTCTGCACTCCTGGGAGATGGAGGCGGAGCAGGCCTCGTCGAGAAGCTTCTCCATCAGCGAGATGCCAGCCAGCATTGCTTCATGCGCAGCGCGCAGCGGCGCCGGAACGATGGTGTTGATCAGCGCGTCTTTCATCAGGTCGAGGAAGAGCTGCGCGGCCGCGGTCTCGTCGAGGATGTCCGCGATGTTCTCCATCGTGTCGGCCGGGTTCGCTAGTGCACGGCCTAAGTCGGCGAGCGTGTCCAGACCAGCGTCGGCGGCCTCGCCGGCGAGGCCGGCGTTGGAGATGGAGATGCGGGTGTCGGCGGTGTCGTCGATACGCTTGCGCACGGATCCCGCCGCGCGCCGCAACGCTTCTGCGCTCGCCGACAATTCTGTGGCGACCAGCATTATTTCCCCCTGAATGCTCGGGCGTGGTCGGCGTCGACCCCGCGGACGGCGGCGGAGAAGGCGGCGAGATCAGCGACGTGGTCGCGCACGCGTTCACTCCGGTCGTCCACGCCGTCGGCGAGCGCGGTGTGGACTGCGGCAAGGGCTGTGCTGGTCAGGCTCGGGGTGGATAAATCGGTGAAGTCGGGGTCGGTCCAGTCGGGCAGGGTCGGTAGATCGGCGGTCGGTGCTTGAACAAAATTCGTTGAGTAGTTCATGCCTTCAACGAAACGGCAGCCAGGGGAAATGCACAACGGCCACGCGCGGAACCTGTGGAATTTGAAAAGTTATCCACATACCCTTGGGCGTCATGCGTATTGGACTCGTGCAATTCACCGCCGGCCCGCGCGTGGCCGACAACCTCGCCGCACTGAGCGAACATATCCGCGATGCCGCGAACAAGGGTGCGACGCTCATCGCGTGCCCTGAGGCGTCCTCCCAGGCATTCGAGTCCGGCCCGCTCGCCGAGCAAGCCGAGGATTTAGACGGCACATTCGCCACCGGTCTGCGCGAACTCGCCGAGGAGCTGGGCGTGACCATCGTCGCGGGCATGTTCCGCCCCGCCAGCGAGAGGCGCGTGCGCAATACCGCGCTCATTACCGGCCCTGGCCTGCACGAAGGCTACGACAAGATCCACGCTTTCGACACCGCAAGCTACCGCGAGTCCGACAACATCGAGCCCGGCACAGAGCTCGTCACTTTCGGGCACGAGGGTGTGACGGTCGGCGCGGCCATCTGCTTCGACATCCGCTTCCCGGACCAGTTTCAGGAGCTCGCCCGCCGCGGCGCGGACATCATCGTGGTTCCCACCAGCTGGGCGGGAGGTGACAACAAGACCGAAGAATGGATCGCGCTTTCGCGTGCACGCGCGCTCGACGCAGGGGCATTCATCATCGCGCCCGACCAGGCCAATCCGGACGGTTCCACGGGAGCGAAAAATAATTCGGAGCCGCTCGGCGTCGGCCATTCCGTGGCCGTCGCGCCCGGCGGGACCGTGCTCGCGCAGGGCGGTTTCGACGAGGAGGTCATCGTCGTCGACATCGATCCCGCCGACGCACGCCGCCGCCGCGCCGCCGTCCCCATCCTCTAGACGCGCCGTAACGCCACCCAATCGACCGCGCCCGCCAGGGCTTCCAGCGCCGGGTCGACGACATCGACAACAAGCTCAATCCGCTTATCGACGCCCCCAAACACCGCCGCCCTCACCCCCGCCAGCCGGTCCCCCGTCGCGTCCACCTCGCTGTCCCCGGTAAAGGACAGCTGCTCGCCCCGGGCCGCCCCGCACGTCCAGTACTCGCCGACCTCCGGCCGCCGCCACCGGCCCGGGGTGAAAAACACCAGCTGACCGAACTGGTTCGACGGCAGCGCCGGTGTCAGCTCGTGCCACTGCCCCTTTTCCCTGTACGGTCCCGGCACCAGCACCGGCAGCGACTGCCCCGGTGAATACTGCACCGTCATCGGCGCCTCCAGGTGCACCGCGAGCAAGGCTGGCTCACCCCCACTTGTCTCGCCTTCCTGCGTCCCCCACAGCTCGTCGACCCCGATGACCTGCGCCGCAGTCGCCGCCGGAATGCCTTTCAAGTCCGCCTCGCGCGCGACCTCCGCCATCGCGTAGAGACTCTTCGCCATCTCCGCCCACGTCGGCTCAACATCCTGCGGGCGGTCCCACAGCGCACGCAGCAGCGCATCCCCGAGCGGGTCCACCAGTTCCTCGTAGGAATCCGGGGGCAATCCCAGCCGGCGGCGGTCCAGTGCGGTGCGGGAGGTAAGGGAGGGGGTGATGAGGGCGTCGATAAGCGTGTCCGCTTCCTCCGTGTGTCCCGAAAGCTGAAACTCCAGCTCGCTGCGCTCGCCGGCCGAAAAACTCACAAGCTCGTCCATGCTTCAAAGACTAATGCGTCGCGCCCGCACGCTAAGCTAACCGCGAAAGCATTCGACGCGAAAGGTTCGGTTCATGGAATTCACGCCCTACGACATGCTTGTCGACGTCGGTTGGATCTCCGTCCTCCTCATCGTCGGCAACATTCTCCGCCAGCGTGTCCGCGTGCTGCAGCAACTCCTGCTGCCGGCACCCATCACCGCTGGTCTGATCGGGCTGGTCCTTGGGCCGGAGGTGCTCGACCTCGTGCCGTTCTCCGACAAGATCGGCGACTACACCTCCATCCTCATTGCCGTCGTCTTCGCCTCCATGGCGTACTCCATGGACCTCGGCGGATCCGTGGCCAAAGGCGCGCGCAATATGTGGGCCTTTTCCACCACCATGTTCATGTTCCAGTGGGGCCTGTTCGTCCTTGCCGGGATCTACTTGTTCAAGCCCGTTTTCGGCACTGAAGACTGGTTCGGCATGATGCTGCCCGTCGGCTTCGTCGGCGGCTTCGGCACCGCCGCCGCCGTGGGGTCCGCCCTCGAGGACACCGCCGGCGCCGTCGCCGCGTCCTCCCTCGGCTTCACCTCCGCGACCGTGGGCACGCTCGTGGCCATCATCGGCGGTGTCATCGTCTCCAACTGGGGTATCCGCAAGGGCAAGGCCACCGAGCTGCAGGGTGACCTGCCCAAGGAGCTGCGCTCCGGCTACATCGAGGACGAGGCCGAGCGCCCCTCCATCGGTAAGGCGACCACCAACCCGTCGTCCATCGAGCCCCTCGCGCTCCACGGCGGCTTCATCATCTTCACCGTGCTCGTCGCCAACCTGGTGAAGACCCTGATCTCCAACCAGTGGGAGAACGTCTCCATCCCGCTGTTCGCCCTGTCCTTCGTCATCGGCTTCATCGGCCGCGGCCTGCTGCGCTTGTTCAAGAAGCCGAACTACCTGGACAAGGACACCGTCTCCGCCATCTCCGGCGCCGCCACCGACTACATGATCGCTTTCGGCATCGCGTCCATCGCGCCGGCCGCGCTGGCCGCCTACTGGCAGGCGCTCATCCTGCTGTTCGTCCTCGGCACCGTGTTCTGCCTCTTCTACCTGCTCGTCATGGCACCGCTCTACTTCGGCGAACAGTGGATCGAGCGCGGCATCTTCGGCTGGGGCTGGGCCACCGCCGCCGTCGCCACCGGTATCGCTCTGCTCAAGATGGTCGACCCGAAGCTCAAATCCGGCACCCTCAACGAATACGGCGTCGCCTACGTTGGCTTCGGCCCCTTCGAGATCGTCATGACCATTCTCGCCCCCATCGCCGTGCTCGCCTCCTTCACCGGGCCGTTCGGTTGGGTCTCCACCGCGGTCGCCGCCGGCATTCTGGTGCTGAGCTTCGCTCTCAAGTGGGTTCCCGCGAAGAAGGACGCCTCAGCGCCGTCCGCCGGCGCGTCGGGCGGTGCCGCAAGCGCTTAGTCTCCGGTTCCCTCCGCTCGTTTGGCCTCCTCGGCCTTCTTCTCCCGGTTGTACGCTCCCCAGAACTGCATCAACTGAAAGTAGCGCCGGTTTCCCGCAGAGGACAGTTCTGCGCTCTTGTGCGGAGGCAGGAGGCGTCTGATTCGCTGCGTCAACTGCCCAGCGCGCTCCATGAGCTCGTCGCCCGGGTAGCCGGTGGAACTCAGCGCGAGCATGAGCACTTCCAGTTCATCGTCGGTGAACGTCAGTGGAGGAACCGTGTCGCAGTACTCCATGGTGTAGCCGCCGTCGGCTCCAGGCTTCGAGGTGATATTGAAGCCGAGCTCCCGCAAATGCGCGATGTACCTCCTTAGCGTCCGCTTATCGACGCCAATCCTCTCCGCCAGCACCCTCCCCTCCAACGGCCTCCCAATCTGCAGCAGCCGGATCAGTTCTGCTCCGCGCAAGAAATGGGCGACTTTTTCTTTCCGCTGGTATTTCTCCGTCTCTTCAATCGCGGCTTCTGCCGGGTGGGGAGGCAGGTCAGGGATGAGTTGGTCGTACATGGCGCTCCTTTTCTCCTCTTCTTTCTCTTCTTCTTTTTCTTGTTCGGCATCGCTTCCTGGTGTGATTCTGAATCTAGAAAGAGCAGGTCATGTGCGCTCGGCGCGAGTGTCTACTTCAGTGCGCAACGATCCTGCGGCGACCGCGCAACGGCCAATCAAAGGGAAGGAAGCGAGCAACTCCGCGGTAGTGCACCGCTACTCTCCTTCGTCCTGGAAGCTTCAGTCGCGGTTGTTCTCGAGTTCTGCGTGTAGAAGGTGTCTTCAGGGCGATTGCGGTCACGCAAGCCCTCGTTGGGTGTCTTCCCGTCACTGAGCTGTGGTTTTGGCTGCATTCATTGAGGACAGTCTCGAAGCAGTTTTGGAAGGGAGCCGGAAGCGCGGAAATGTCGTGCCCGCCGGGGACTCGTGTCGTGTCGGGAAAGTGTCCGCAACTGGAAATCATTTTTTGCAGGTGACGGTGCCGCAATCGCCATTGAGGGCAGCGGCGTCCGCAATCGCTGGGAGCAATATATGTGGAGGTTCCCCCGGATTCCCCGGATTCCTCGGATTCCTCGGATTCCTCGAGTTCGTCGAGCACAAGCTGACTTGCGGGAGACGATGGAAAGCAAAAATTTTTCGACTTGAGTGGAACAGACTCAACTTCGGCGGCGTTGTACCTATCGACGAACTAAGTTCGGACCAATAGAACACTTCAAGAGAAGACCCAATTAAACGCGAATTAGGAAAGGAGCGAGACTGATGAGCTCGTTCAACCCCACCACCAAGACTCAGGAGGCTCTGCAGCAGGCGCTGCAGCGGGCTTCCGCAGCCGGAAACCCGGACATTAGGCCCGCGCACCTGCTAGAGGCGATCCTCGAGCAGGAAGAGGGAATCGCCGCACCGGTGCTGAAAGCCACCGGCGTCGACCCAGCGACGGTGCAGAAGGAAGCTGCCGAGATCGTCGACGGCTACCCGAAGGCCGAAGGCCAGAACATGGCCAACCCGAATTTCAACCGTGACGGCCTCAATGCGTTGAACGCCGCGCAGGAGCTAGCGGGAGAACTCGGCGACGAGTACGTCTCCACCGAGGTGCTGCTCGCCGGCATCGCGCGCGGTGACGACGAGGCAGCGGAACTGCTGAAGAAGCGCGGCGCCACCTACGACACGATCAAGGCTGCTTTCCCGTCTGTTCGCGGCAACCAGAAGGTGACCACGCAGGATCCGGAGGGCCAGTTCCAGGCGCTGGAGAAGTACTCCACTGACCTGACGGCGCGCGCCCGCGAGGGCAAGATCGACCCGGTCATCGGCCGTGACAGCGAGATCCGCCGAGTGGTCCAGGTCTTGAGCCGCCGCACGAAGAACAACCCGGTGCTGATTGGTGAGCCAGGCGTCGGCAAGACTGCCATCGTTGAGGGCCTTGCGCGACGCATTGTGGCAGGCGACGTTCCAGAATCCCTGAAGGGCAAGACGCTGATCAGTCTTGACCTGGGCTCGATGGTCGCGGGCGCGAAATTCCGCGGCGAGTTCGAGGAGCGCCTGAAGGCGGTGCTGGACGAGATCAAGTCGTCGGACGGCGAGATCATCACGTTCATCGATGAGCTGCACACCATCGTCGGCGCCGGCGCGACCGGTGACGGATCGATGGACGCCGGCAACATGATCAAGCCAATGCTCGCCCGCGGTGAGCTGCGCCTGGTCGGTGCGACGACGCTGGATGAGTACCGCAAGTACATCGAAAAGGACGCCGCTCTCGAGCGCCGCTTCCAGCAGGTGTACGTGGGTGAGCCGACGGTGGAGGACACCATCGGCATCCTGCGCGGACTGAAGGAGCGCTACGAGGTGCACCACGGTGTGCGCATCCAGGACTCGGCGCTGGTCGCGGCGGCTTCCCTGTCGGACCGCTACATCACCAACCGCTTCTTGCCGGACAAGGCGATCGACCTGGTCGACGAGGCGGGATCGCGTCTCCGCATGGAGATCGACTCCTCTCCGCAGGAGATCGATGAGCTGGAGCGCGTCGTGCGCCGTCTCGAGATCGAGGAGATCGCGTTGTCGAAGGAGTCGGACGCGGCATCCCAGGAACGCCTGAAGGATCTGCGTAGCGAGCTGGCTGACCAGCGCGAGAAGCTCGGTGAGATGAAGGCTCGTTGGGAGAACGAGAAGAGCGAGATCGACAAGGTCCAGCACGCGAAGGAGGAGCTGGAGCGCCTGCGCAACGAGTCCGAGATCGCGGAGCGCGACGGCGACTACGCCAAGGTCTCCGAGCTCCGTTACGGCCGCATTCCGGAACTGGAGGAAGAGGTGGCTGAGGCGGAGAGGGAAGCGTCGATAAGCACTAAAACGATGCTGACGGAAGAAGTCACCCCGGACGTGATCGCCGACGTTGTGTCGAGCTGGACGGGCATTCCCGCGGGCAAGATGATGGAAGGCGAGACCGAGAAGCTCCTGAATATGGAGTCTGTGCTGGGCGAACGCGTCGTCGGGCAGAGCGAGGCTGTCGTCGCGGTGTCCGATGCGGTGCGCCGCTCGCGCGCCGGGATCGCGGATCCGAACCGGCCGATCGGCTCGTTCCTGTTCCTCGGCCCGACGGGCGTGGGTAAGACGGAGCTGGCGAAGTCGCTCGCGGAATTCCTCTTCGATGAAGAGTCCGCGATGATCCGCATCGACATGTCCGAGTACGGCGAGAAGCACTCTGTCGCGCGTCTGGTCGGTGCGCCTCCGGGATACGTCGGCTTCGACGCGGGTGGGCAGCTCACCGAAGCCGTCCGTCGCCGCCCGTACAGCCTCGTGCTTTTCGACGAGGTCGAGAAGGCCCACCCCGATGTCTTCGACGTCCTGCTGCAGGTGCTCGACGAGGGTCGACTTACCGACGGCCAAGGCCGCACCGTCGACTTCCGCAACACCGTGATCATCCTTACTTCTAACCTCGGCGCTGGTGGCGCCCACGACGAGATCATGGAGGCAGTGAAGCGGGCGTTCAAGCCGGAGTTCATCAACCGTCTCGATGACGTGGTGGTCTTCGATCCGCTGAGCCAGGAGCAGCTCGTCGGCATCGTCGATATCCAGCTACGCTCGCTCGCCGAGCGTCTGGCCGAGCGCCGCCTGACCTTGGATGTCACCGACGCCGCCAAGCGCTGGCTCGCCGACCGCGGTTACGACCCGGCCTACGGTGCCCGCCCGCTGCGCCGCCTGATCCAGAAGGAGATCGGCGACAAGCTGGCCAAGGAAGTCCTCGCCGGTGAGATCCGCGACGGCGACACCGTGCTCGTTGAGGTCGGGCCGGACGCCGACACGATGACGGTTGTTCGCGGGGAGGCTGAGACCGTCGCGGCCGGCGAGGCCGAAACGCGGCCCGCGGTCGAAACGCAGCCTGGGGGCGGCGACGCCACCGCTGACTAGCGCCCCCGCCACTGCCCGGCACCGGCGCCCCGCTGCTGCCGCAGCTCGGCGCCCCGCCACTGCGACAGCTCGGCGCCCCGCCACTGCGATTGACTAGAACCAGACGACTAGAAAGCTCCGTTTCGGGCTGAAAATTGGACAATCTAGCTGTCTGGTTCTAGCTATTCGCTAGGTGGGGTGGGGTTCGCCGGGGAAAGGGGGTCCGCCGCCGGATGCCGGACTACTGAAGCGTCCTGGGTTTGGTTCCGATCGTTTCTAGAGAAAGATTGGGATCATGCCAAGGAAGTACAGTGATGAGTTCAAGGCCAAGGCGGTGCGTCTGGCTGAGGAACTTGTTGAGCTTGAAGGGTGCTCGAAGTGGGGTGCGGCGGTTGAGATCGGTGACAAGCTCGGCGTCTCCGCGCACACGCTTAATGATTGGTTGAAGCCTTCAAAGCCGTCACACGACGTCGAGGTCAGCTCCGGCGAGTTAGCAGACGATGAACTGAAGCGTCTGCGGCGAGAGAATAAAGAGCTGCGCAGGGCGAACGAGATTTTAAAGACCGCGTCGGCTTTTTTCGCAGCGGAACTCGACCGTCCCACCAGAAGATGATCGAATACATCGACACGTATCGCGATCGCTTCGGGGTCAAGGCCATCTGTCGCACCTTGAGGCAGACAGAGTGTGGGTTTATCACTTCTCGTGGCTACCGGGCAGCGAAAACACGAGCCCCGTCAGCCAGGAGTCTTACGGATGCGCTGCTTATCCCCGAACTCGTGAAGGTCTACGAGGACAACTTCAGCGTCTACGGGGTGCGGAAGATGTGGAAGGCCATGCAGCGCGCTGGCTGGGACATCGGTCGTGATCAGACCGCCCGGTTGATGAAACTCGCCGGCATCCAAGGCCGAAGAAGGGGCCGCACTCCGATCACGACAGTTCCTGCAAACGCTCCTGATTGTCGCCCTGATCTGGTCAATCGCAGCATGAGTCTCCGCCGCAGTTTTATCGCCGCAACCACCACCGTCGCCCTCGCCGGCGGCCTTGCCACCGCCCCTTCCGCGAACGCCTACACCGTTGATTACAACGCCGAGACGGACAAGTGCACCATCACGTACACCGAGCGCGACCAGCAACGCATCAACGACGCGTACCAGCAGCTTTACCGCATGCTTGCCGACGAAACGATGGACCGCCTCGCTGCAAAGGAGGAGACGAACGGCACCAGGCTCTACCCGTACACGCCAGAGAAGCGCAATAGGGACATCAAACTGGTTCGGGAACACGCGGCGAAGGAAGGTGTTCAGAATGTAGGCGCACAGCAAGGCGTTGAGATTGCGAAGGAAGGGTCCCTGGCACGTGCTCAGTGGAATCTTTTCCGCTTTGAGCAGTCGGATTATTACCGTTACACCGCATTCATGAATGCCTCCAAGACCGCGAAGATGGATCAGATCAAGGCTGATAAGAGGGAAGGGGGCACCTTCGAACTGAAGCCGGCTCAGGCAGAGGAAAACGGAAAGCTGCTCGGCTTGGATCTGAAGGGTGTGATTGGCGCTGTTGCTGGTTCAGTGATCGGAGGCGGCGGTCTTGACGCATTCGTCGACATTGCCGAGACGAAGCTTCTTGAAAATGGACCGGAGGTGGCCGCTCCCATCGTCACCTACACCAAGTCCATGGGCGCCTGCGCCGGTAAGGAAAGCGAGTCCAGCTCCGTCCCCGCAGGTTCCTCCCTCTCCGTTGCCGGAGTCGGCGGCCTGCTGGCAGCTGGCGTTGCCCTGCTGTTCCTGATCACAGGCCTGATTGGTTTCGCTCTGCGTCCGGTGGTGGACGAGGCGTTCAACCGTTAAACTCTTTTGTGTGTTTTGGAGTACAAAACATTCAGCTCGTTTTAGAAAGGACTAGACCATGACTGTGTACGCTAACCCGGGTTCTGAGGGCTCGATCGTTAACTTCGAGAAGCGCTATGACCACTACATCGGCGGTCAGTGGGTTGCTCCGGCGGACGGTGAGTACTTCGACAACTCCACTCCGGTCACGGGTGAGGTGTTCTGCCAAGTCGCACGAGGCACGCAGGCAGACATTGACCGAGCGCTTGATGCGGCGCACAAGGCTGCGCCGGAATGGGGCAAAACTTCTGCGGCGGAGCGCGCATTGATCCTCAACCGCATCGCGGACCGCATGGAGGAGCACCTCGAGGAAATCGCGGTCGCCGAGACGTGGGAAAATGGCAAGGCTGTGCGCGAGACTCTTGCCGCCGACATTCCGCTGGCCATCGATCACTTCCGCTATTTTGCGGGTGCCATCCGCGCGCAGGAGGGTCGCCTTTCGCAGCTTGACGACGACTCTGTGGCCTACCACTTCCACGAGCCGCTGGGCGTTGTCGGCCAGATCATTCCGTGGAACTTTCCGATCCTCATGGCCGTGTGGAAGCTCGCCCCAGCGCTGGCGGCGGGCAATGCCGTGGTGACGAAGCCGGCGGAACAGACCCCAGCATCGATTCTTTACCTGATGAACATCATCGGTGATCTCATTCCAGACGGCGTGGTCAACATTGTTAACGGCTTCGGCGATGAGGCCGGTGTCGCGCTGACCGGTTCTGACCGGATCGCAAAGATCGCGTTCACTGGTTCGACGGACGTCGGCAAGCTGATCAACAAGTCGGTCGCGGAGAGGATCATCCCGGTGACGCTCGAGCTTGGCGGCAAGTCCCCGTCGATCTTCTTCGAGGACGTGCTCGCCCATGATGACGAATTCCGCGCTAAGGCCATCGAGGGCTTTGCAATGTTCGCCCTCAACCAGGGTGAAGTGTGTACCTGTCCGTCGCGTGCGTTGGTGCAAGAGTCCATCGCCGAGGAGTTTTTGGAGCTCGGAATCGAGCGCGTGCGCCAGATCAAGACCGGTAACCCACTGGACACCGAGACCCAAATGGGTGCGCAGGCGTCCCAGGAGCAAATGGACAAGATCACCGGCTACCTCGAGATGGCGCCGCAGGAGGGCGCGGAAACCTTGATCGGCGGCAAGGTGAACACCGATGTGACCAGCATGGGCGGTCTAAGCGGAGGCTTCTACATTGAGCCAACGGTGTTCAAGGGTGACAACTCGATGAAGATCTTCCAGGAGGAAATCTTCGGCCCGGTGCTGTCGGTGGCGACCTTCAAGGACTTCGACCAGGCCATCAGCGTCGCAAATGACACCATCTACGGTCTCGGTGCCGGTGTCTGGTCGCGCGACGGAAACACCGCTTACCGCGCTGGCCGCGCTATTCAGGCAGGCCGTGTGTGGGTGAACCAGTACCACACCTACCCGGCGCACGCGGCGTTCGGTGGCTACAAGCAGTCCGGCATTGGCCGTGAGAACCACCTGATGATGCTCGACCACTACCAGCAGACGAAGAATCTGCTCGTGTCCTACTCCGAGAAGCCCACCGGGCTGTTCTAATCCCGGAGCGCGGGCTTGACCGGGAGTATCCCAGCCACATCACCGCTGCTTGGCCTTCGCCGTTTCTCAATGTGTTGTGGCCGGCCACGTCTTGCGCTTGGGATACGAGTCCTGCCAGCTTGTTCGGGTCACCTGAGCCAACGCCGGGAGAGAGGATTGAGATGGACGCGGGGTTGGTCGGCACGCCCTGACCACTCGGACCGACCATCACTGTGTATCCTCCCGGGCCTCCTTCGGGGAGCATGGCACCCGTCTCGTCGACGATTTGCTTCACGTGGTCAGGTGCTTTCGCGTAGAACTCATCGTGGATTTGTTGCGGGGTTTTATCCAGGTTATGCGCTAACCTCTCGATATCCGGCTCGTAGTCGGCCATGCATGTTGCATTGATCGACTCAGAGCATCCGAAATCCAGGATGAGGGAGTACAGCCGGAGCTCGGCTAGAAGCTTGGTGAGGTACAACTCGGTCCCCAGAGGTAGCGGTGTCTTGAGTGCCGTTTCTATCATCCGCTCTATATTTTCTTGAGACATCGCGGCCTGCCAGAGAATCTCCGCAACCTCATCCAACTTCACAGACGGGCCGAAAAGGCTGTGTCCAAACCCCGGAGCAGTGCCTTCCCCGCGTCGGCGGCGGTCCCGTTGAAGCCTTGGGAAGTCAGGTCGGAGCTGTGGTCGGTGATGTAGTCGCCACGGCTGCGGGTGCGGGAGCTGGCGGTGCGGAGGGCGTCGGCGGCGTCGTAAAGCTCTGATGCGACGAGCATGCTCACCACCCCTCGAACATGGTGCTGTCGATGTGGTTGATGTCGGCGACGAAGTTGTGGATGTCGTCGTCGTGTTCGACGCGCTGACCCAAGACCAGCTCGTCGGGATCGTGGACATCCAGCTGCGCGGGTTGGCTGCGCGGCTCGCGGAACGCCGCTTGGTTCTCGAGGTTTCTGATCCCGCGAAGCGCTGGCTTGCCGACCGCGGCTACGACCCCGCCTACGGCGCCCGCCCATTGCGTCGCCTGATCCAGAAGGAGATCGGCGACAAACTGGACAAGGAAGTCCTCGCCGGTGAGATCCGCGACGGTGACGCGGTGCGGGTGGACGCCGATCCGGAAGGGGAGACGCTTGACGTCAACGCGAAGTGATTGGGAGAAAACGATCCGGTAACACGGGTCGTTTTCTATTTACTTTCCTCTTGGAAACTCCTAATGTGACTCGCAACATATTCACCCTCCGACTGGAAAGGAACCGTTGCGATGTCCACCCCAACCACCATGCGAGCCGCCGTTGCTGAGCAATTCGGCCCCGATGTCAATGTCCGTGACTTGGATCTGCCCACGCCGGGTCCCTTCCAGGCACTGGTGAAGCTGCACGCCTCCGGCATCTGCCACACCGACCTGCACGCCGTCGAAGGCGACTGGCCCGTCAGGCCGGAGCCACCGTTCGTACCCGGCCACGAGGGCGTGGGCGAAATCGTCGAGCTCGGCCCGGGTGAGCACACGGTGGCCGTCGGCGACATGGTCGGCAACGCCTGGCTCTGGTCCGCGTGCGGCGAGTGCGAGTTCTGCCGCACCGGCCGCGAAACTTATTGCCACAACGCCCAATACGGTGGCTACACCGTCGACGGGTCCTTCGGCGAGTACATGCTGGTGGACACGCGTTACGCTCCCCGCATCCCGGATGGCGTCGACCCGGTTGAGGTCGCGCCGATCCTCTGCGCAGGTGCCACGGTGTACAAGGGCCTCAAGGAAGCCCAGACCAAGCCGGGCCAGTTTATGACGATTTCCGGCATCGGCGGCCTGGGCCACCTCGCGGTGCAGTACGGCGTAGCAATGGGCATGCGCGTCATCGCCGTCGACGTCGCGGACGACAAGCTCGAGCTAGCCCGCGAGCTCGGTGCCGAGTTCGCTGTCAACGTAAAAGACCGCGACCCGGGCGAGGCGGTCCAAGAGTTCACTGACGGCGGCTCCCACGGCGTGCTGGTCACGGCAGTCCACCCGGACGCGTTCGGCCAGGCCATCGCGATGAGCCGCAGCGACGGCACGATCGTTTTCAACGGCCTGCCTCCGGGGGACTTCCCGGCACCGATCTTCGACATCGTGCTGCGCGGCATCACCATCCGCGGCTCGCTTGTTGGTACGCGCCAGGACATGGCGGAGGCCCTGGACTTCTACGCCCGCGGCCTGGTCAAGCCGCATGTGACTGCGTGCGAGCTCGACGACGTCAACGACGTGTTTGAGAACATGCGCAAGGGCAAAATCAGCGGTCGCATGGCGATCAAGTACTAGCCGGTACGGGACGGGAGCGCGTACAAGGGGCCGTCGATAAGCAAACTGCTCTAGACTGCATGCATGCAGCCGACCACGACAATCGTCACGCGAACCCCGCTGCCGGGGGTTGAGAACGAGGAACTTGCCGCTCACGACTTGGGCGGCGGCCACTTCGTCATCGCATCCGTGCCCTTCCTGGACACGAGCATCAACGTCGGCGACATCGTGGAATGCGTGAAGGTCGGCGGCCAGTTCCACGTCAACCGCAAGGTGGTTAGCGGCGGGGCGGAAACAGTCCGCATCCTGATCCAGTCCCCGGAGCCCACCGACATCCCGGAGACGCTGCTCGCGTTCGGCTGCCGGGTGGAGGTGGGGCCTGGGGGCATGCTGGGGGCGTCGATAAGCGCGGATGCTCCGAGCGAGGGAATCCGTGAGTGGCTTGAGGGCCTTCAGGCGCAGGGCATCATCTCCTTGGCGTAGCTACACTTGGCGCCATGAGCGTATTCGTGGCCTCTGAAGACCTGCGTGAACAGATCCGCACCGGCAAGAAGCTCACCGTTTTGGCCGCGCTGTGGGACGCCCGCGAGGGCAACGCGTGGTCCAAATTCCAGTCCGAACACATCCCGACCGCCCAGTACTGCAACCCCGCCGAACACCTCGTGGGCACGCCCGGCTCACAGGTGGGCCGCAACCCGCTGCCGTCGACGCAGCGCATGCAAGATTCGTTCCGCGCGTGGGGCATCGAGTCCGGCCGCCCCGTCGTCATTTACGACACCGGCTCCGGCGAATTCGCCTCCCGCGCGTGGTGGACGCTGCGCTGGGCCGGCGTCGAGGACGTCCATATTCTCGACGGCGGCTTCCCCGCCTGGGAACGCGCCGGCTTCGAGACCATCGCCGGCCCCGGCCCCGTCTCGGTGCGCACCGAACTCGATGTCGCGCCGGGCCATCTGCCCACCGCGAGCATCGACGACGTTCGCGCATTCAAGGGCATGCTTATCGACGCCCGCGACACCCCCCGCTTCGTCGGCCGCCGCGAGCGCCTCGACCTGAAATCCGGCCACATTCCTGGTGCCCGCACTGTGCCCGTCGAAGACCTCTTCACGGAAGACCGCATGATCAAGCCGGCGGAGGAGATCCTCGAGACCATGGCGAAGTTCGGCATCACTCACGAGACCGACCCGGCCGAAGCCATCGTCTACTCCGGCTCCGGCAACCACTCCTCAAAACTGCTCGCCGCCTTCGCCCACGCTGGCCTGCCGGTGCTCACACACTACATCGGCGGCTGGTCGCAGTGGTCCGCCAACCCGAAGAACCCCGTCGAGCGCGATATCTAACCGCTTTCCGCTTTGCGGCTGGCACCGCCTCCTTTCAGCCTCGCCGCCAGCGCCAGGTGAGAGCCCGCTGCAGCTATGCGCTGCATAGTTCCTGGGGTTTTGGGCGGGCTGCCGTAGTCACCGCTGAAGACCGAACCCGGCGCAGAACCCCGCGACAACTAGCCACGCCTGCCCAGTTCAGCGGGCATTGGGGGATACAGTTCTGTACTGATGGGTTACATACTTCTGGGACTGTCCGCACTCGCCCTTGCCGGGGCGGGTATTTTGTGGCGCGCAGATGTGCAGGAAAAAGGCTGCACCAGCGAGAATGGGACCACCCAACGTGACACCACCCCACTCGGTACTGAACCGGTGGCAGCGACCCTGACCGAAGACGTGCGCGATGAGCCGGTGCAGTTCGAAGAAGAAGCAGCTGAAGAGCCGCAGCCTGAACCTATGCAGGAATCGCAGCTCGAGGCTGAGCAGGAGCCGGAGCCGCAGCTTGAAACAGAGCCGGTAGACGAGCCAGTGGCCGAGCCAAAGCTTGGGCAAGAGCACGATCCGGAGCGTGAGACAGAAGTGGTGCTGGCAGAAGACTCCGACGAGGAGCGGGAAACGCAGCCCCGTCGGGGTGCGCTCGCGGGGCTGACCGGGGCGATCGGTGGAGTGATGCCAGGAAAGCTGCCGAAGAAGCTCCCGGCCAGTCTGCCAACGAAACTTCCGAACAAGCTGCCGGCCAGCCTCGCCGAGAAATTGCCCAAAAAGCTGCCCGGGGCCAAGCAGCGCAGCCGGAAAGAGCGCCGCGAGTGGGCGGAGGCGAACGGCTTCGAGTTCGCGAGGGAGGACGAGTTCCTCCAGGACGAGTGGAGGCGTGGCGCGGCGTCGGCGGGCGAGCCGGTCAAAGACGTGGTGACGGGCACGCGCTTCGGGCATGAGACGCGCATCGCGGACATCGGGGGCACGACGGTCGTGGCGATGGGGACGGGAATGGAGTCGGGGGTGGTCGTGGACATACGTCGTGAAGCGGATGCTGTGGGCGCCACCGAGGACCTTGTCGCGGTCGCGGAATTGGCGGGTTTCCGGGTGTTCGGCTCGGAGGCGGGGCCGGCGGAGCGGATGCTGGACATCCGTGTGGACACGGCGCTGGAGCTTCTTCCGCAGCAGGTCAGCGCGGTGTGGTTCGAGTCGGAGTGGGTGCTCGCGCAGCTTGACAGCGACGTGGGCGCGCAAGAGTGGGAGCCGGTGTTCGCGCCGCTCGCATTGCTTGCCGACGCCGCCCGCACCCTCCCCCCGCGCACTTGGCCCCACCTCCATTTCGAGCACCGCACCCGCGAGATGGGCGACCCGATCGAGTTGCCTACCGGCGGAAACGGTGGCGGGCATGAGGCGGGTCGACCGGTCGTCGCCAGGCCGGAGGAACCGCTCGAAATGCCCACCCGCACCACGGGCGGTGTCCGCGGCACGATGGAGTACCGCACGGTCGGCGGGGACGAGGTCGACGCTATCGCCACGGGAGAAGCGCGGGAGCAGCTTAACGACGGCACCCGCATCACCCGCCGCCCCCAACCCCCGTCAATCTTCGACGACGGCGACCGCGACTAATCTGGGGGATCATGAGCGAGAACACGGAGAACCCTGCAAACTCTGCAAACACCGGCGCGAAAGAGCGCCTCGCCCAGCTGGTCCGCGAGCTGGCGGTCGTCCACGGCAAGGTGACGCTGTCGTCGGGCAAGGAAGCTGATTACTATGTCGACCTGCGCCGCGCGACGCTGCACCACGAGGCGAGCCCCCTTATCGGCGCCCTGCTGCGCGAGCTGACCAGCGACCTCGACTTCGACGCCGTCGGCGGCCTGACCCTGGGCGCGGACCCGGTGGCCACTTCGGTGATGCACGCGGATGGCCGGCCGATCGACGCGTTCGTGGTTCGCAAGGAAGCGAAGAAGCACGGTATGCAGCGCCGCATCGAGGGTCCGGACATCGAGGGCAAGCGCGTGCTCGTGGTCGAGGACACCACCACGACCGGCAACTCCCCGCTCACCGCTGTGAAGGCGTGCCGGGAGGCGGGTGCGGAGGTCGTCGCTGTGGCCACCGTCGTGGATCGCGCGACCGGCGCCGCCGACGTGCTGAAGGACGCGGGCCTGGACTACCGGTTCCTGCTGGGCTTGGGCGACCTTGGACTCGCGTAGCCAGCGCGAGCCGAAGCCGCACGAGCACCCCGAGAAAGGCCCCACCGAGTGGCAGGAAGGCCGCCACGGTGTCGGCCCGTGGGAGGGGGAGTGGCCGGCAGATGCGCGCTACGACGAAGAGCTGCTGCGCAACGGCGACCGCCGCAATGTCGTCGACGAGTACCGCTACTGGTCGCTGGAGGCCATCAAGGCGGACTTGGACACGAGGCGGCATCCGTTTCATGTGGCGATCGAGAATTTCGAGAACGACATGAATATCGGCACCGTCGTCCGCACGGCGAATGCGTTTGTGGCTCAGGCGGTGCACATCGTGGGCCGGAGGCGGTGGAACCGCCGCGGGGCGATGGTGACGGACCGCTACCAGCACATCGTGCACCACGAATCGGTGGCTGACCTGGCGGAGTACGCGAAGGAGAACGACCTGGCCATCGTCGCGGTCGACAACACGCCCGGGTCGGTGCCGCTGGAGACGGCGGAGCTGCCCGAGCGCTGCCTGCTCCTGTTCGGCCAGGAAGGGCCGGGCGTGACGGAGCAGGCGCAGGACGCGGCGGTGATGACGTGCTCGATCGCGCAGTTCGGGTCGACGCGCTCCATCAACGCTGGTGTCGCCGCCGGCATTGCCATGCATGCGTGGATCCGCCAGCACGCGGATCTGGGTGGGGCATGGAAGAGCTAACGGGAAGAGGGGATCGTCGATAAGCTAGAAGCGATGTAAAGGAGGGCTTGTGTCGGAAACGTGGGCGCATCGCGCGGATCTCGCTGAAATGGCGATTGCTGAGCGGCATGCGACGAAGCTGTGGGGCCTGCCCCGCACAAACCTCGCGGTGGTGAGCTGGCCGCCGACGGCGAAAGAGAAGGTGTTCTTCCACTGGCATTACTGGTGGCAGGCGCACTACCTCGATTGCCTGGTGGACGCGGAAGCGCGGCGGTCGACGAAGGCGCGCCGCGCAGCGATCGTGCGCACCATCCGCGGAATCCGTCTGCGCAATCTGGGCAAGCTGATCAAGAACCGCTACTACGACGACAAAGCGTGGCTCGCACTGGCGCTCAACCGCGTGACGGAGTCGGACAAGGTGGCGCGGCCGAAACAGCTCGACGACCTCGAGTTCAACATCCTCGCCGGCCTGGATTCCGTGATGGGCGTGCTGCCGTGGCGCACGGACGAGAATTTCTTCAACGTGCCCGCCAACGGCCCGGCGGCGATCATGCTCGCGCGCACGGGCCGCATGGACAAGGCGCGGGAGCTCGTGGACTGGATCTTCGACAACCTCATGGACGATGACGGCCTCGTCGAAGACGGCGTCCGCTTGCTTGCCGACGGCCCCCGCATCACCCCCACCATCTACACCTACAACCAGGGGACTGTCCTCGGCGCGGCCCTGGAAATCGCGCTCTCCCTCGACGACAAGCCGGAGGAGCAGGTCTTCTACATCACCCATATCCGTTCACTGGTGCAGGCGATCTCGATGCATGTGGCCACGCCGGGCGGCGTGATCGATAACCCCGTGGACGGCGACGGCGACGGCGGCTTGTTCAAGGGCATCCTCGTGCGCTACCTCGCCGAGGTGGCGGTGCGTATGCCGGAGGACAGCCCCGCCAGCGTGAGCGCCAAGCGCGCAGCCGAGCGGCTGGTCATGGCGAGTGCGGAGGCGATGTGGAACCACCGCCTCGAAGTCGACGGCCTGCCCATCTTCCCCGCGCGCTGGGCCCGCGACGCGAAGCTGCCGCACAACTACTCGCTGGGGCCGAGCTCGATCAGCGATGCGCTGGGCACCTCCCGCATCTCCGAGCGCGACCTGTCCGTCCAGCTCTCCGGGTGGATGCTGCTCGAGGCCGCCGCGCGGGTGGCCAAGGCTCGCAAGGAGCGCGAAGGGGAGCAGCGCGCATAAAGTTCATGCGGGAAAACCCACGCGGGGGCATACTGGAAGGCGTAGAGTCCGCGCGGCTTTCACAGACACGTGGGCGCACGAGTGACTACCGAGTGAAAGGGAACCACACCCCATGCCTATTGCAACCCCTGAGGTTTACAACGAAATGCTCGACCGCGCGAAGCAGGGTGGCTTCGCGTTCCCGGCCATCAACTGCACCTCGTCCGAGACGATCAACGCGGCTCTGCGCGGCTTCGCCGAGGCTGAGTCCGACGGCATCATCCAGTTCTCCACCGGCGGTGCCGAGTTCGGCTCGGGACTGTCGGTGAAGAACAAGGTCGCCGGTGCGGAGGCTCTCGCGGCATTCGCTCACAAGGTCGCCGAGAAGTACGACATCAACGTCGCTCTCCACACCGACCACTGCCAGAAGGAAGTCCTGGACGACTACGTCCGTCCGCTGATCGCCATCTCCCAGGAGCGTGTCGACCGCGGCGAGCTACCGCTGTTCCAGTCCCACATGTGGGACGGCTCCGCCATCCCGATCGACGAGAACCTCGAGATCGCCCAGGAGCTGCTGGAGAAGGCGCACAGCGCCAACATCATCCTCGAGGTCGAGATCGGTGTTGTCGGCGGTGAAGAGGACGGCGTGCAGGCCAAGGCTGGCGCGAACCTCTACACCACGCGCGAGGACTTCGAGAAGACCATCGACGCCATCGGCACCGGCGAGAAGGGCCGCTACCTGCTGGCAGCCACCTTCGGCAACGTCCACGGCGTGTACAAGCCCGGCAACGTGAAGCTGAAGCCGGAGGTGCTGGATATGGGGCAGAAGACGGCCGTCGAGAAGCTCGGCCTCAATGCCGGCGACAAGCCGTTCGACTTCGTGTTCCACGGCGGCTCCGGCTCCGAGCCGGAGAAGATCGCTGAGGCGCTGTCCTACGGTGTGGTGAAGATGAACGTCGACACCGACACCCAGTACGCGTTCACCCGCCCGGTCGCCGAGCACATGTTCCAGAACTACGACGGCGTGCTCAAGGTCGACGGTGAGGTGGGCAACAAGAAGGCCTACGATCCGCGCTCCTACATGAAGAAGGCGGAGCAGGCCATGGCTGACCGCGTTGTCACCGCGTGCGAGAACCTCAAGTCTGTGGGTACGTCCCTGTCCAAGTAGACGCGTCTACAGTGAAGGTCAGGTCCCTTTCGGGGCCTGGCCTTTTTGTTCTATTTTGATTGAGATGCCCATGGAGAAAGACACCGCGCGCGAGCGCATGACCACGCGGGAACGCATGGCCGCGGTCGAGGATTCGGTCGAGGCGCGCCTGCGTCGCGTCCGTCAACGCCTCCTCCCCGCGATCCAAGTTGGGGTTGCGGCGGGCCTCGCGTATTTCATCGCGCACGAGTGGGTCGGCCACCCGCTGCCATTCTTCGCTCCCATTAGCGTGATCATCATTGTCGGGCTCTCCGGCGGCGAGCGCATCAGGCGCGCGCTCGACATGTCGCTCGGCTGCGTCCTCGGCGTCCTCGTAGGCGATCTCCTCTTCGCGCCACTCGGCGCCGGCGGGTGGCAGATCGCGCTCGCCGTGGGCGGGTCGCTCCTGTTCGCGTCGTTCTTCTCCAAATCACCCCTGGTGGCGAACCAGGTCGCGATCGGTTCGATCCTCATCGCGACAATCATGCCGCCGGGCGCCGAAGTCACAGGCATCGACCGCACCATCGACGCATTCATCGGTTCCGCGGTCGGCCTCGCCGTCGTCGCGCTCGTGCCGTCAGCGCCGCTTTCCACAGCGCGGCAAGAGATCGCCAAGGTACTCAAGATTCTAAGCTCGGTGCTTGACGACGTCTCCACCGGCATCTCCAACCACGATCTCTCCGAGATGACCCTCGCACTGGAAGCGATCCGCGGAACCCAGTCAGATATCGACGCGATCCGCTCCGCCACCAAGTCCGGCCGCGAATCCACCCAGCTCTCGCCGTTTCTGTGGGGCTCCCGCCGCTATGTCACTTCCCTGTCCCGGATGGTCCCGCCAACCGACAACGCCATCCGCTCGAGCCGCGTCCTGGCCCGCCGCGCCCTCGTTCTCGTCGAAGATCAGGACACCGTCTCTCAGAAGCAGCTCTGGATCCTCGACCAGCTGTCGTCTATCGCCCTGGACATGTCCGCCATCTTCGAAGTCAACGCGAAGGTCAGCCAGGCCCAGGGCATGCCCGCTTTGACCAATCGACTGCGCGCCGTCGCCGCCGAGACGGGCCTCGACGTCCTCGACTTAGGTGCCCAACCCCCGCGCGGCCCCTATTCGCCCTTTGAGGGCCCCGCCAAGGACGCCAATAACGCCGCCGCCGCGGAGGCCATGCACGCCGACAAGGCGTCCTCTGGTTCCGGCTGCTCCGGTGCCGAGTCGGCTTTCACGACCCCTCAGGCCGCTTCGTCCGACGCCATGGACGGCAAGGGCGGCGAGGGCGGCGAGGAGACCCAACCGGCCCAGCCCGCGCTGTCCGCTTCCGCGATCCTCGCCCAGTCACGCTCGTTGATCGTGGACATGCTGCAGATCTGCGGCTGGTCCCGCGAGTCCGCCGTCGCCGTGCTCAAGCCCACCTCGACCACGCCGGCCTATCCGCCCGAGGTGCGGAAGAGTTTCTTCACCGACGACGAGGCAGGTGCAAGCGAGTAGCCGCCGGGGGGGCCGGCGCTAGTTCTGCGGCTCGACGGCGCTCTCGCTGCCGTGTCAGTGAACGTTTTGAACGCTGAATTCCGAGCACCTAACGGGGTCCCAGGTCAAAACTTGGCAGAGCCAAACTATTTGGGGATTCAAGTGCAAATCGTTCACCGGGGGGCTTACCCATTGTTGATGCTCCGCCAATAGATGTCTGACCAGCGGCGGCCCTATTGGAAGATCTATGGCCGGGAGATCCCCGATCGCTAAAGACCTCGTTAAAAGGTGGAGGGGGTCCAGGATGGAAGAATCCCGGTAAGATCAATCAAGCCACGTCGTCTGCCTAAAAGGGTTCACCATGACTGTCAGCTGCGCAAGGGTACGGCACTGAAAGTCGAACAGCGCGGTCTACTCGCAAAGGTCGTATCGGAAGAGAGTACGAAAGAGCCCCGGTACCCGATCCCTAAAGTGAATCAAGCGCCGGGGCTCTTGGTAAGCTAGCGCGCTCCGCTAAAGGCGCAGCGGCAGCCTGTGTGGCCGGACTGACTGACGAAGGGGGCGTAGAGGAGGTGCCGGGGTCAATCAGCGCGACCAACGGCGACTACTTGTTGCGACGGGTCTCGTCGACAACGTTGCCGTCGGTCTCGATGCGCTCCTTGGCGACATCCTCGGTGACCTGCTCGGTCTCGCGGACGGTGTCCTTGTCCAGGGAGACCTTCTCGACTGGGACGGACTCCTTGGAGACGTCGACGCGGTCCTCGTGCAGGGTGACGGATGCTTCCTGTTCGCCAAGGTTGCCGTCGAAGTTAGCACGGTCAGCCTCGGAGATCGGCTCGCGGGTGACGCGGACCTCTTCGCGCTCAACCGGGACCTCGACGGTCTCGGTCTCGTGGACGACGTACTTGCGCAGACGGACCTCGCCGGACTCGACGCGCTGCTTGTCGACGTCCAGCTGCTCCTCGGAGCGGATGATCTCGCCGTTAGCGTCGCGCTGCTCGGTAGCAGCTGCGCGGTCGCGGTCGGCAACGTCGGTGCGCTCGCCAGCAGCGTAGCCAGCACCCGCGCCAGCGCCAGCAGCAGCGCCGGTCTCGTACTTGGTGCGCTCCTCGACACCCTCAAGACCGTAGTGGCGGTAGAAAGCCTCCTGATCGGCGTTGGTCAGGTGGCCGCTCTCGTCGAGATCCGGAGCGTCCTCGATGCGGTCCTTAGCGAATGCGAGGTGCAGGTCGCCATTCTCCAGGGTGTGGCCGCGCAGCGGGACGATGGAGTCGCCGCCACCGAACAGACCGTGGGAGACGGAAACGAAGTCCGGCTGGCCGGTGGTGTCGTTGACGTATACGTCCTGGACGCCGCCAACCTTGTCCCCGTTCACGTCGTAAGCAGTTGCGTTTGCAAGATCTTCGATGCGGTTGAAATCAGCCATTTTGTTCTGAATCTCCTTGTAAGTTTTGTCGGAATCGAACACAGTCCAACGTAACGACGCGCCGAGTCAGTTTCAGCGGCGCGGCCCGGAACCAGGTGTGTCAACCAAAAGTTTGAGGGCAGGTCATTCAAGTTTGGTTATAGTGTCGCGGCCCTCGGAATTTTCCTGCGTAAATAGAGGTCGCAAAGGTGCGGACGGGATAAAGGGGGCGGGATTGGGTCTCAGCGAAGTAACGGAATCGCTACTCCGTGTATCAAATAGCCCCAATGTGAGATAAATCACTTAACCAAGATTTGCGGAACCCACGCCTTTTTCGCGTCGCTTAAAAACCCCGGCGCCAACAGCAACGTCCCAGGGCGTCGCGCAATGTGGACCAGCGAGACCCCCAAACGTGGCAAAACGCAAGGAGAGCCAGCCCTAGTCAGCCCTACAATCCCCGCACCGCCTGGATATCGCGCAGGTGACGGTAGAAGGTGACTCGCTCGATCGGCCGCTTCGCGGGGACCCCGTCGACGGTGACCAGGATGGATTGGCCACCGGATTGGAGGGCACGGCCGGAGGGGGTCGAGGTGCCGTCGACGACTGTGCCTGGTCGGAAACGCTTCTTACGGATCGCCGCCGCGGCGAGCCCCGGTGCATGCGTGGTGGGCACGAGACGCGCGCCGAGCGCGTGGCCACGGCCGTCGTTGCGGACCAAGACCTCGTTGTCGACCACGATCTCCCCGATATAAGGCGCGCCCTCCGCGTGCGTCACGGTTGCGGACCCGGCAACGACGAGCCCAGCGTCGTTGCGGATACACGGAATCGGGTGCACAGGCCCGTGGACGGCAAGCTCGCGTGCGTGCTCAGTCACGCCCCACAGCACAGCAGCGGGAGAGGAGGGGTCCTCAGGAACGTACGCGACCTCGGCCCATAGGTAGTCCCCCCGCATCATGCGCGTGAGCACGGCGGACAGCGCGGCGTCGGAGCCGGAGACGATGATGCGGAGCCGCTCGTCGGGTTGTTGCGGCGCGCGCGCAGGTTCACCGAGGTGCGACACATTCGACGAAGCCGCGATCTCCTGCAGCGACGGCGTCGGGTCGACGGGGAGCACTTCGCGCGCGATCTCGTCGAGAAACTTCAGGTCGCGGCGCGAGGGAATGGGCGGGAGACGGTGGTGCTCGGCGCCGTTGATAAGCGTGCCCGCGCCGCACGCGCAGTGAATAAGCCGCATGCCGCTCACGCTACAAGCCGTGCGCCGCGCTTTGTATATTGAGGCCCATGTCCGCAGAAACTGAACCGATCCGCGTCTGCGCCGTCGTCTTCCGCGACACGCGCGGCCGCGTCCTGTCCGTCCGCAAACGAGGCACCAGCCGTTTCATGCTCCCAGGCGGCAAGCCGGGACCAGGGGAGACACCGCCCGAAACCGCCGTGCGCGAAGTGCGCGAAGAAATAGGCACGCTTATCGACGCATCCTCCCTCGCCCCTCTAGCCACCTTCCTCGCCCCAGCCGCCAACGAGGCCGGCTGTGACGTGGAAGGCACGATCTTCACGTGCGAGGAGCCAATCAACCCGCAGCCGGCCGCCGAAATCGAGGAGATCGCTTGGGTCGATCCGCGCAATCCTGCTGAAACCGACGTCGACCTAGCCCCTCTGCTGGAGACGAAGGTCTTTCCAGCGTTGGGGTAGTGGCTCGTCATTTCCGCCTCGCAAAACCTGAGGTGTCACGCCTGTCTCACAGTAACCCCGCGAGGTATCCGCGTATATATCCCTGAAATGAATCGCGGATACGAGTGACCTCGATTGCCATCTCACCTCGGTTGAACTGCTAATACGTCGACTTACATTGAGGACACTGTTTGTATGCATCTCGTCTAATGCGCATGCTGCGGCCACTGTCCTCATTGCGTCTCAACGTTTCTGCAGCCAGCCGCCTATCCAACAGTGAACGCGGGCGGAGATGACCTCAAACCTCCTCGCATATTTCCCCGCGGGTTCCGCGTCGCATATCCCGCCTCAACTTGTGGTCAACCCCAGTGTTCTCGCTCCCCTTGGAAGAACCGCGCTTCAAAAACACCGTCCCCGGCGCTCACTTCGAAGTCCTAGGTGCATTGGCGCTACAATAACGCTGGACTTTTGCGGGGATTGGCCCGTCGTTAGCGGCGCGCGATAAACCGCAATGAGCACGCACACGACAGCTGCGACGTGCAGCGCGAATTAGGGAGCGTTTTTATGGCGGCCATCATCATTGTCGGTGCCCAGTGGGGCGACGAGGGCAAGGGAAAGGCCACGGACATTCTCGGCGGCAAAGTCGATTATGTGGTGAAGCCGAACGGCGGCAACAACGCCGGCCATACGGTGGTCGTCGGCGGCGAGAAGTACGAGCTGAAGCTCCTTCCTGCCGGCGTGCTCAGCGAGAACGCTACCCCGGTGCTCGGCAACGGTGTTGTCATAAACCTAGAGGCCCTCTTCGAGGAGATCGACGGCCTGGAGGCCCGCGGCGCGAACGCTTCGCGCCTGCGCATCAGCTCCAACGCCCACCTGGTCACCCCGTACCACCAGACGTTGGACCGTGTGCAGGAGCGCTTCTTGGGTAAGCGCGCGATCGGCACCACCGGCCGCGGCATCGGCCCGACGTACGCAGACAAGGTCGCGCGTGTGGGAATCCGCGTGCAAGACCTGTTCGACGAATCCATCCTCCGCCAGAAGATTGAGTCCGCCTTGGACGTCAAGAACCAAATGCTGGTGAAGATGTACAACCGCAAGGCGATTGAGGTCGAGGAGATCATGGACTATTTCCTCGGTTACGCCGACCGCGTTAAGCCGATGGTCATCGACGCGGAGCAGGTGCTCAATGCCGCACTCGACAGTGGCGAGCACGTCCTCATGGAGGGCGGCCAGGCCACCATGCTGGATGTCGATCACGGCACCTACCCGTTCGTCACCTCCTCGAACCCGACGTCCGGTGGTGCCTGCGTCGGTTCCGGCATTGGCCCGACGAAAATCACGGCGTCCCTGGGCATCGTCAAGGCGTATACCACCCGCGTGGGCGCGGGTCCGTTCCCGACCGAGCTTTTTGACAAGTGGGGCGACTACCTCCAGGAGACTGGCGGCGAGGTCGGCGTGAACACCGGCCGCAAGCGCCGCTGCGGCTGGTACGACTCCGTGATCGCCCGCTACGCCGCGCGCGTCAACGGCTTCACCGACTACTTCCTGACCAAGCTGGATGTGCTCACCGGAATCGGCGAGATCCCCATTTGCGTCGCGTACGACATCGACGGCGAACGTTTCGACGAAATGCCGCTCACCCAGTCCCAGTTCCACCACGCCGAGCCGATCTTCGAGACCATGCCAGCCTGGGACGAAGACATCACCGGCTGCACCACCTTCGACGAACTTCCTCAGCGCGCCCAGGACTACGTCCTGCGTCTCGAGGAGCTCTCCGGCGCCCCCATCTCCTACATCGGTGTCGGGCCCGGCCGCGCCCAAACCATCGTTCGGAAAGGCCTGCTGCCTTAAAGCCAGATCGGTCCCCGGAATGGCGGGTGGCAGCGCTGGTCTTAGACGTGCCCGCCAAGTGGTGCGCTAACTACGAAGTGCGTTCGCGCCGCCCTTCCACGATCGCCTCCCGGGTACTCTGGTTGCTGCGGTCCCAGTTGGACGCGAGGGATGCGAAGGTGGCGGAGTTCACGTGTGTCCACACATCACCGAGGTGGGACATTGTCGCCTCGCTCGGTGAAGCGCCCGTCTGATTGACGGACACGACTACGGCAGTGGCTGCGTCGCCAAAATTGGCTAGCGCTCCGCTGAACTCGGCATCGAACTGCACGCTTGGCGCAAGCTCGTCGGTCTGCGCGACGATCTGGGAAGAAATAGAGGATAGCTCGCTGAGATCGGCCGCGTTTGGCAACGCGTTGAAACTTTCTGAGAGTTGCTTGTATGCGTTGGCCACAGCGTTGTAGCGGTCGACCACCTCGCTTTGCGTCTTCGAGCCAACATCGATGGCCGTGACAGCTTCAGCGGTAGCGGCAGTGGGATTCGGGGCCTTGGCACTGAACCGGAGGTGGGCACGTGCTTCATCAACCTGGACTTGGCGCAGTTCGTCCCCTAGCTCCTGCATGAGGCTCTCGAAATAGTCGACGTCCTCGGGGCCGACTTGGTCAAACTTGCCGGCGTAGCGGTCTGCGACCTCGGCGAGCGATTGATACACGGCGGGCGACGAGCTGATAAGGTCGGCCGCATCGCGGGTGACACGGAACTCGCGGGTCTTGGGCCTATACGGATTCTCCCAATTTTCTAGCGCGTCGGCGCTCTCCTTGGACTTGGAAGATGTCTGCTTCAGCGACTCGGAAACAAAATCGCTCGCTGTTCCGATGTCGCTCGCCGAGACATCCTGGAGGATGCCCAAGCGCTCCACGGACGACACAGTGACGAGATGCGACTCGAACTCAATGCGCCTCAGATCGACGATGCCCTCGACCACGATGTCTTGGTCGCCTTCCTCCTGGAACTCGCTACCCATGAGCTGGGCGCAGTCGGTCGAGCCCTGAATGGCTTCGGCAGTGCTCGTTGAAAACACCGGAGCTCGATCTTGGAGAGTCGCGAACTCGTCGATAATGCCTCGGACGATGTCGTTGACAGCTGTCAAGGACTCGCTGGCAGCGTCGTTAAGAGCGCGGGGAGTCTCGTCCTGCCAGCGGGGATCCTGGATAAGGCCATTCACCGTCAATTCCGAACGTTCCAATCCGTCGATAACGGGACTGAGAGCTCCCGCGTAATCTGCGCTCGTCGCATTGACGGCTGTGATTTTGGGAGCGTGTGCGTTGACGTCGGTGAGCTTCTCGCGCGCCGTGATCAAGTCCTTTTGAGTCAGGCTCAAAGCCTTGCTGTATTTCGCCGCAATCAAGTCCGAATCCGCCCCGATCGATGCTTCAGCCGCGTCGATGATGTGCGAAGGAGCTCCGATCACCCGGTTCAACTCTCCGCACACGCCGCGGTAGAAATCGACGGCGGGATACGAAATACTCTTGTCGGCCATGTCGGCGGCATCCTCCGTCACGAGGATGTGGCCCGACTGCGCTGCGTTGAACGCGGTGTATCCGACCAAACCCAAAGCTGTGCCGGCGGCCGCCAAGCCGCCAATCAAGCGCCAATCCCGGTTCAAAACGGCTCCTAGGTGACGTTAGTTGCATGCCCGAGCGCAGATGCCAAGTAGAGAGCGAGGCTGGTCACGCCCAAGAGAAGAATGAGGGAAACGATGCTGGCACCCAGCCAGGGACGGTAGCCTCGCTCCAGCGACCGACGCGTGAAAATCGTGTGCAGTGCGACAGTTAGACCGACTAGCGCGACCGCGTATGCCGCGATCATCGTGCCGCTTGGCTGCAGAGACCAGCCGCCCTGCGCGACGGGTGTTAACGCGAGTGTTGCGAAAAGAGTCACGGAGAGAACGGTCGTGCCGAAGCTGATCGCATGTCGGCTCCACCCGCTACGTTCGTTGGGAAGACTCGACATCTCGTTGACGCGGTCAGCTTGATCCTGTGTCGGCCGCGACCGCGAGAACCAGTGGTTGTCCTCAGTTTCATCTGCCGGTGAGCCTGTCAGCAGCGAGTACCAGGGACGCTTCTTCCTCGTGCTGGTGACCTGTTCTTCGAGTTCCTCGACAGTTCGCTGGTGGTCGTACCAGTCCACATCTTCGTCTCGGGCTGACATCAGCGATTCCGACAGGTTCCCGTCGTTACGAAGATAGTTACTCTTCATTGTCTATCTTTTCTGCTTTCTACCGGACGGACTCGTTGGGGGTGCCCAGAAGTGCGTCATAGATGGCCTTGTACTCGGTGCTGTCGTATTCGCTGACGGCGTTTGGCCCGAGGGAGACGATGGTGGCGGCAATTGCCCAGGCATCTCCTACTTCGGCCTTGGCGCGAATGTCTCTCATTGCGTTGTCGTTGAAGGCTTTGGCAGCTTTGTCGTACTCACGCTGGCGGATGTCGCGCTCGTAATCGTTCGAGGCATTGTCGATCTCGCTGCGGAGAGTGCGGAGTTTTTGGATCTGGGACAGGCTCTCGGAGGCGTCTCGGCTGCCGGTACCGGCGGGATCAAAACCGCCGAACAGTGAACCCAGCATGTCGGCGAGGCCACCGCCCGATGGGCTAGAGAAATCGGCAGAGGCATCCTCGTTGTCAGAGTTCGCGCGCCTCCACTCCTGCAGGATGGCGGGCACCGTCTTCTCTGCGCGCTTGAGGCGGGCTGCCGCAACATTCTCCTCAATGATTGAGCGGACTGCTGCTGGTCCACCGAAATCGCGGAACTTGTTTTCGATGCAGGCGATCGTGGTGCCGTGCGAAAGCCGGTTCGAGACGGTAAGGACGTCGTTGTGATTCTCGCCGAGCACTCGAGTCAGATAATCGTTAGCGTTTTTGCTGGCAGTGCCGTTCTCGTCCATATTCGACCCGTACCCATCTATAGTGACGTTGAACCTTGATGAACCATACAATACGTCATCATTCAAGGCATTTGGGGCGAGTAGTCTTTCGGCAGTTGTGTAATCACTGATGCCTCCAAAGCGATATTTCGCCTGATTCGGTTTAAGGAAAAGATCATGGAAGAGTCTCTGCAGATCCCGGACGAAATCCGAGTTAGGGCTAAGGAGATCGCCTCTTCTCTACCTTCTCAACGTGATTTTGGGCCTCTCGATAGCTCACAAGTGGGCCCCGACTTCTTTGAAGAGCTTAAGTATCGGCCGGAGCGGCCGCGCGGCCGCCGCCATGCGATTGACTCGCTACACGTTTGGACCACGTCGCTGGCCTTTTATGCTCCCCAGGGCATTTCCGTATTTGAGGAAGTAGAAGAAGACATCACCGGCGAAGGAGATGAACCCGCCTCCCGCGAGGAGCGGGGCGATAAACCTACGGATCTAGTGAAAGGCGGGGACGAGAAGTCAACGGGCTCCGATGCGGAGCCTGATGTCCTGCACGTGTTGGTGCCTGAAGGTTTCACCGGCCAGGAGACGTGGATCTCGCTGAGCGTCTTCGCCGCTCCCCGTACCGAGAAATTGTGGCAAAGTTCGGGTTGGGAATATTCGTATCTCCAACTTCTCGCTGACAATGCCGAGCTCAGTCTTCGTGAAACTCCGTGGGGTATAGGAGTCAGTGCCCGGTACCCGAACCAACAAGTCGAAGTGATCGGAGTGGACGGACCGCGGTGGGTCTTGCGTGCGACTGTGAGCACGTATGGGGACATGTTGAAGGACTCTGGTTTGGAATTGGCCCAAGACATCGTCGAATCTGCCGTCGTGCACCGCGGGGTCACCGCGGTCGGTCCTGGAGAATGTCTGCCGATCGGGTTGATCGACAGGCGAAACAAGCCGCCACGCCCAGCCAAAGCCTAACCCTGTATTGCGTATGGAATACGTAAAAATGGCGTTGAAATTAACGAACGGTTAAGCATTATTCAATCTATTGAACTGCTGTTTACCTGGATTAATTAACGAATTGATCATTTGCTAAGACCGCAATTCTACGGTTTTCTTAAGATATCCATCATTATCTATCAGGCAGGAATCGTCATGACACAATCTGCTCTCGCAACACCGTCGCTGTCGGCTGACCGCGCGCGTCGTTACGCCATCGCTTCCCTTGGTATTGGTAGCGGCGCTCTGCTTTTTGCTCCGGCTGCGGACGCTGCACAAATCGACCAACTGAACCCCGAAACGATTCTGTCCGATCTCGGACAGGCGACTGAGGCGCCCGCACCGTTTTCGCCTCTGAAGTCGATGAATGACTTCACCCAGTCCATCGCGGGTATCGCACCGTCTAACCTGCTTCGCACCAACAGCGCTGGCGGCGACGATGCCACTGAGGCTCCGATCGGTGCGGTCTACACCCCGTACGCGGTTCAGACTCCGACTGCTGAGCAAATCACTAACGCACTGCGCGAGTACCCGGTGCAATCCCTGGAGGCGCGTTTCCTGCGCGCTAAGGATGCAGAGAACGACTGGAACACCCTGGCTCAGTTCTTCCTTGCATATCAGGAGCCGAATGAGGCGACCCGTGCGGCTGTTGATCTCGATCTAGACGTTCTCACAAACAGCATCCAAAGCGGTGCGATCGTCGCCGACGTTCAGGGCGCTATTCAGGACACCCTAGCTTCCCCGGAGTTCGCCGCATGGCAGGGCAACAACGAGTCCATTCTGCGTATTGATCCTGCACTCCGCGGCTCTGACCGTGCAGCTGCAGGCGTGGCTGCTGTCATCGACACCTTCACGGTGAACCCGGCCCGCGGTGTGGCAGACCTGATTGAGGTCGCCGGCGGCCCGGTCGGCATTCTACTTAACCCAGTTGGTGCCGTCGTCAAGGTCATGACTGCTGTTCTCGGCCGCGACGTGATGAGCGCGCTCGAGAAAGACATTGAGAAGGTCGGCAAAGAGACTGGCAAGGAGTTGTTGAAGGAGTTTGCGAAGGAGTTCGCCAAGAACTTCGCGAAGGAGATCGCAAAGGCCCTGCTAATCCCGATCGCCGTTGCACCGCTGCTGATTCCGGTCGCTCTGGTTTTGGCCCCCTTCGCTGCATTGGGTGCTGCGCTTCTTGCTCTGCCGCTGTCGATCGTGGCTGAGCTGCTCACCTTGGGTCTTTTCCCGACCCTGCCGTTCATCATCGGCGCTGGCCTGTTGGGCATGACGATCGCACTCGCTCTGCCGATTCTCGTTCCCGTGCTCGTTCCAGTGATTCTGATTGCAACCGGTTCGATCTTCACTAACGCGCTGTCGGGTGCCGCTAGCTCGCTCTTTGAAGACAGCCCGTCGATTGCCGCAGAGGTTCTTTCCGAGCAGCTCCAGCTGCTTGTCGACATCATCGGAAGCCGCCTCACTCATGCCGCTTTCACTGGCTGGGAGCGTTCCCTGCTGAAGGGCGCATTGGACATGCTGGGAGAGATCTTCTATGGCTCCACGCCGACCGGTATCGCGTTCGCGGACTTGGCCAACCGCTTCAACAACATCCTCTATATGATCGCGTTCATCGACGGGCGCAACCTGTTGGCCATGATCGCCCGCGGCGCAATCGCCGGAGCCCTCGCAGGCGCTGTCTTCCTGCCGCTGACTCTCCCGTTGCCGGTCATCGCTTTCGCCCTGCTGGGTGTGGCTCTGGGTGCTGCAGCTGGACTCGCGGTCGGTGTGGTGAGCTCGATCCTGATCACCGTGGCTGCACTCGCAGCATCGGCATTCAACTTCCTGCTCATCCCGATCGCCATCTTGGTCGCAATCATCGCTCCGCTGATCGCCATTCCAATCGGCGTTCTTTTTGGTGCGATTTACGGGGCGGTCTTGGGTGTCATCATCGGTGCTCTCCTCGGCGTCGCTGTGGCTCTCGTCCCGGCACTCATCGGTGCAGTCATCGGTACCGTTGCGGCCCTGGCCACCCACGTTCGGTACGAGTCTGGCACCCGCGAGGATGGCACCAAGTGGACCAACGCACGCGTGCTCAACCGCGGCGGCTTTGGCGACTTCCTGAAGTTCATCGACGACCTGAGCGGCCGCACCGATCCGGCCCTCCTCCGCGTCGCTATTCCGAAGGCTGCTGCCCCGCAGATTGTTGAGCGCCCGCGCCCGAACCGCGACCGCGCACTGAAGAACGCTACCGCGCTGCTCGACTCGTAAGAGTTGCCGGTCGGGCTGAACCGTCAAGCTGAAGCCCCCGGAGACTAGGCGAACTAGCCTCCGAAATCTGGACTGGTTCAGGTCGAAGCCGTTAGGGGTTAAAGGGTCTGATCCCGATATTGCATCGGGTTCAGGCCCTTGACTCGTTCCTGGAGGTGGTCGCTGTGTACCGCCGTTCGAAGTACTTTTTCATGATTTACTCATGTACCCGGTCGTGACCGCTTCTGTTATCGCCGCTGAGGTCAACACCGATGTCAGCGATGTGGGCACGGGGAGAAAAAACCGCACGGTCGAGCAGGTCCGCGACTGGGGAGAAATGCATCTGTGTCCAGTGCTGACTTCTCACCCGACCTAATGGGAACAGTTCATATCACACTGGGGTTCGCTCAGAGTTACCGTGTGGATCTAGCTGCCGAGATGTCCCATTAAGCGGAATTGTGGGGTGGGAACTCACCTGCAATATTCTTGCCGAGCGTGATTGAGATCCATCGCTAAGCACCTGAGATACGAGACATCCATACCGACCGTACGATTGCAAAAGCAAAATCCTCCCAGACGCTGTAGTGCGTCAGGGAGGATTTGGAATTGGTCAGGCTATTTGAGCTTGAGGCTGCCGTTCGGGTTGATGGTGCCGGCTTCGGCAGTCGCCTTGGCCAGGTTCAGTCGCTGCCAAGAGCCACCCTCGCCCTGCCAATCGAGCGGATTGCCGGCCTTTCCGGCAGTGGTGTGCAGCACGCCTGCGCGCTTTCCGTAGTCAGATCCCGGGTAGGAGTTCGAGATCAGTACCGGTGCGGATTGCGGAACGATCATAGCGGCATTCGGGTCGTAGATAGTGTCGAAGCCGTAGTTCATCCACTCGGTGTACTGCTTGACGGCCTCCTGGGTGGAGATGAACGGGGTGTCGGTGGCGACGAGTTCCGGAATGGACTTGCCGGTGCGCCACTCGACCTCGGCACGAAGTTCGGCGGCGGCCTGGTCGATGGCGTTACGCATCTTCGGGTCGTTGAGGCGGTCAGCGGCTGCTGCCTGGCCGGACATGCGACCACCGATCACGTCGAGCGGGTAGTGCACGCCGAGAACGATGCGGCTGTTGCCTGCGAGTGCACCGCGGTAGTGGAGCTGCGGAGCGACTTCGGGAACCATGTAGGCGAGGAGCGAAGTGACCCAGGTCGCCTGGTTGGCGTGGCCGGATGGGAATGCCGGGCTCTCACCGTACAGGTCGTCTTCGTAGAGATTGTATTCCTTGATCCGGTCAGGGGCGACGACGAACGGGCGATCCTGGTTGAAGAGAATCTTCTCGATGCCGGTCGAGCTGGCGATTCCGCCTGCACGGGCGAGGAAGCCGTTGCCGAGCAGGTACTGGGTCTTCGGAAGGCGGTTTTCCTCCAGTGCGTCGCGGACGGCCTTGCCGAATTCCTGGCCCAGGGCCGGAGAAAGGGTTTCAACGAGATTATCGGAAGCTGCGAGAGCGTCGACCTGTGCATCGGCGATGCGCTCCGGAGAGGCGTAGTTGTTGATCTGAACGGCGGTGTCGAGATTCTTCTGCATGATCTCCGGGTGGTTCCGGCGAACAGACGGGAAGAGCTGGTTGACCTGGTAGTAGATACCGCCGTAGTACGGGGAGACATCGGAGATGTAGCCGGCGAGGTAGTCGGGGCTGAAGGGAGTGGGGACTGGCGCGCCCGCGTGCTGTGCCGGGACTCCACCGGTGCTGGAGCCAGTGACCGGGCTTTTTAGCTGAGGAGCGGTGAGTGATGCGCCTTCTGGAAGCTGGAAGTTCAGTGCCTCAAGCGGCTGGGCAACAGCGACGGACGGGGAGATAGTGGCAAGGCTGAGCATTGCTGCTGCAGCTGCGCTAACAACGCGGGAGTTCTTGGTCATGAAAATTAAGTTATTAGCGCCTTTAAATAGTTGCAATAGAAGCTGGGAGAAGACTAGGTGAACATAAGGAGAAGGCGACGTAAATATGGCGCTGAACACCCATTTTGACTTTCTTAAAGGGCGGCGGTTCTTGACGACGAAAAATTTAGATGCGCACTCATATGGTCTGTCTGAAATTGAAGTGAATTCATCTTTAAGAGGTACTTGTTCATGCCACCTCCCGCCCAACAGAGGTGACCGAAAGTGGAACGATGGAGTTATGTCGGACACAAGCCAGAACCAGACCCCATCCACCGAACCGAAAGCTATCCGTAGTACCCGCCGTAACTTTCTCAAAGGCGGTGCGGCCGCCATTGCAGCTTCCGCAGCTGTGACGAGTGTCGCGCCGGCATCCGCGCAGAGTTCGTGGGGCTACTTCAACAAACCAGCTCCGCTCGAGCCGGCTCCGCAGCCGCTGCCGTTTTGTCACGGTGTCGCATCGGGCGACCCTCTGCCGGACTCGGTCATCCTGTGGACTCGCGTCACCCCCGATGAGAACGCCCGTCCGGGATCGGGCACCGGCGAGGCCACCGATGTCCGTTGGGAGGTGAGCCCGAACGAGTCCTTCGATTCGGTCGTCGCTTCCGGTACGGCTCGAACATCCCGCTCTTCGGACCACACGTTGCACATTGACGTGAAGGGGCTCGCTCCCGCCTCCGTCTACTATTACCGGTTCATTATTGAGGGTGGCCCGCACGCCGGCGCTCACTCGCCGGTCGGCCGCACGAAGACCGCGCCAGCTAACGACGCTCACGTCGAGTCCTTTAAGGTCGCTAGCTTTTCGTGCGCAAACTGGGAGGCAGGGTTCTATACCCCGTACCGCGACATGGCTGAGCGGGGTCGTCGCGACGAACTCGATTTGGCAGTGTGCCTCGGCGATTACATCTACGAGTACGAACAGCGCGCCAGCAAGGCGATCCCGTCTGTTCGCTTATACCAGCCCCCGCACGAGATTCTCAACCTCGAGGATTACCGTATCCGCTATGGCCAGGCTCGTACGGATCTCGATCTCCAGGCGGCTCACGCCGCCTTGCCGTGGGTCGCTGTGTGGGACGACCACGAGGTGGCCAACGACAACTACGACACCGGCGCGCAGAACCACACAGAATTCACCGAAGGTAGCTACCGCGCCCGCCGTGCGGCTGCATCGCAGGCCTACATCGAGTGGATGCCTATCCGCTCTAAGGCGCTGGGAGAGGGCGGCAAGCTCTACCGAAGCTTCACCTTCGGCGATCTCGTTGAGCTGACTATGATGGATCTGCGCACTTACCGCGACAAGGTGGGACGCATCAGTGGCGCGCTTTCGCCGAGCGCACCACGCAGCATGCTCGGTGACGAACAGTACCAGTGGCTGGTCAACACTCTGCGGGGCTCGAAGACTAAGTGGAACGTCTTGGGTAACTCCGTGATGTTCTCCCCGCTGGCGGTCGGTGCCTTGCGCAACGACCCGAATGTCAAGCCGGTGCTCGATGCCATGGTGGAGAACCTCGGCGACAATGTTCAGCTCTTCACAGATGTGGCCGAGTATGGTTTCCTGGTCAACTCTGACCAGTGGGACGGATACCTGATGGAGCGAAAGCAGCTCATTGTCGACATGGCTGAAGCCGGCGTCACCCCGCTGTTTCTGACCGGCGATATCCACTCCGAATGGGCGCACACGGTCTACGATGGAGACAAGCCGCTGGGCTGCGAGATGGTCTGCGCCTCGATCTCCGCCACTGGTGTGGGAGATATTCTCGGCCATGCGGTCGGACCGCACCCGACCTTGAACGGAATCGCCTACAACTACTTGCACAACTCCAATCCGCAGCTACGCCACGTCGACTGGGATGCTCACGGCTACTGTGTCGCGACGATCCGACCGGACGATGTGGACATGACGTGGATCCGCGCGGACAACATCACCGACCCCGCATCTGCGGTCCGTTCCACAGTGATGCTGAACTGGCGTAAGGGAGTCGGCTTCACCAACTAAGCACGTTCCTATTGAGGCTGGCGTATCTAGATAGGAGCGAGCAACGTTGGAAGGCGGGTCCATGACCGCCTTCCAACGTCTTCGAGCTGTGCCCCTAGATTGAGTACTCGGGGTGGGAGGCGTTGACCATGTCGTCCCACTCGACGATCTTCTTGCGCTCGCGGCCTTCGGCCTCGCCGAGGGCGCGCTCGGCGGCGTCGAGGTTGTGCCAGCCTTCCCAGGTGGTCACCTTGACACCCTTGTCCTTGAGGTGGTCGAGGATGGCCTGGTCGTCGCGGTGTTCGGTGGGGGTGAGGGTGCCGTTGCGGTAGTCGTCGAGAAGCATGGTGGTGGTGTCCTTGGCGTCGGACTTGGTGTTGCCGATCAGGCCGACGGGGCCGCGCTTGATCCAGCCGGTGGTGTACAGGCCGGGGATGATGTCGCCGCCGAATTCGGTGAGGACGTGGCCTTCGTCGTTGGGGATGACGGCGCGGTGGTCGTCGAAAGGCACGCCGTTGACGGCGTCGGAGCGGTAGCCGACGGCGCGGTAGACGGCCTGGACGTCCCAGGTGGTGGTCTCGCCGGTGGCAGTCACGCCGCCGTTGCCGTCGAGTTCGGTGCGCTCAGTGACAAAGCCGCTGACCTTGCTGTCCTCGCCGATGATCTCCACGGGGGACTCAAAGAAGTGGATGAACAGCTTGTGCGGGGCGCCCTTCGGGTCGCGCATCGCGTAGCCTTCCAGGGTCTGGCACACAAGGTCGACGCTTTTCGCTTCTCGACGAGCCGCCTCCGACGCCTCGTCGTAGTCGATATCCTCCGGGTCGACGATGACCTCGATGCTGTCGGAGTGGTCCAGCTCCTTCAGTTCGAGAGGGCTGAACTTGGCCTGGGCGGGGCCGCGGCGGCCGAAGACGTGGATCTCCTTCGCAGCGGACGCGTTCAGGTTGTCGTAGACGTTGTCCGGGATCTCCGTGACCTTGAGCTCGTCGGCGGTCTTGGCCAGCACGCGGGCGATGTCGAGCGCGACGTTGCCGACGCCGACGATGGCGACCTTCTCAGCGGTGAGATCCCAGTCGCGGGTGAAGTTCGGGTTGCCGTCGTAGAAGCCGACGAACTGGCCGGCACCGTAGTGGCCGTCGAGCTCCGCACCTGGGACATTCAGGTCGCGGTCGGCGGTCGCGCCGGTGGCGAAGATGACGGCGTCGTAGTACTCCTGCAGCTCTTCGACAGTCACGTCCTCGCCCACGTTCACGTTGGCCAGCAGGCGGATCTCCGGCTTGTCCAGCACGTTGTGCAGGGACTTCACAATGCCCTTGATGCGCGGGTGGTCCGGTGCCACGCCGTAGCGGATCAGGCCGAAGGGGGCGGGCATGCGCTCGAAGAGGTCCACGTGCACGTCCACATCGGACTTGACCAAGAGGTCGGAGGCGTAGATGCCGGCGGGGCCGGAGCCGACGACGGCGACGCGGAGGGTGTTGTCGGAAGTGGGAGTACTCATAGAGGTCGAAACTGTCCTTTGTGCTGTCGGTGTTGTCTCACGCAGGGCATCCTGCGGATGGTTCTTGCTGTTATTTGTAGCGCCAGTATAGGGCATGAGCCAAACAATTCTAGACAAAGCGGTCTTTTCGATTCGGACTGCTTGGTTTAGCCGGTGTGCGGGGTGGGGAGAGATTGATGCCCATCGGCGGTGTAGCCAACGCCACCTGCGTGTGTCCTGGGCGGGGACTACACTTGAAAAAAGCTGGACAGCGCGCGCAGGTGAGCGCGTCGATCAGCTGCGCGAGACGCGCACACATCGCGTGCAAGGCGCGAATACACCGTGAAGCCAAGGGCGAATGCCCGGAAAGGTTGTTTCTAGATGGCTGCAAACAGGTCCGTTCTCATCACGGCGCTAGGCCGCGCACTCGAGGGGGGTGACATCGAGGCGCTAGCGGGGGAGAAGAACCTGAAGGTCGTGAATTTGAGCGACCAGGAGCGCGATCTTTCCGCAATCGTGTCGGCGGACCTGCTCGCTGACGGTGACAGCCTGATCATCGGCACCGGCGACTACACCTTCGACGCGGAGGTCGCCGCGGCGCTCGGTGTCCCGGTGCTGCTGCTCACCGCAGACGGCGCAGCTGAAAGCCCGGCGGCAGAGCTCGCTCTGGCTCGGGTGGGGGAGCTGGGGGCGGAAGCACGAGGCGTCGATAAGCTCGATGCTTCTGCTCTCGACGCCGCACTCGGCGCGGGCGCGCGGCAGGTCATGTCCCCCGCTGTGTTCGAGAACTGGCTGATCCCGCGCGCGAAGGAGAAGCGCGCGCACATCGTCCTGCCGGAGGGCGAGGACGACCGCATCCTGGAGGCCGCTCACCAGCTGCTCAAGCAGGACGTGGCAGACCTGACCATCCTCGGTGTCAGCGACGATATTGCGCGCCGCGCCGACGAAAAGGGCCTGAACCTGTCGGGCGCGAACATCATCGACCACCTGAATTCCGAGCTGCTCGACGAGTTTGCGGAAGAATTCGCTGAGCTGCGCAAGAAGAAGGGCGTCACCGTCTCCGAAGCGCGCGAGACGATGAAGGACATCTCCTACTTCGCCACCATGATGGTCCACAAGGGCCTCGCTGACGGAATGGTCTCCGGTGCGGCGAACACCACGGCGCACACCATCAAGCCGTCGTTCCAGATCATCAAGACCGCGCCGGGCGCATCCGTTGTGTCGTCCGTGTTCCTGATGGTCATGCGCGACCGCCTGTGGGCGTTCGGCGACTGCGCCGTGAACCCGAACCCGACTGCCGAGCAGATCGGTGAGATTGCCGCCGTGTCCGCGAAGACCGCGGCGCAGTTCGGCATCGACCCGAAGGTGGCCATCCTGTCCTACTCCACCGGTTCCTCCGGCTCCGGCCCGGACGTGGAGCGCGCTGTCGAGGCGACCGCCAAGGCCAAGGAGCTTGCCCCGGACACGGCTATCGATGGCCCGCTGCAGTTCGACGCCGCCGCCGACCCCGGCGTGGGCAAGAAGAAGGCCCCGGATTCCCCGGTGGCCGGCCAGGCGAACGTCTTCGTCTTCCCGGACCTCGAGGCCGGCAACGCCGGCTACAAGATCGCGCAGCGCACCGGCGGCGCGCTCGCCATCGGCCCCGTCCTGCAGGGCCTGAACAAGCCGGTCAATGACCTGTCCCGCGGCGCGACTGTCCCGGACATCGTCAACACCGTCGCTATCACTGCTATCCAGGCGCAAGGAGCTCACTAATGGCCTACGCACTCGTCCTCAACTCCGGTTCCTCGTCGATCAAATTCCAGATCGTCGACCCCACCGCATCCGCCTCCGACCGCCCGTTCGTGACCGGCCTGGTCGAGCGCATCGGCGAGCCGAACGGCCGCATCTCCATCAAGATTGAGGGCCGCCACGTCGAGTCGAATATGCCGATCCGCGACCATCGCGGCGGCCTGATGCTGGCCATCGCCATGCTGGACGCCAACGGCGCCGGCCCGACCGCGGTGGACATCATCGCCTGCGGCCACCGCGTCGTCCACGGCGGCAAGACCTTCAGCGCGCCTGTGCTTGTTGACGACGAGGTGGTCGAGCAGATCCGCGAACTCGTCCCCCTTGCGCCGCTGCACAACACCGCGAACGTCGACGGCATTGAGGTCGCCCGCGACCTGCTGCCGAACGTCCCGCACGTGGCTGTGTTCGACACCGGCTTCTTCACCGACCTGCCGGCAGCCTCCGCGAACTATGCCATCGACCTGGACGTCGCCCAACAGCACCAGATCCGCCGCTACGGCTTCCACGGCACCTCCCACGAGTTCATTGCCCGCGAGGTCGCCGACCACCTCGGCCAGTCCGTCGAGGAGCTCAACCAGATCGTCCTCCACCTCGGAAACGGCGCCTCCGTCTCCGCCATCCGTGGCGGCCAGGCACAGGACACCACCATGGGTCTCACCCCACTCGAGGGCCTGGTCATGGGCACCCGCTCGGGTGACATCGACCCGGGCGTGATCTTCCACCTTTACCGCACCGCCGGCATGGACATCGACGCCATCGACGACCTGCTCAACCGCCACTCCGGTGTGAAGGGCCTGTCCGGCGTCAACGACTTCCGTGTCCTGCACGAGAAGATGGAGGAAGGCGACGAGAAGGCCAAGCTGGCTTACGACGTCTACATTCACCGCCTCCGCCGCTACATCGGCGCCTACATGATCACCCTGGGCCGCGTGGACACCATCACGTTCACCGCCGGTGTCGGCGAGAACGACGCCACCGTCCGCACCAACTCCCTGGCCGACCTGGAGAACTTCGGCATCAAGATCGACGAGGAGAAGAACCAGAACGGTTCCGGCCCCCGCATCATCTCCACCGAGGACTCCGCCACCAAGGTCCTCGTCGTCCCGACGAACGAGGAACTTGCCATCGCGCAGAAGTCCGCCGCGATCGCAGAGTCGCTCTAAGCGCCTCTCCTCTCAGAGCCCGCCGCGGACGCCGCCCGCGCTAGTCAGCCCGGTTCCAGCACTGCTGGGGCCGGGTTTCGCGTTTTCACCGTGGTCGCGTTGCTCGGAGCCCGCATGAACTCAACGGCATGGGCTGACTTGCATGGACTTTTCGGCATGAACCGAGTGCGGTGGCTGCTTTCGGCGAAAAAACCGGCGGGCCACTCAGTTCATGCAGGTCACTACATGCAGGTCAACTGATCCAGGACAGTTGATGCGAGTGGCCGTAGGCCTGCCCCGTAGGCGCGCCCCGCAGCCGCTAGAACCAGGTCGCGGGGCGGACTTTGTTCGCGGTGTCCACCAGCGCGTAGCGGTGGCGGGCGAACGGGGCCCGGCGGGCTTGTTCGCGCAGGGTGATGGCCAGGCCACGGCGGAGGTCCTTGATGGTGAAGTCGTACTCGAAGAGCTGGGTCTTCGCGGTGGCGGCGGAGGCGCCGGAGTCGCGGAGGAATGTCAGGCCGGCGCGGAGGACGGCGACCTTGATCTGGAGCAGCCGGGGCTCGTTGGTGGGGATCTCCTCGAGGCGGCGTGCGGCGCGGCGGATGCGGGACTCGGTGAGCGCGTCGCTGACCAGGTAGAGGATCGAGGTCAGTTTTGCCATGCGGTGGTGGCGGGACTGCTGCGGCACCTTGTCCAGGGCGGCGACGGCCATCTCGACTTCGCCTTCGTACATGAGCTGGCGGGCCAGGCCGAAGGCGGACGAGACCGTGGTGGGGTTGGCGGCCCACACGAGGGCGTAGAGGCGCATCGCATTGAGCCGGAGTGTTGCCGGATGGTCGGTCACGTGAGACCACTTGGGCGAGATCACGCCGGCTTTCTCCTGGGACCGGAAATAGGAGTTGGGCAATTCACCCAGGTCGGTGCGGATGGAGGAGAGATGGCGGGCGAGGGTGTCATCGATAAGCTTTTGTTGTTGTAGTCCTGATTGCTGGAGGAGAAGCTCGTCGACGGCGGCGAGCGCGAGCTTGGGTGCGGCCTCGCCGGGGACGATGTCGAGGACGGCGGAGAAGTCGCGCTGCGCGGAGGCGAAATCGCCGTGGATGAGCTCGGTGAGCCCCTGGTACCAGTGGTAGCGCCAGTCGGAACGCAGCGGACCGTCGAGCTGGCTGAGCCAGTGCTGCGCCTGCGTGGTCAGGCCGAGGTCGAGCATGGCGCGGGCAACGGCGAAGGGGATTTCGGCGGAGTGGGCGTATTCGGTGGCCTTGAAGGCCTGGCGCAGAGCTTCCAGGGTCTCCTGGGGCTCGGCGTAGGAGGTGCCGGAGAGCAGTCCCGCGCCGACATCGGAGCGATCGATGAGGGGAGTGGGCAGCGCGGACACCACTTCGGAGGGGGTGATTTCGACGGTGCGGTCGATGCCGTCGATAAGCTGATCGGTGCGGAAGACGAGGTGCTTTGTGCCGAATGTCGTACGTTGCGGCGAGAACAGCGAATGCTGCGCGGGGTGGTTGATGCCGTCGCGCAGCGCAATGATTTCGCGCAGGACGCCGAGCAGCTGTCCCTCGAGCTCTTCCACGCTGCGGAAACGCTGCCGCGGGTCCGGATTACAGCACCGCGCGAGCAGACGGTACAGCGAGATATAGCGGCGCAGCGTCGGCGAGTCGCTCGGCGTGGGCAGCGTGTGCGAGTACGCGCCGCCCTCCTTCGGCAGCTCGAGGATGAGCGCGGCGAGCGTGCGCCCGACGGTGTAGATGTCGCTGGCGATGCTCGGACCCTCGCGCGCGACCTCCGGCGCCTGGTAGCCCTTCGTGCCGTAGATGAAGCCGTACGCGCCGATGCCGCTGACCGCGCCGAGGTCGATGAGCTTGACCTGGTCTTCCGTGACAATGATGTTGTCGGGTTTGAGGTCGTTGTACACCACGCCGCGACTATGCAGGTATCCCAGCGCGGGAAGCACCTCCAGGATGTACGCGATCGCCTGCTCGATGGGAAGAAGGTGCGTTTCTTGCTCATTTTTTCGTTCGCGTAACGACGGCCCACCCACGAACTCCATCACAATGAATCCCCCGTCAACCCTGGGGTCGTCGATGAAGTTGAAGATCTTCACGATGCCGGGGTGCGTGATGTCCGCCAGGAATTCGCGCTCCGCCGCCGCGGCAGCCGCCTCGTCCTCGCTCTTCTCCGATTGCATGCCTTTGAGCACCACGTGGCGGCCCGCCACGAAATCGTCCTGCGCCAGGTAGAGCCAGCCCATGCCGCCATGCGCGATCACGCCCAGGATCCGGTACTGGCCTGCGACGACATCGCCCTGCTGCAGCTGCGGCGCCGGGATCTTCTTGTTGACGATCGCGTTCGTCGGATCTTTGATCGCCTCATTCGGCTCCACCGGTGCGACCCACGGCAGCTCCACCATGCCGTCGGCCACCGTGCGCGTCGCACGCTTGACGCCGCGCAGTTCGCGGAATGTGTCCAGCGCCTGCCTGCGCGCCCGTTCACTCGTGCTGGCCTGTGCCCGTGCCAGCGCTTCCTGCTGCGCCCGCTCGTTCGCTTCCTTCTCCGCGTGCGCCGCCTGCGCTCTTTGCACCTGGCCGGCACGCAGTTCACCCAGGTCTTTCAAGAGGCCCGCGTACTCGCCCGCGCTGCCGTACAGATCCGCCTCGTCCAATTCCGGCACGTGGGTGCTGTCCGTGATCTCTTCGTCGTCCTCGTCCGCGAACGGGTCGAAAGCCACCGCCTCCGTCGCCTGGGGGCCGCCGGCGTCGTCTGCGTCTGCGCTGGTGGCTTCGCCTTCGTCTTCGCCGTCCTCGTCGTCCGCGAACGGGTCGAACGCGACCGCCTGCGTCGCCTGCGGCTCTTCTGCTGGGGCGGATTCTTCCGCCTTTTCAGGCTCTTTCGGCCGGGCGTGCTCGGTCACCTGGTCGATGTCGCCGTGGTCGTACCAGGAGAGCCAGTCGTCGTCGGTGCTGTTCTCGTTGGCGGTCTCGCCGGCGGTCTCGTCTTCTTCGTCTTCCGCGAACGGGTCGAAGGCGACGGCCTGGGTCGGCTCCGGGTCGTGCAGGTCGTCGCGGTCGCATGGGAGGTCCTGCTCGTCGGGGGTGCGGTCGGACTGACGGTCGGCCATGGCTTAATCTCCTTCCGCGCTGTCGGGGTTGCCGGCGTCGGGCTCGTCGGGGCGGTATTTGAGGGCGGGGGCGGAGCGGGCGCCGATATGCGGGCTGAGCCACTTGTCGAACATGGCGTCCCACGTGCCGTCGCCGCGGATGCGCTCGAGGGTGGAGTTGACCTGGCGGGTCAGGCCGTCATTGCCCTTGGGAATGCCGACGGAGTACTGCTGGTCCGCCACCGCCTCGCCGGTGACGGTGGTCAGCGGGTCCTGGGCGGCGGCGCCGGCGAGAATGGTCTCGTCGCCGAGGATGGCACCGGTCTGGAACTGCTGCATGGCCATCAGGCAGTCGGTCCAGGTGCGGGTGCGCAGGATCTCCTGGTCGGGGAAGGTGCGGCGGGCCATGTCGACGACATTGGAACCGTCGGCGACGCAGATGCGCGCGTCGGTGATGTCGCCGGTGGACTCGATGCCGGAGGCAGACGGGACGAGCATTCGCACGCTGGAATCGAGGTAGGGGGCGGAGAAATCGATCGCCTCCAGGCGCTTCTTGGTGATCGACATGGTGCGCACCACGATATCCACCTGGCCCGACACGATCGCCTCCGTGCGCATGGTGGAGTCGATGAAGCGGAAGTCGACCTTGTCCGGGTCGCCGAAAATGTCTCTTGAAATCTCCCGGGCAAGGTCAATCTCGAAGCCTTTGAGCTCGCCGGTGGCGTTGTCGCGGAAGCTCAGCAGGTACTGGGACTGGTCCACACCGATGATGATGCGGCCGCGCTTGTGGATCTCCGGGATCCGTTCCTCCGGTGTTGTGTCGTCCGGGCGCAGCGAGCCTTCCCAGTCGGCGGGCTCGGCGGTCTCGCTGGGCTCTTCACCGGGCTCGTCGAGCTGCGCGCCGGGAGGGAACAGCTCGTCGTGGGTGGTGTCGTTGCTGGCCTGCTCCTGCGGCGGGGGAGGGGTGGGCGCGCAGGAGGAAAGCGTGAGAGCCACGGCGGCGAGAGCTGCGGTGAGGGAAGCGGCGGGGTGGGGGAGGGGTGGGCGTCGATAAGCGATGCGTGCCATCACACGTACTCCTGAATCCGGGGGCGGGCGCCGATGAATGCGCACACGATGGCGGCGAGCATGAGGACCAGAAGGCCCGTGGACATGCCGCGGGTGGTGCCGAGCGCGTCGTTGATGTGCGCGCGTTGGGCGTAGCGGGCGGTGCCGATGAGCTCGCCGAGGGAGTCGTCGAGAAGCGAGAACGCGGTCGCTGTCGTCGGCTCCTCGCTGTCCGCGGAGAGCTCGACTGCGCGGTCGTAGTCGCCGCTGTTCAGCGCGTTCATCATGGACGTGTGGGTGAGGCGCCAATCCGCGAGCGCGTTGCGGGCGGTGATGATCTCGTCCGCGTTCGTCACGGCGGACACCGCGTCGAGCGCGTTCGCGACCTCGGCCGAGGTGTCGTTCATCGACATTGTCGTGCGCTGCGTATTGCGCGTGAGCAGCGTGATCGTCTCCGCGGTGCGCATCTCCTGCGCCTGCGTCCGCGCGTTTGTGAGCTGCTCGTACGGGCCCGCGGTGCCCGCGAACTCGTGGCGGCCCGCGTCCCACGCCGCGATATTCGACGCGCCCAGCCACACCATCGCGACGAGCGTGAGCGCTGTCGCCGCGAGGAAACCCTTGTTCAGGCGGCGGCGGAACATGCGCCACAACGCGTACTGCGCGCCACCCAGCACGAGGAGCGCGGCGAGCAGCCCCGAGAGCGGAACCAGCTGCGCGCGGGTGAGACGGTTCATCTCGTCCTCCACCTGCTCGCGCGTGGTATCGAGGATGACCTGAGCCTTCAGCAACATCGTCTCGTGCATCAGCGAACTCGCCTGTGTCATGTACGCCACGCCCAGCGGGTTGCCCACGCGCTGATTCGCCTGCGCGCGCTCCATTAAGCCCGTGTACTGCGGGATGAGGCGCTGAATCTCGCGCACTAGGTCCTGCACCGAGTCCGTGTCGTCCGCGCGCGTGACCACGCTGCCGCGCAGCACCTCGTCCGCCGCGACCACCGCGCTGTCGATCGCGTCCAGGTATTCCTGATGCGACTCCGCCGTCTGCAGACCGGGCTGCACGAACGACGTTGTCGCCAACGCGTCCGCCTGGCTCATCGACGTGAACAGCGTGTGCGCCGAATTGCTCATCGGCTCCGTCGCATTCAGCAGCGTCTGCAGCCCCGACTCACGGTTCGCGCTCGCCTGCGACGCCGCCCACGCGCCCGCGACCATGAACAACGTCACCATCAGCAACATCAGCAAAAGCTTGCCGACGGTCGAACTCACAAACCCCCACGCATCCCCCACCCAACGACCTGTGCCGCCCATGTACTCCCCCAGGCGGGTCCTGATGCCGTGCAGCCCCTTCCGCCGCGGCGTCTCCTCCAGCTGGTCCAGCCATGCGTCCTCGTGCGCCACCAGGTCGTCCGGGCGAGCCTTCGACTTCCGCGGGGTGAAGCGGGGAAGTTTGACGGCCTTGCGGTCGGCTGGTTCGGCGGCGGCAACGACGGCCTGGGTGGCTGCCTTCTCCCGCCGCTTCGCTCGCTCCGCCCGCTGTGCCCGCGTCATTGCCCCAGAATAGCGCACTAGCACCGTGGTTCATGTGCACCGTTAGACTGGTTCGCATGGAAGGTGACGGCAACGGGTGGGTCGACGGCCCCGGCGGCAAGCGCGTGTGGGGAAAGTACGGTGCGGCGGGACTGTTCCTGCGCGCCGGGGGCACGGTGCTGCTGCAGCACCGGGCGCACTGGGTCGCCGACGGCGGGACGTGGGCGCTGCCCGGCGGCGCGCGCGATTCGCACGAGACGGCGCAGGAGGCGGCGCTGCGCGAGACGGTGGAGGAGTGCGGGATCGACACCTCGCTCGTCTCAGTGGAAAAAGAGCTGGTCACCGCAGGCGAAGAGCCCGGCTGGACCTACACCACCGTCATGGCGCACACCACGACCGGTGAGCCCATCGACCTTGAACCCAACGCAGAATCTATGGAGCTTCTGTGGGTTCCGCTGAACAGAATCAGGGAGTATGAGCTGCACCGGGGGTTTGAGTCGTCGTTAAGCGTGCTTTTGTGGCACGCTGAATCGCATGATTGACGTACAGAACCTGACCAAAGAATATGGGCAGGTCCGCGCGGTCGACGACCTCACGTTCCAGGTCGAGCCCGGCGTGGTCACCGGCTTCCTCGGGCCGAACGGCGCCGGCAAATCGACGACGATGCGCATGATCTTAGGCCTCGACACGCCAACATCAGGCACCGCGCTTATCGACGGCGCCCCCTACCGCTCCCTTTCCAACCCCCTCCGCAAGGTCGGGGCGCTTCTGGATGCCAAGGCGATCCACCCCAACCGCTCCGCCCGCAACGCGCTGCTGTGGCAGGCCCAAGCCTCGGGCATCCCGACCTCCCGCGTCGATGAAGTGCTCGACCTGGTCGGCCTGACCTCTGTGGCGAATAAAAAGGCTGGTGGTTTTTCCCTCGGTATGGGCCAGCGCCTCGGCATTGCCGCAGCCATGCTCGGCGACCCCGAATACCTGATCCTCGACGAGCCCGTCAACGGCCTCGACCCCGAAGGCATCCGCTGGGTCCGCGAACTGCTGCGCCGCTTCGCCGCTGAAGGCCGCACCGTGCTGGTGTCCTCCCACCTGCTTTCCGAGATGGCTCAGACCGCCGACCAGCTCGTGGTCATCGGCAAGGGCCGCCTTGTCGCAGCCGGGGCCGTCCACGAGTTCATCAAGGAGAACTCCGCCGTCACCACCGTCGTGCGCACCCCGCACCTCGACCAGTTCGCCGCTGCCCTTCGCTCGGAAGGAATTGAGTTCACCCAAGCCGCCGACCTCGACGGCCGCGCTGTATTGGAGATCCCCAGCCGCTCCTCCGAGGACATCGGCGCACTCGCGTTCTCGACCGGCATCATGCTCACCGAGCTTTCCGAGCGCCGCGCCTCCCTCGAAGACGCCTACATCCGCCGCACCGAGAGCGCCGTCGAATACCAGACTGGGATGCCCGCGGGGCCGGCCGCTGGTCCTGCCGCTGGTTCCGCTGACCCCACTGGTTCCGCGTCGGCTGGCCCCGACACTTTCGATTCCATGACGGGAGATCACCGTGCTTAATACAATGCTTTCCGAATGGACGAAACTCCGCACCACCAAGTCCCTCTGGTGGACCACGGGCCTGGCCATCTTGCTTCCGGTGTTTTTCACCGGTGTCAGTGCGGCCCTGGATAGCACTGAGTACCCGCTCTATGCCGCCGCGATCGCCGCCCAGAACTTCCTGGCCTTGGGCCTCATCCCGCTGATGATTCAGGCGGCGATGGTCGTGACTACCGAATACCGCTACAACGTCAACTCCATCAACTTCGCGATCACGCCCCGCCGCTGGCAGGTCGCCCTGGCCAAGCTGGTGGTTTACGGTCTGATCGCCGCAGTGATCACGCTGGTCACCTTGGTGGTCTCGTACACAGTCGGCGATGCTTTGGCGCCCAACCCGATCAACTGGACCAGCGATATCTTCGCCCGGCGTGCCCTGTGGGCTTTGCCGCTCCTGTCCTTCATCGTTGTCCTGCTCGTGCAGGGGCTCGGCTGGATCATCCGGGCTACGGCCGGTGTCGTGGTGATCGTGCTGGCACTGCCGATCATCGAGACGATCCTCGCTTTCATTCCCAAGATCGGGACGAAGCTGCAGTTCATCGCTCCGTTCCAGAACATGACCATCTTCGCACTGAACACCCCGCCGCAGGCGCCCAACCCCTTCGGAGGCGACGCGATCGGCGTGTGGGGCGCCTTCGGCATCGTCGTTGTGTGGGCAGTCGTGGTCTACTGCGTCGGCCTTTTGCTCCTGGAGCGCCGCGACGCCTAAGCGTGAGCCCACAAACAAGGAGTCACCTGCGGTTGGATCTTCCCGCCGCAGGTTTTCTTTTCCCGTTCTTTTTCACTCTTTCCTCGGTGCCGCGTCATGGCCAGGGCGCGGGTCGCGCGCTTTCAGAACCCGCTGGTGAATCTGTTTACATTTCGCGGTACCGTCCGAAAAGCCATAAACGCTCCTACCTGCGCATATAAGGAAGCGTGCAAGTGGGATATGTAAACAGATTCACTGGGTAGCTTGCCTGCACGATCTTGGGTGCGTGCTACTGCAGCGCCGAAGTCAGTTTGAGCACGTTGTCGATGTAGCGGCGGAACCAGGACCGCTGGTTCCACTCTTCGAGGGTGAGCTCGTGGGAGACGGAGAGGTAGGCGGCGGCGAGGTCGCACAGGTCGGTGATGAGGGGGCCGTCCAGGACGAACAGGCTGTTCTCGTAATTGAGGGAGAACGAGCGCATGTCCATGTTGGAGCTGCCCATGATGGCGATTTCGTGTAGGTCGGCGGCGGTCGCGGCATCAGGGGTGGAGCTGGCTTTGGGGGAGCCTTCGAAAGCTTCCGGATTGGACTGTTCGGAAGGGGAGTCGGCCCAGGCGACGGGGTCGGCGATGGCGAACTTGGAGTGGAGGACGTAGGGGGCGGGGAACTGCCAGATGTGGACGCCGGCCTCGAGAAGCTGCTGGTAGTAGGCGGATTGGGCGTGTTGGACCATGAACTGGTCGGCTTTCTCGCCCACGAGAAGATCCACACGGACACCCCTGTAACAAGCGGTGGTGATGGCCTCGAGCATGGAGTCGTCGGGCACGAAATATGGTGAACAAAGAACCAACCTTTCACGCGCGTGGTGGATGAGGGTGTTGAACATCCGCAGGTTGGGCTCGGTGGTGTATCCGGGGCCGGAGGGGATGAGCTGCAACGTGGAAGTGTCGGCAGCTGGCTCGTTGTCGTGCGGCGGGGTGATGTCGATGACTTCGCCGGATTCGGTGTACCAGTCGACGGCGAACAGGGACTCAAGCGAGGCGACGATCGGGCCGGTGAGTTCGACAAACGAGTCCACCCACTGGCGTCCCTTCTTGACGTGGCTGCGCACCAGGTAGGAGCGGTCGATGAGGTTGAAGGAGCCCATCATCGCGACGCGGTCATCGATGACGATGAGCTTGCGGTGGTTGCGCAGGTCGGGCCGGCGGAAGCGCCACTGCAGCGGCAGCAGGGGAAGCATGAGGTTCCACTCGATGCCGGCGGCGGTGAGCTTGCGCTTGAACGCGCGGAAGCCGGGGTATTTCTGGGAGCCGATGTGGTCGAAAAGCACACGGACTTTCACGCCGCGGGAAACGGCGCGCTCCATTGCCTCGAACACGGGGGCTGTCGTGGTGTCCCAGGCTTGGGCGTAGATTTCGATGTGGACGTGGGAGGTGGAGGCGTCGATAAGCTCGGCGATGCGCAGCATTGTCTTTTGGTAGTCGGTCCACAGCGCTTTCGCGTGGCCTTCGAGCGCGGGGTACCCGGTGAGCGTGCGGTTGAGGTGCGCCATCGACGCGACGTCGCCGGAGAGTCGCACGCTGTCGGGCACGTCGGGGAATTCGGCGTGGACGTCGTTGATCTCGTTGTGCGCTTCTTTTTGGATGCGGTGGCGCCGCCGCGAGAGATACGTCGAACCGAAGAAGAAATACAGCGGCAGGCCGATGAACGGGATCAGGAGGATGACCAGCAGCCATGCGTTCGCGCTGGACGGTTTGCGGTTTTCGGGGATGACACCGATCACGGCGAATTTGATCGTGTAATCCACGATCATCAGGATCAGTTGCCAGGTGGAAAGGTCGGGGATCATCGGACGTCGTCGATAAGCACGCGCGTCACGTCGTAGTCCGCGACGACGGGTGCGTGGTCAGAAGCGCCCTTGCCTTCGCGCTCATGCTTATCGACGAACCCCCCTGCCTCCATTCCCGTCAACTGGAAATCGATGAGCATGCCTTCATTCTTTTGGAAGCGCATGGCCTTGTAATCCCAATATGAATACGGGTCCTCGTGCTTAATGGGAGCGAGCCCGGATTCGAGGAGGTTGTCGAAGGCCGCACGCTCCGGCTCCGTGACGTGCGTCTTGCCTTCGAAGAAGGCGCGGTCCCACACGTCCTTGTCGGTCGGGGCGATGTTGTAGTCGCCGCAGAAGACCTGCGGAGTACCCGGCTCGACGGCCTCGGCGAGGCGCCACAGGAACTCGAGCTTGTAGTCGTAGTGGCGGTCGCCGATCTCGCGGCCGTTGGGGACGTACAGGCTCCAGATGTCCACCCCGCCGCAGGTGGCGCCGACTGCTCGTGCCTCTCGTTCTTGCGGTTTTTCAGGATCTTTGTGGAAGCGCGGCTGGTTGGGGAAGTGGTCTCTGACATTGTCCAGGCCCACGCGCGAAATCAGCGCGACACCGTTCCACTGGTGGTAGCCGACGTGGGCGACCTCGTAGCCCGCCGCCTCGAACGCCGAGTACGGGAATTTGTCGTCCGCGCACTTGGTTTCCTGCATAGCCAGGACGTCGATGTCGTTGCGCTCCAGAAACGCGACGGCGCGGTCGACGCGCGTACGCACCGAGTTGATGTTCCACGTGGCAATCCGCATGCGCTCTACCCTAGATCACCCTCGAGTTTCAGGGTGGCGTAGCGGTGGCGGTGGTGCTCGATGAATCCGAGCTTGTCGTACAGCCCGATCCCGGCGTCGTTGGTGGCGAGGACTTGCAGGTAGGCGTTGGTCGCGCCGCGGGAGGCTCCCCAGTGGAGCATGTGCTCGCCGAGCGCGATGCCGAGGCCTTGGCGGCGGTAGTCCGGCGCGACCTCGACGGCGGAGTAGCCGAGCCAGACGCGTCCGTCATCGGACGAGGTGATGGTGCCGCGTGTGATCGCGATGGTGTGCTCGTCGGGCTCGCGGGCGTGCGCGAGCAGGCGGCCGAAGCCGAGCTCCCCGTCGATCTCCTCTGCCAGCTCCGCGAGCGCTTCCGGCGGCAGCGGACGGCCGCGGAAGTGGTACATGTCCAGCCAGGCGTCGTCGGGCTCTGTGTCGATGCGGAATTCTACGTCGGGCTTGGAGGCGGGTAGGTCCCCGAGATCCTCGAGCGACCGGGTCATCGTGATGATCTCCGGGCCGAGCTCCCAAGCGTTCGGATTTCGTTCGACCAAGTGGAGAGCCGGCTTGCCGATGCGCTCCGGGATCAGCAACCGCACCGGCATCCTGCGTTCGCGGTAGAACTGCCCAATCTTGTCGATCGGCACCGGCTGCAGGCTGGCCGAGTGCCCGATCGGGGTAGCGGAATTAGAGCGTTCGGTGATGGAGGAGCCGGAGCGGGCAAGCCAGGCGTCGATAAGCGAATGCTCTTGGCCGGGGAACGCGCGGGCCGTGGCGGTCTCGACGGCGCGGATGTCGCTGTTGCGGATGCGGCGCGGGCTGAGGCGGCGGACGACGATCGGTTCGTCGATGCGGATCGCCTCCGCGTCCGATGGGAGGCCACCAACTTTCTGCGGGCGGACGACGAGCGGGTCGAGCGTGACCACGTGCCCGATGACGTCTGTGGCGTGGTTGCCGTGCCTGCGGCGGACGACGACGCGGTCGCCGGGGCTGACCGGTTCTTTACGGAACACTAGTGGCCGAACGGGTCGGGGTCCGTGCCCGGCAGCCACGTGTTGCCCGCGTGGTCCCAACCGTTGCGCTTGATCGCGCGCTTGGCCTCACGCTTGTAGCGTCCGGTGAGGACATCCAGGTAGACGTACCCGTCGAGGTGGCCGACCTCATGCTGCAGGCAGCGCGCGAAGAAACCGGCGCCCTCGACCTCGATCTCGTTGCCGTTCTCGTCCAGGCCCGTCACCTTCGCCCAGTCCGCGCGGCCGGTGGGGAAGGACTCGCCCGGGACGGACAGGCAGCCTTCGTCGTCGTCCTCGCTCGGCATCGTCTTCGGGATCTCGCTAGTCTCCAGCACCGGATTGATCACCGTGCCGCGGCGCATCGTGTCGCCGTCCGGGCAGTGGTAGACGAACAGCCGCTTATCGACGCCAATCTGGTTCGCCGCTAGCCCCACCCCGTGCGCCGCGTCCATCGTCTCGTGCATGTCCGCAATGAGCTCCTGCAGCTCCTCGATCGGCTCCGTCACCGGTTCAGTCGGGGTATGCAGGACAGGGTCGCCGTAAATGACAATCGGTCGGATCATGCGGTTCAGTATAGTTTCGCGGGTCGGGCCGTTATAGTTTCGGCTGTGGACCCGTCTGACTTGGCTATTCTCGATTTCGCTGGCCGCGCCCCCCGCAGCCTCGGCGCCCGCGAAGACGCCATCCGCGCTGAGCTGGGCATATCTCCGTTCCGGTACTACCAGAAGCTCAACTCTCTGATCGATTCTCCCGACGCGCTCGCCGAGCGGCCCCAGCTCGTCCGGCGTCTGCAGCGCATCCGGGAGCAGCGCGTTCTCGGTGGTGGTGAGGGGTAGCGGTTTGCTGGGTCCGCTTGGCTCCCTCCGCTCGTCGGTCTCGGCATAACCGCAGGAACTATGCAGGGCATAGTCGGCACGCGGCAGGCACCGGCATTTCCCCTGGGACTATGCAGCGCATAGTTGGCGGTTTCGGCGTGTTGGGATAAAGAATGAACGGTTCAGCACATTAGGGTGACGGCTGTGACTAATGTGAATCCTGGTAACCGTGACCCGCGCAAAGGCCGCTTCGGCGGCGCACGCAAGTTCTTTAGCCGCGACAAAGGCGAGGATCTGCTGCAGGACCGCGACGACCTCGCGGACGACCTGGTGCAGGAACCTGCATCCGACCACTACGAAGCCGCCGGTGACAGCTCCTTCGACGAGGCGTTGGATGAGTACTACGACTCCCGCGACCAGTACGACCCCCGAGCCGACCGCACGTACCACACGACTTCAACCGGTGAAATTACAGCTGACGAGGCCGCCCAGCGTGAACCGGTTGCGCGCGGCAAGCACCACCGTCGCGACGAGGCCGACTCTGCCGGCTACGGCTACACCGGGGGCCGCGAAACCCGCGGGGATGGCTACGGCTACGCGCCTAACCACGAAGCCGGAACAGCCGGTGCCGATTATGTCGAGCCCGAACTCGAACCCGCCGATTACATCGAGGGCGACAACGACTACGGCTACACCTCCAAAGCCGCGGCCTACGACGATCGCGCCGACTACGACGATTACGACCGCGTCGATGACCGCGCAGAACACGTCAACGATGAAGACGACCGAGCCGTCGCCGCCGCAGGAGCTGGCGCCACGGCCGCCGCTAGCGAAGGCGCACCGCGCAAGCGAGCGGCAGGTGCAGCCGGCACCGGATCGAGCACCGCGGCCGCTGCGGGCGGCGTGCCGAAGCGCGGTCTCGCCATGATCCTCATTGCCGTGGCACTGCTGCTGGCACTGTGGGGTGTGTACGCGATGACTAAGGGAGGCTCCGACGATCAGGCGGCCAACGATCCGGCAAGCCAGTCGGCGCAGGACCAGAGCGGCCAGGACGTGCAGGGGCAGAACGGCCAAAGCGGCCAGAACGGCGCGGCCCAGGGCGAGAACCCCAACGACCCGAACGCGCGGAATAACGCAGGCCAGAACTCCGACGACGCCAACGGCCAAAACGGCCAGAATGCCGAGAACGCCAACGCCCAGCAGGGCGGCGAGGCGGGCGACCAGAACCGCCAGCCGGGCGCGGGCGCAGGCCAGGCCGACAACAACGCGCCGGCAGGCCCGAACAACCCGATGACGCGGGAGAACCAGACGGTGAACGTCTACAACAACTCGGCGATGCCGGGCTTCGCGGACCAGGTCGCGGGCCAGGCGCGCGGCAAGGGAATCAATGTCGGCGAGGTCGGCAACATCCCGGGCGAGTCCGCGATCTTCGAGCAGAACACGGTGCTGTTCGACCCCGCCACGCCGGGGGCTGAGGACCGGGCGCGCGAGCTGGCGGACACGGTCGGCGGCATCGCGATTGCTAACGACGACCGCGTCCCCGCCGAGGCCAAGAAGCCCGGTTCGCTGACGCTGGTGCTGGCGGAGAACCGCGAGGTCGCCCTGTAAACGCGGTCTCAGTGCGGCCCGAGCCAAACTAGAGCGGCCGCCACGGCTAGAACCCTGAAACTAAACCCCGGACCGCCCCCGCAATGATTTGCGCGGGGGCGGTTCTTGCCGTATTCAGAGAGAATGACTGTGCCAGAAAACCAGGCAGTGATGGATCCTTTCCGGGACTTCAACCGTTCGGAGGGGCCGAGCCTGGGGGTCGAGTGGGAGATCGCTCTCGTCGACCCGGAGACCAGGGACTTGGTGCCGTACGCGGCCGAGGTCATCGAGGCGGTGGAGCAGCGGTGGCCGGAGACGCACCTGGAAAAGGAGTTCCTGAAGAACACCATCGAGCTGGTCACGCCGGTGTGCCAGACCACCGCCGAGGCGATGGCCTACCTGCGGGAGACCAAGGACAAGATCCAGCAAGTCACGGACGAGAAGAACTTGAAGCTGTGGGCGGGCGGAGGACACCCGTTCGCGGATTTCCGGACGCAGCCGGTGGGGGACAAGCCGACGTACACGGAGATCATCAACCGGACCCAGTACTGGGGCCAGCAGATGCTGCTGTGGGGCACGCACGTGCATGTGGGCATCCGCCATGAGGACCGTGTGTGGCCGATCATCAACGCGGTGATGACGAAGTACCCGCACCTGCTGGCCATTAGCGCGTCGAGCCCGGCGTGGGAGGGCCTGGACACCGGCTACGCGTCGAACCGCACGATGCTCTACCAGCAGTTGCCCACAGCGGGCATGCCGTACCAGTTCGGAAGCTGGCAGGAGTGGGTCGATTTCATGCGCGACCAGACGAAGTCTGGCGTGACGTCGCACACCGGATCCATGCATTTCGACGTCCGCCCCGCCGCCAAGTGGGGCACCGTCGAGGTGCGCATTTCGGACGCGGCGACGAACCTGGAAGAGCTCGCCGCCATTGTCGCGCTGACGCACTGCCTCGTCGTGCACTACGACGAGATGATCGACCGCGGAGAGGAACTCCCCACTCTCCAGCCCTGGCACGTGGCGGAGAATAAGTGGCGCGGGGCCCGCTACGGGCTCGAGGCCGAGGTGATCACCAGCCGGGACACAGACGAGCGCCTGGTCACCGATGAGTTGAGGGACATGGTGGGTCAGCTGCGGCCCGTCGCTAAGCGTCTCAGCTGCGTCGACGAGCTGAACCTGATTGAAAAGATCGTGGACAACGGCGCGGCCTACCAGCGTCAGCGCGCGGTGTACGAGGCGACGGGCGATTGGCGCGGCGCGGTGGACCAGGCGGTGGACGAGCTCCGCGCCGGGCACCCGGGCGCATAAAACCCAGCGTTCAAAACCCGAGCGCCCGAGCTAAGCGCTCCGCTGCAGATCGCCGGGGTGCTCGTTGACGGCGATGTCGTCCTCGTCGCCGTAGAGGCCCTCGCGGCGGGACACGCGGCCGAGGCGCTGTGCGGTGACCGGGTTGGTCATGAGCGCGAAGAGGACGAGCAGGAAGAGCATGCCCACGTCGCCGCGCTGGCCGACGTCGAAATGCTCGGATCCGGTCAGGCGGAAGATGACACCGAGGATCACCATGATGAGACCGACGGTCTGCGGCTTGGTCACGGCGTGGACGCGCGCGAGCGTGGTGTTGAAGCGCGCGATGCCGACGGACGCGAAGAAGACCTGCAGCGCGCCGAGCACGATGAAGATCAGCGACAGGACGTCGGAGATGAATTCCCAATTCAGCGACATTAGACCGCACCGTCCCTCTTGCGGAAGCGGGCGACGGACAGCGAGCCGATGAAGCCGAGGAGCGCCACGACGACCATCGCGTTGACCACGGTCGTGTCCAGCGTCCAGCAAATATAGGTCGCCAGCGCGCACTGGATGGAGGCGACAATGCCGTCCATCGCGATGGCGCGGTCGAGCGAATTCGGCCCGATCACCAGTCGCCATGTCGTGATGAAAAACCCGACTACGAGCAGCACAGCCGCCACCGCGAGCACGGAGTTGTAGATCGCGTCATCCATGTTTGTGGGCCTTTCTCTTCTCAAAAATAGCGATCATCGAGCGCTCAAGCTTATCGACGTCCGCCAGCGCCTTCTCCACATCCTTCTGCGTCCCCGCGGACAGGACGTGGATGGTCCACGTGCGGTTCGCCAGGTCGATATCGGTGACGCAGCCGCCGGGCTGGAGGTTGTAGGCGCACGTGGCGAAGTAGAGCACCAGCTCGGAATTGAGACGCATCGGGACTTTGAAGATCGCGCTTTTGGGCGGGCCCGCCGGGCGGATCGCCAACCACGACACCTGGACCGCCGCGACGAGGAGTTCGCCCACCCACCGGATGAGGAACACGACCAGCTTCGGCAGGTTCACGCTCACGCCGCCGGTGGGCAGCTTCGGCAGGGGCAGCAGCATCGTGATTGCCAATCCCAGGCCAGCCCCGGCGACAACATTCGCCCAGGTGATCTCGCCCATGAGCAGGATCCACATGAGCGTCATCCAGAAGATGAACCAGGGGCGGAAGCGGTCGGAGAGACTGCCGGCCGACGTCAGGCGCGGCGAGGGGAGGTTATCGGGAATCATTGGTTCGCCTCCTCATCAGGTTCAGCCGGCTCCGCAGGCCCAGCCGGCTCGCCCGACTCGGGCACGGGGGAGGGAACGGGTATCGTCGTCACGCCGGGGCTGGGTTCCTCGATGTCGTGGACGCGGTTGGGGAGGGCGTCGGAATCGTCGTCAAGCGTGGTGTGATCCAGCGTCCGGGAAGGATTCGACCAGTCGTCGCCAAGCACCGCGTGGCGGTAAAGCGCGGTGTCGAGCGCGGAGTCGGCGGCGCGGCCGGTGATCGCGGAGATGGGGCCGGCGAGGAAGGTGATGGCCACGGACGCGGCGACGAGTGTTGCGGTGGAGGCGACCATGCCGGCGGGGACGCGGCCGGCGTCGTGGCTGTCTTCGAGCGCGACGGTGTCGGAGACGTCGCCGAGCGGGCTGAGGCGGACGGAGACGACATTGCCTTCGGGAGCGTCGGAGCGGTCGCGGAGGAATGCCTTGGACCAAACGATCATCATGGCGTAGAGCGTGAGCAGCGAGGTGACAACGGCGCCGACGATGAGCACCCACGAGCGCCACGAGCCGTCCTCGGCGCCGGCCTCGATGAGCATGACCTTGCCGATGAAGCCGGAGAACGGCGGGATGCCGCCCAGGTTGAGCGCGGGGACGATGTAGAGCAGTGCGATGACGGGCGCGGTGTACATCAGCGAGCCCAGGCGGCGCAGCTGCGAGGAGCCCATCTGGCGCTCGATGAGGCTGACCACGAGGAACAGCGAGGTCTGCACCAGAATGTGGTGGACAGCGTAGAAGATCGCGCCGCTTAGTCCGTGCGAGGTGCCCAGGGCGACACCGAAGATCATGTAGCCGATGTGGCTGACCAGGGTGAACGACAAAAGACGCTTGATGTCGTTCTGCGCCAGTGCACCCATCACGCCCACCACCATCGTGGCGAGCGCGACCCACATGAGCAGGTTGCTCAACGGTTGGTCGGGGAACATGGTCACGCGCACGCGGATGATGGAGTAGACGCCGACCTTGGTGAGCAGGCCCGCGAACACTGCGGTGACCAGGGATGCGGCGGTGGGGTAGGAGTCCGGCAGCCACGCGTCGAGCGGGAAGACCGCCGCCTTGATGCCGAAGGCCACGAGCAAGGTGGCGAAGATCGCGGCGCGCGTGCCGTCGGGAATCTCCTCCAGCCGCATGCCCGCCTGCGCCATATTCACTGTGCCCACCGACGCGTAGACGAGACCGAGGGCGAAGATGAAGATCATCGATGACGCCATCGAGACCATCACGTAGCTAATACCCGCGCGCACACGCAGCGGCGAGGCGCCCATGGTGAGCAGGATGTAGGACGCCACCAGGAAGATCTCGAAGCCGACGTACAGGTTGAACAGGTCGCCCGCGAGGAACGACAAGTTCACGCCCATCGACAGCAGCATGTAGATCGGCAGGAAGACATCGACCGGGTCGTTCTCGTTGCCGTCGCGGATACCCTGGCTGATCGCGAACCACATGACGCAGAACAGCACGATCGCCGAGACGAACAGCATGATTCCGGACAACCGGTCGGCCACGAACGTGATGCCGATCGGCGCATCCCAGCCGCCCATCTGCAGCGTCTGGATGCCGGCGATATCCGCCACCAGAATCATCGATGCCGCGATCACCGCGAGCACCAGGAAGGTGAAGAACGCGATATTGCGCTGCAGAGCGCGACTCTTGCCCGCAAGCAGAATCAGCGCCGCGGCCAGTGCCGGCAGCAGCACCGGCAGCGGGATGAGGTACGGCATCACCGGCAGCAGGAAGTCGACGTAGTTCTCGTAGAACGTCGGGTGTGCGAATGCAGGATCAGTCATCGTCACCCTCCTTCAGCGGCTCCTCGAAGGAGCGCGGGCCGAATGCGTCGCCGCCGCTGCGTAGACGGCCGGTCTCCGGGTCGTCGGATGCATCCGCATCAGGCGCAGCTGAGGGGGTCGCCGGGCGCGCGGCGATCGCCTGGTCCTCCGCGTCGTGCTCGATGACGTCGTCGGTGCGGTAGCGGTACTGCCTGTAGAGCAGCGCCAAGATGAACGACACCATCGCCATCGAGATCACGATCGCGGTCAGAATCATCGCTTGCGCCAGCGGGTCCGCCGTCTGGTCCGCGGCCATTGACTCACGGCCGATGATCGGCGGAGCGCCCGCTTGACCACCCGATTGGAGCAGCAGCAAATTCGCGCCGTTGCCGATCAGTATCACGCCGAGCAGCATCCGCGTCATCGCGCGGTCGAGCATCAGGTACACGCCCGCCGCGATCAGCACGCCGGAGGCGATGATCAAAAATAGGTTCGCTTCCACGGTCACGCCTCCCTTCCATTTTCAGCACGCTTATCGACGACATCCGTCCCGCCCTCATGCTCTTTCAGCCTGGTGGAGCCGGAACTCTGCGACCGTCTTTGCGATGAGCGCTGGGAGACCCGCTGCGCGATGCGCTCGGCCGCCTGCTCGGAGGACCGCTCGGCGGCGCGTTGCTCCGCCGAGCGTTGCTCGGCACGCTCCGCCGCTCGCTGCCGGGCGTTCTCTTCGCGGGCGCGCTTGCGCTCCTCGTTCTTGCGCTGCAGGGCGCGGGCACGGTCGCGGGCGCGTTCCTTACGCTGGTCCTCTTCGCGGTCGATCTGGCTGCCGAGTGAGGTGAGGATGTGCATGACCAGGCCGATGACGATGGTGTAGACGCCAGCATCGAAAAGCAGCGCCGACGGCACCGTGACGGTCCCGATGAGCGGAAGCTCCGGCTCGATGTAGCCGCTGGCAAGCGGCGGGTGGCCGAGGAACATTGGGATGACGGCTGCCGCTCCGGAGAGCAGCAGACCGGTGCCGAGCAGTTTCGACGGGTCGACCGGCAGTGCCTCCTCCAGCTCGTCGCGGCCGCCGGCCAGGTAGCGCAGCGTGAGAGCAAGCCCCATGACTAGGCCACCGGCGAAGCCACCACCGGGGGAGTTGTGGCCGGAGAAGAAGAAGTAGGCGGAAAGCAGCACCATGGCCGGGAAGAGCAGGCGGGTGACCACGTCGACCATGATCGAGCGGTTTTGGGCCTTCTCGCCCTCCACGCCCGAGGCGAGCCAGCGCGGGCGGCGCGCGGACAGCGTCGGGCGGCGCGAGTCGCGGGTGAAGGATTCGGTGCGGTAGATCAGGCTGGCCACGCCGGTCGCGGCGATGACCAGCACGCTGATCTCGCCCAGGGTGTCCGTCGCGCGCAGGTCCACGAGCAGAACGTTCACGGTATTGCGGCCGTGGCCGATCTCGTAGGCGAGGTCCGGCATGAGCTTCGAAATCGGCTCGCGCATGCGCGCGGACATCGCCGCCATCGCGACCACGACGACGGACAGGCCTGTTCCCACCGACAGCCACGCGCGCATGCGCACGTCGGCGTCCTTCTTCACGTCGATCTCGGTGGGAAGCTTGCGCAGGACCAGCATGAACACGACCATCACCAGGGTCTCCACCAGCACCTGCGTCAGCGCCAAGTCCGGGGCGCCGTGCAGCGCGAAGAGCACCGCCGAGCCGTAGCCGGTGAGCCCGACCAGAATGATCAGCGACAGACGATTCCGGATCACGGTCGCTGCCACGGCGGCGCTAGCGATCACGACCACTGTCATGCCTTGCCAAGGGTTATCCCACAGGATCATGTGCGTGTCCGCGCTATCTCCGAAGAGCAGCGCACCCAGCGGAACTACCATGAGCACGCTGAAAATCACCGCGAGGTTGATGGTCAGCGAACCGCGCTGAGTCGACGCCGTCAGGCGTAGCGACGCCTGCCGCAGCACTATCAGCATGTTGTCCCATAGCGCATCCGCATCGCCCAGGGCGGGTCGTTCGAACTGCGCCTTTTTGACTACCTCGCGCTGCCAGAACATCACCGCGCCGGCCGCGATGATCACGGCACTCAGGCCCAGCGGGATCGTGACGCCGTGCCACAGCGCCAAGTCCTGGTGCTCGGCCTCCGGGAACCGCACGTTCAGGTACTGGTTGAACAGGTTCGACAGCGGCGCCGGCACGAGACCGAAGACCACTGTGAGCAGCACGAGGACCGCAGGGGGAGCCCACTGCAGGAATTCGATGGGGTGCATGTCGCGGACGGCGGGGGAGGTGCCGTCGATAAGCTCTGCGCGCATTTCCTTTCCCGGTTTGCGCGCGAACGCGCCCCACAGGAAGTACAGCGAATACGTCATGGTCAGCACGGAGCCGAGCACGAAACCTACGAGTAGCACGTTGCGCGGCATGCCGTACAACAGCTCCTCGTGGAGCGTGGCTTCGAGCACCGCTTCCTTCGCGACGAAGCCCCACAGTGGCGGGATGCCCGCCATCGACGCCGCCGCGATCGCCGCCAGCACGGCGACCAGCGGTTCCTTGCGTCCCAGGCCCGACAGCTCACGGATATCGCGAGTTCCTGAGGTGTGGTCGATCGCGCCGACGATCATGAACAGCGCCGCCTTGAACAGCGAGTGCGCGAAGACCAATGCGAGCCCCGCCATGGTCGCCTCGCGCGAACCCACGCCCACGACCGCCGTCATGAACCCCAGCTGCGAGACCGTGCCGTAGGCGAGAATCAGCTTGAGATCGCGCTGCTTGAGCGCCATCCAGCCGCCAAGCAGCATCGTGAACACGCCGGCAGGCAGCACCACAATGTGCCACACGCTTATCGACGCGAAGTCCGGCGCCAACCGCCCCACCAGATAGATGCCTGCCTTCACCATGGCAGCGGAGTGCAGGTATGCCGACACCGGTGTCGGCGCCGCCATCGCACCCGGGAGCCAGAAGTGAAACGGGGCTTGCGCCGACTTCGTCAGCGCGCCCAGCAAGATCAGCGTGATTGCCGCGGTGATGCCCGTGATCTGGTCCAGATCCGTCATTCCGGCGATCTGCGAGATCTTCCACGCCCCAGTCTGCGTGCCGAAGAGAATGAGCCCCACAAGCATCGCCAGTCCGCCGAACGTGGTGACCAACAGCGCCTGCGTCGCCGCCCTGCGCGACGACGCCCGTTCGCCGTAGTAGGAGACCAGCAGGAACGACAGCACCGAGGTGATTTCCCAGAAGATGTACATCATCAGGAAGTTGTCTGCGATGACCAGGCCGTACATCGCCATCGCGAACATAGTCAGCTCCGCGCCGAAAATGCTCAGCCGCCGCGGGTTCGAGTTGAAATACCCCCAGCAGTACAAGAGCACCAGCGCGCCAACGCCCAGGATGATCAGGCCGAACAGCCCCGCGTACGCGTCGAGCCGGAATTCGAGGTTGAGGTGCATTCCCGGCATCCAGGGATACGCCGCCTGGATTTCGCCGCCGTCTTTGAACGTGCCGTTCGCGAACTGGTAGACCAGCCACCCGAAACCCAGCCCCGGCACGAGCGCTAGCAGGCCGAATGCCGGACGCCCAAACGTCCGCAGCAATGGCGGTGCTGCTGCTGCGGCGGCGATCAGCGCCAGAAGCAGGGTGATCACGGTGTCACGGCCCTCCCGAGTGTCGTGTCCGGCGGGGTATCAAGAGTGCGTTGGCCCATGCGGAAAGCAGCACTTGAACCAACAGCGCGCACGCGAAAACACCCTGCCAACTTGGGAAAACAACGTATAACCAAATCAAAAAGGCGCGTCATCGCTGGCGCGACCAACGTTTGCAGTCTACCTACTCAGTTTTATTCGGGGGTGACGTGGCGAATTTTTTCCATTCGCACGGCACCTCGTTCTTAATCGCAGTGTTGTGTCCGCGGTGTTAGCCGTAGATGCGCTGTGCGCCCGAGGCCATCGCGGCGGCGATCGATGTCTCGCTCGTCGCACCGAACCCGATCGCCCACGCGGTGTCGCTCTCGTTGATTTGGTGAGCGACTTTGATGGCGGTGAACGTGGCCTCGTGCAGAGTGAATTGGTGGAATTCGAGGATCTCGACGTAGCGGCCTGCGTCGGCAAGCATCGCCCCGAACGCGTGCGCCGGACCCGACGTGGCGACCTCGTGGTGCGTCGTCTCCGGCGGGAACGTCTTCGACGTGCGCGTGATATTCGCCGAGTAGGTGGTGTAACACCAGTGGTCGCGACGGGCCTCGATGTCTGCGATCTTGACCGTCGGCGTCGGCGCGTACGTCGCACTGAAGAGCGTCCAGTTCATGCCCATGGCCTCTTCGCGCAGCTCGCGCGGCAGGCGGCGCTGGGAATCGAAGCGGATCTGGAACGGGTCGCGCTCTTCCGTGCGGGTCCGTTGGGGAGCGTTGTTCTGGGTGGTAGTGAAGCCGTTGCCGACAAACTCCGAGGTGGTTGCGGTGGAAGTTGCGGTGGTACGAGTCTGGTTGCCGGAATTCTGGGTGCGCTGGGTGTGCTGAGTCGAGGTGTGAAACACGGTCACGTGTCCTTCTACGTTTCGCGGTGATTGTGTGGGGTGTACCGACTCGCTGTACTGGGTGGTTAACGACCACTGCCCCACGCCGCGGGGAGTCGGTTACTCCGCGTTGGGGTCGGTGGCCTCTAGTACCACCTTGAGTACTAGGGCTCGTAGAAGAATCGGCTTTCGCATGTGTCTGAGACTAGCCAACGTAAAGCGTGATGCGCAACACATTTCGAGAAATTAGTTTTCGCGGTCTCGCCGCGGGGTCCAGATTGCGCCAGTTCGGGCAGCTGCGGCCACGCAATGAAAACCCAGCTACCTGGATCCAGCTATTCACCGGTTTTAGGGCAATTAGCTGGGTCTAAGTAGCTGGGTTTGTGCCGTAGCCGACTGTTGCCGTGGCCGGCGGGGCGCGGCACCCTAGCCCGACTTACAGCGAGGTGACACGCTGGAGGAACTTCGCCTCGGCGACGGCCACGCGCTCGATCTCGAACGGGTGCACGGACTCGTCGACGGAGTGGATGCCGGCGTTGTTGTCCTCGACGCCGTACATGGCGATGGCGGCGTCGGGGTAGTGCTCCTGCAGCTTGGCGGTCAGGGGGATGGAGCCGCCGGAACCGACGGAAACGAGGTCGTTGGACACGCCGCCGGGGGCGGCGGAAGCGGGTGCCTCCTTGTACGCCTCCTCGAGGCACTCGCCGAGGAGGGCGATGGCCGGGCGGGACGGGTCGGTAGCGAAGCCGTGGTTGACGTCGAAGATCTCCACCTCGACCTTGGCGCCCCAGGGGGTGTGGTCGATGATGTGCTTCTTCAGGGCCTCGGCGGCCGCGGCGGGGTCCATGCCAGCGGGGACGCGGAGGTTCAGCTGGGCTTCGGCGCGGGGGATGATGGCGTTGACGGCCTCGTCGACCGGGGTGGAGGTGAAGCCAATGACGGTGACGGCGGGGCGGGCCCACACCATGTCGGCGGCGTTCTCGCCGCCAGAGTCGATGTCGCCCATGAGGGAGACGCCGTCGAGGACGCCGGCGTCCTTGCGGAAGGCTTCGGTGTCGTAGGGCTGACCGGGCCAGGTGGCGGAAAGGGCGTCGCCCAGGCCGTCGATGGTGGTGCGGCCAGTCTCGTCGCGGAGCGAATCGAGCGTGCGGATGAGGGCGGCGACCGGGTCCGGGGCGGGGCCGCCGAAGGTGCCGGAGTGGATGGCGCCGCGGAGGGTCTCCACCGTGACCTTGAGCTGGGCGCCGCCGCGCAGAGCGGTGGTCAGGGTCGGGGTGCCCACGGTGACGTTGCCGGAGTCGGCGATGAGAATGATGTCGGCTGCGAACAGTTCCGGCTTCTCCTCGATCAGATTCTCCAGACCACCGCCGCCGAGCTCCTCGGAGCCCTCGACGAGGACGACGAGGTTGGCGTCGGTGCCGCCGGCTTCGTCGATAAGCCGAAGTGCCTCAAGGTGCATCGCGACGTTGCCCTTGCAGTCGGCGGCGCCGCGGCCGTACCAGCGGCCGTCGCGCTCGGTGAGCGTGAACGGGTCCGCGGTCCAGGCTGCCGGGTCGCCGGCCGGGACGACGTCGTAGTGGGAGTAAAGGAGGACGGTCGGGGCGTCGTCGCTGACGTGCTTGCGGGCGATGATCGCGTCGGCGTTGTCCACGGTGGCGTGGCGCTCGACCTCGAGGCCGCGCTCGGCCAAGGCGCTTGCGACCCAGTCGGCGGCGCCGGCGTGCTGCTCGGCGAGCTCCGGCACGGAGTGGGGCGAATTGAAGGACACGAGTGCGGAAAGGTCGTTGAAAATCCGTTCGCGGTTCGGTTCAAAAGTGCTCATGAGCTCGAACGTACCAGCGCCCGAATCCGCGGTGCGCGGCGCGTCTGCCTTGTAGCATCGGCGCTACATCGACCTAGGGGGGTGCGTGAGGTGACGGAATGGTTCGCGGGGCACATGGCGGAGGATCCGTTCAAAACGGTCGTCCTGACCCTTTTGCTCGTCTCGCTGGTCGTGCAGATCGCGTGGCCGTATGTCAGGAACCTGTTCGACCCCGTCGTCAAGCGGGAGCATGGTCGCCGTGGACATCTCTGTGGACAAGAACGCGCGCTGGAAAGGCAACGAGGACCCGATGCAGAACCGAAAGGTCGCGCGCATGCTGTCGGGGGAGGAGCTGCCGTTCGGCTAGTGTGGCGAGGCGATCGGCCTGCCCAAAGACATCAAGCGGCAATCGCACACATGAAGGAGCGCTATTTCCGCTACTGGCTCCCGCAGCCGAGGCCCGTGGTGGTCGTGCGCAGAAAGAGCGGCAGGTTCCACAGCGAGTTCTAGGGGCAACGCTTATCGACGGCGCGTGGCCGGTCAAAACCCCTGGCCCGCATAGATCGTTCCAGTTTTCAACCGTTGTTGGCGGCAGAGTAATGTTCCTGCCATTACACCGTGAGAAAGGTTGGAAATGGATAACGGGACGCAACTGCGCGAGCTCACACTGCGCGGCATCATCATCGGCGGTTTGATCACGCTCGTGTTCACCGCGGCGAATGTGTACCTGGGCCTGAAAGTGGGCCTGACGTTCGCGACGTCCATTCCTGCGGCCGTCATTTCGATGGCGGTGCTGCGCAAATTTGCCGGGCACAATGTGAAGGAGAACAACATTGTGCAGACGATCGCGTCGGCGGCGGGCACGCTGTCTGCGATCATCTTCGTGCTGCCGGGTCTGGTGATGATCGGCTACTGGCAGGGCTTCCCGTTCTGGACGACGGCGCTGGTGTGCGCGCTCGGCGGCACGCTGGGCGTGATGTTCTCGGTGCCGCTGCGCCGCGCGCTGGTCACCGGCTCCGACCTGCCGTATCCGGAGGGCGTGGCAGCAGCCGAGGTGCTGCGCGTCGGCGACGGCGACCCGAATAACGAGGAGAACGTCAAGGGTCTGCGCACCATCGTCATCGGCGGCATCGTCTCCGCGTTCTACGGCCTGCTCGCCGCGATGAAGGCGGCTGCCAGCGAGATCGCGGGCACCTTCAAATTCGCCAAGGGCGCGACGATGTTGGGCGGCTCGCTCTCCCTCGCGCTCATCGGCGTGGGCCACCTCGTGGGCATGACGGTCGGCATCGCCATGCTCACCGGTGTGGTCATCTCCTTCTTCATTCTTCTTCCGTGGCGCACGTCGTCGATTGTCGACGGTTCCGTCGCCGATCTCTCCGAGATCGTCTCCACCACCTTCGCCTCCGAGATCCGCTTCATCGGCGTGGGCACCATGGCCGTCGCCGCACTGTGGACCCTGATCAAGATCACCGGTCCGGTGGTCAAGGGGGTCAGCGCCTCCCTGTCCAGCTCGCGCAAGCGCGCCGCCGGCACAGAGGTCGACGTGACGGAGCAGGACATACCGTTCCCGATCGTCTCCACAGTCATCTTGGTGTCCATGATCCCGATCGGCTTCCTGCTCTGGGACTTCCAGCGCGACACCGATATTCACCAGCACGCCTTCGCTTTGACGACGATCTCTGTCCTGTTCATCCTCATCGCCGGCTTGGTGATCGCCTCGGTCTGCGGTTACATGGCTGGCCTGATCGGTGCGTCGAACTCGCCGATTTCCTCGGTGGGCATCATCGCGGTGATCGCGTCTGCTCTGCTCATCGCCGCTTTCACCGCGGGTACTGACGCGTCCGCGTCCTCCCTGGTGGCCTACACGCTGTTCACCGCCGCGATCGTCTTCGGCATCGCCACGATCTCCAACGACAACCTGCAGGACCTGAAGACCGGCCAGCTCGTCGGCGCCACACCGTGGAAGCAGCAGGTCGCTCTCGTCATCGGTGTCGTTTTCGGTTCGCTGGTGATTCCGCCCGTGCTCCAGCTGATGCTGACCGGCTTCGGCTTCGACGGCATGGAAGGCGCCGGCCCCGACGCGCTCGCTGCCCCGCAGGCAGTGCTCATGTCCTCTGTCGCCACCGGTATTTTCGACGACTCCCTGAACTGGAACCTCATCTTCCTCGGCGCCGCCATCGGCAGCGTCGTGATCATCATCGACGAGATCCTCACCGCCACCACCGACAAGAAGTACTCCCTGCCGCCGCTGGCTGTTGGCATGGGCATGTACTTGCCGGTCAGCGTCACTGTGATGGTCCCGATCGGTGCCGCCATCGGCCACTTCTACAACCGCTGGGCCTCCCACCAGCGCAACCCTGAGTCCGCGATCCGCATGGGCACCCTGGGCGCCACCGGCCTCATCGTCGGCGAGTCCCTGTTCGGCGTGGTCAATGCCGGCATCATCGCCACTGCCCAGGGGGAGAGCCCGCTGGAGATCTTCGAGGAGAACGCCTGGACCACGCTGGTCGGCGTCGTCCTCTTCGTCGCCGCCATCGCGTTCATCTACAAGCGCACCGCCAAGGCCGCGAAGGAACTGCCCATCACGGCGCCGGCTGATGCGGCAGCCGCCGCTGAGCGCGCCGGGACTGTCGACAGCACGAAGTAGCGCCACGTAGCGTCGAGTAGCGCTAGAGGCGCGTGCCACGGCCTCGCCCCAACATTGCACTTGCAGCCGCACACTGCTAAAAATGGCTTTAGCACTCCCGCCAAGTGAGTGCTAAAAAGTTCATTTCGAGCGGGTGAGGCTGTTTTGCACTCACCAGCCGTGCCGTCGCGGGCGCCCGCTTGGACCTTTTATGACGTGAGAGTGGCGTCGCCCTTTCCTATATAAACGAGGAGCAACAAACTCACATGGCAAAGATGATCGCATTCGACGAGGAAGCACGCCGCAGTCTCGAACAGGGTCTCGACACCCTGGCTGACGCTGTGAAGGTCACCCTCGGCCCCAAGGGTCGCAACGTCGTCCTGGAGAAGTCCTGGGGCGCGCCGGCAATTACGAATGACGGCGTGACCATCGCCAAGGATATCGAGCTCGAGGACCCGTACGAGAAGATCGGTGCCGAGCTGGTCAAGGAAGTCGCCAAGAAGACTGACGATGTCGCCGGCGACGGCACCACCACCGCGACCGTCCTGGCGCAGGCGCTGGTGCGCGAGGGTCTGCGCAACGTGGCCGCCGGTTCCAACCCGATGGGCATCAAGCGCGGCATCCAGGCCGCTACCGACAAGGTGTCCTCCGTCCTTCTCGACTCCGCCAAGGAGGTCGAGACCGAGGAGGAGATCGCCAACACCGCAGGTATTTCGGCCTCTGACCCGGAGATCGGCAAGAAGATCGCCGAGGCAATGTACGCCGTCGGCAACGGCTCCGTGAACAAGGAGTCCGTCATCACCGTCGAGGAGTCCAACACCTTCGGCGTTGACCTCGAGGTCACCGAGGGCATGCGGTTCGACAAGGGGTACATCTCCGCCTACTTCGCTACCGACATGGAGCGCGGCGAGGCTGTCCTGGAGGATCCGTACATCCTTCTCGTCTCCGGCAAGATTTCCAACGTCAAGGAGCTCGTCCCGGTCCTGGAGCAGGTCATGCAGTCCGGCAAGCCGCTGCTGATCATCGCCGAGGACGTCGAGGGCGAGGCCCTGTCCACCCTCGTGGTGAACAAGATCCGCGGCACCTTCAAATCCGTGGCAGTGAAGGCGCCGGGCTTCGGCGACCGTCGTAAGGCAATGCTGCAGGACATCGCGATCCTGACCGGCGGCCAAGTCATCTCCGAGGAGGTCGGCCTGTCCCTCGACGGCGCTGACGTCTCCCTGCTCGGTCAGGCGCGCAAGGCCGTCATCACCAAGGACGACACCACCATCGTTCAGGGTGCTGGCGAGCAGGCCCAGATCGAGGGTCGCGTGAAGCAGATCCGCGCCGAGATCGAGAACTCCGATTCCGACTACGACCGCGAGAAGCTCCAGGAGCGCCTGGCTAAGCTCGCCGGCGGCGTCGCTGTCCTCAAGGTCGGCGCGGCCACCGAGGTCGAGCTCAAGGAGCGCAAGCTGCGCATCGAGGACGCCGTCCGCAACGCGAAGGCTGCAGTCGAGGAGGGCATCGTCGCCGGCGGCGGCGTCGCTCTCCTGCAGGCAGCCCAGGAGCTCGAGGGCGACCTCGGCTTCGAGGGCGACGAGGCCACGGGCGTCAAGATCGTCCGCGAGGCTCTTTCCGCACCGCTGAAGCAGATCGCCCTCAACGCCGGCCTCGAGCCGGGCGTTGTCGCCGACAAGGTCGCCAACCTCCCGGCAGGCCAGGGCCTCAACGCCGCCACCGGCGAGTACGTCGAGATGCTCGCCAACGGCATTGCCGACCCGGCCAAGGTCACCCGTTCTGCCCTGCAGAACGCCGCCTCCATCGCCGGCCTCTTCCTCACCACCGAGGCCGTCGTCGCCCAGAAGCCGGAGCCCGCAGCTCCCGCCATGGACCCGGAGGCTATGGGCGGCATGATGTAAGCGAGCTTTCTCGCTTATCGACGCGCCTACCCGCGTTCCCACTGTCCCCACCCCTAGGCGATCGCTGTACCGATTGCTTAAGGGTGGGGATTGTTCTGTCACGTTCCAGCAACATTGCGCTGTGAAGCAACTGGGTCGCAGGAGCACGTTTGGTCAAAGTGGATCTCTGTTATACCCCCGGATTGGGGGACTTTGGAATAGTCAAGGAAAGTTCTTTTCCGAAGGTTTCGGCATATCGTAGCTTGTCTACGGCGTATTACTAGGAAAGCAGTTGTTTTCCGAACTGTAAATTTTGCACCGAAAAACGTGCAGGCAGTGGCGTATGGCGCCGTTCGCTTCACCTAAAGTTCACGTTCCAGGTCTCGCCCGAGGTTGTCAGCTCTAGCCGCGTAGAGCCTCCACACGTATTGACGGCTGAGAGATCTATGGCAATATTGCACTCGCGACGCCCGATCGGGGTGTCTGAACACCAGAAACCTCATCCGGCGTCAGCCGGTGACTTCAAGGAGATTTTCATATGGACGTGAACACCATCATCTGGCACCTCGAGAACTTCCAGGACACCTGGAACGGCTGGAACAAGGTCATCAGCGGCCTGACCGATTTCTTCGGTTCGACCCCGACCGACAAGATCAAGGATTTCTTCAAGGAGGAGACCTTCGAGGCCCTCTCTTCCGGGTCCTCCAACTAATCTGACCTACCAGCTCTAAATACATCACAGGAGAAATATCATGGAATTCATTCAGGGTTCTTCCGACTTCGCATCCGCAATCGGCACTATCTGGGAGCCGATCTACAGCTTCATGAAGCCGCTCGTCACCGCCGCTGACGGCCTCGCGACCCTGCTCGGCCTCCTCCCGTAGTAGGAGCCCAGCTTCGCTAGAGATATAGCGAGCACCCAAGGATCCCGCTGCTTTTGCAGCGGGATTTCTGCATTTATTGGGGGGTGGGGGGGTTGAGGCGAACGTCGATAAGCGTTGGTCAGCGGGGGCACGCGCGCGCCGCTAAACTGGCGTGCATGGCGAACGATGATGACATGCCCTTGATCGACTTGACGCAGACCGAAGGCTACTACGTCGACGACTCCGACGAAGACGACCCAGTGCTGCTGCAGGCGGACGGCACCCCGATTCAGACGTGGCGCGAGAATTACCCGTACGACGAGCGAATGACGCGCGACGAATACGACAAGGTGAAGCGCGCACTGCAGATCGAGCTGCTGAAGTGGCAGAACTGGACCAAGGACACGGGCCAGCGCCATATCATCATCTTTGAGGGCCGTGACGCAGCTGGTAAGGGTGGCACGATCAAGCGCTTCAACGAGCACCTGAATCCGCGTGGTGCGCGCACGGTCGCGCTGGAGAAGCCGTCGCCGCGCGAGTCGACCTCCTGGTACTTCCAGCGCTACATCGAGCACTTCCCGGCCGGCGGCGAGATCGTCTTCTTCGACCGCTCCTGGTACAACCGCTCGGGCGTGGAGCGCGTCATGGGCTTCTGCACCGAGTCGCAGCATGCTGAGTTCCTGCGAGAGGTGCCGATGCTGGAGAACATGATCCTCGGCTCCGGCATTTCCCTGACCAAGTTCTGGTTCTCCGTCACCCGCAAGGAGCAGCGCACCCGCTTCGCCATCCGCCAGGTCGACCCGGTGCGCCAGTGGAAGCTGTCGCCGATGGACCTCGCCTCGCTGGACAAGTGGGACGACTACACCCGCGCGAAGGAAGAGCAGTTCCGCTACACGGACACCGACGAGTCCCCGTGGGTGACCATCAAGTCCAACGACAAAAAGCGCGCCCGCGTCAACGCGATGCGCTACATCCTGTCCAAGTTCGAATACACGAACAAGGACCACGACGTGGTGGGGGAGCCGGACCCGCTGATCGTGAAGCGTGGCCGCGACCAGATCGGGGACTAGTTTCTCAGGTCTCGGGTTCTAGCCTTGGCTAGATGTTGACCCCAGAACTTAGTTTCCCCAGGTGAGATTTCGGCGGGTTCGTCGGATCACTCGGGAAACTAATTTTTGGGGTTAACATCTAAGTTTTCGTTTCTGTCCTAGCGAGATTCAACCCCGCTCCCGTTGTGCGCCCCGCCCGCTGGGCATAGGGTCGTCAGTGTGTTCATCAACGTCACCCGCCCCGCAGACAGCGTCGCCGTCCTGACCATCGACCGCGACGAGAAGCGCAACGCGCTCAGCGAAGAGTTGCTCGTCGAGCTCGCGGAAACGCTTGAGCAGGAGCTTAGCGACGCCCCCTCGATCCTCCTTACCGGCGCCGGCTCCGCCTTTTCCGCTGGGGCAGACTTGTCCTCCGGCGATCCTGCCGCGATCTACCCGGCGCTGAAACGCGTGCTGGAGATCATCCGTGGCGCGGAGAAAGCAGTGGTGGCGTACGTGAACGGCCCGGCGATCGGTGCCGGGGCGATGCTGGCGGGGGCGTGCGATATCCGGGTGGTGGCGCCACCGGCACGCTTTGCCATTCCGGTGGCGCGGATGGGCGTTCCCGTCACGCCCGAGCTTGCCGACGCTCTCGCTGGCCTCGTCGGCGGTGCCCGCGCCCGCACCATGCTGATGACCGGTATGCCCATCAACTCCGCCACGGCCGTCGACTGCGGCTTCGCCGCGCTCCGTGGCACCTTCGGCGATGCGGTCGAAGTGGCTATCGTATGCGCCGAGGGTTCTGCCGTGACGATCGCGTCGATCAAGGCGGCCTTCGGCTCCTGAGTGTGTTGCCGCCGACGCAATTCCTCGGCCGGGAGTCAATTCATTCAGTTGCATGTATAAATCACGGACAGTGAATAGGTGAACGGAGCGAGCACGATCCCGAACCTGGCGTACAGATTCAGGATCAAATGCGGCACGACGCAATTCGACGTCGAAAAGCAACTGCAGCTCACATCGCGCAAAGATGCGAGCGGCAAGGATCTGGACGGCGCGACCTTCAACGTGAAATACCGCTCCGATCGCGAGGGCACCTACGACGCGGCGAAGAAACTCTACCTACCGAACATCGCGCCTGTGGAGGGCACGATCACCGTCGGCTGAAACAAAGACGATGTGGTCAAGGACCTCAAGGTCGGTGCGGAGTACAGGGTGTGGGGGGACGAGTCCACCCTGCCGCAGACGAAGTGCATCAAGTTCGACAGGGCTACGGTCGCGTCGACTAACGCGCAGGACCAGATGGTGGGCTCCACCAGCGTCGACGCCAAGTCGAAGCCGGTCCTCACCGTGGCTATCGAAAGCCCACGGATGGTGCCTGTGATGCCGTTGTGATTAGTGTGACTCTCACTTACAGTGGAGCTAACCCTGAAGTACGGGTCGAGACTTGTCTCTTGGCTGCACGGTTCACCACCTTGCTTTGGGACTCTTTTCCGTTTCCAACTTCCCCGAGGAGAGAATCTATGAAGCGCTTCAACAAGACCGCTATTGCCATCGCGCTGTCCGGCGCCCTTGCTCTGGGTGCCCCACCGGCTGCCGACGCTCAGAAGAATCTGGGTGCACCGGCCGCCACCATCAACCACGAGGGTGCGACCTGGTACCTGCACAGCAACGGCCAGTTCTACGTCAACGACGCGGGACTCGTCTACACCCCGGTCGACCAGATCGAGGACGAAAAGAAGATCGCCCTCGAAGCCGATAACGCTGAGGGCGAGCAGGGTGCTCCAGCTGGCGACGAGCAGTATGTTCCGGCAGGCGACGAGGTCGTCGAGGTTGGCGGCAACGATGCTGCTGACTCCGAGCGCGGCGTCAACGCTGAGACCGGCAACAACACCATCGCGAAGGGCTTGGTTGGCCTGCTGCTCGCATCCATCATGGGTGCAGCGATCTTCGCGTTCGGTCGCCGTCGCCTGGTCTAAGGCATGAACTTCAACTCCCCACCCTGCTGCTGCTGGCATCACTCGCCGGCAGCGGTGGGGAGTTTTGCCGTCCGGAGATAGTTCCAGTCGTTGCCGCGGACACAAAAATCGACCTGGGCTTTTGCGTGCCACAACGAAGTCAAGGTCAATCTAGATCCAGCGGCCCGAGGAACAGGTGTGCGCCCGCCAGCCGGATCGGTGGCAGGCTACTTGGACTTGCCGGACTTCCCGGATTTGCCTGACTTTCCGGACTTCTCGGATTTGTCGGGCTTGTCAGCCTTGGCAGGCTTCTCCGATTTGTCCGACTTCTCGGACGACGAGTTGGAGTCGGTGTCTTTGGGGGAGTCAGCGGGGGAGCCGTTCCCGGCAGTGTCAGCCTCATCGGAGCCGTGCGGCTCGGTCATGATCGCCTGGGACAGCTTGCGGAGGTGCTTCAGCTGCTTGGTCGTGGTGGCATCGAGAGCTCGGTCTTCGGCTTCGGCCACGGCGGCGGCGAGCTGTTCCTGAGCCTTGGCACCCTCGTCGGTGGGGATGATGATCTGGCGGCGGCGGTCCTTGGGGTCGCGCTCGCGGGAGACCCAGCCGTGGGTCTCGAGGGAGTCGATGAGGCGCACCATGTCGGAGGCGTCGATGGCGAGGAGCTCGGAAAGCTGGGTCTGGCTCGCGGCGTGCTCGAGAGTGCATGTCAGCACCCAGAACTCGCGCATGGTTGCGCCGAGTGCGGCCAATGCTTTTTCCACCTCGTCCTTCGTGGCGCGGCGGACGCGCTCGATCTGGAACGAGGGGGATCGGGTCAGGGCGGTGGGGTGCTCCAAGGATTCTGCCATGTGCATCAATCTAGCAGTGATGGGGGATTCCTATGGTTGGTTGGGGGTGAAGATAAAACACCCCACCAACCCAGCTGGAACTACTCGGTCGGCAGACCAGCTTCGACCCACGCCTGGGTGCCGCCGACAACGTTGATCGCTTCGGTGCCGCGGACAGCTTCGAGGTACTGGGAGGCCTCGACGGAACGACCGCCGGATTTGCAGATGACGTAGATGGGCTGATCAAAGTCGATCTGCTCGGAGAGAGCTGCGAAGTTGGACAGAGGCAAGTTCACGGCGCCTCTGGCGTGGGTGTCGGAGAACTCGTCGGGCTCGCGGACGTCGATAAGCTGGGCGTTTTCGGGTACTTCGTTGACCTGTACTGACTTCATGGCGCCAGTCTAGATGAACTATTGTTTTTGCTATGGCTGGCGACGACGCGCGCGGGTACACACCGCGGACAACCCCGCAGGTGTCGCTCGCGACGCGCGACGCTTATCGACGTCCCGCCGCCCCCCGCCGCACCCCGGACCCTTCCGTAAAACCAGCGACCCCGCCGCGGCGCTTCAAGCCGCAGCCGCCGTGGGTGTACAAGATGCGCCGCATTGTCGCTGTGCTGCTGATGCTTGTGCTCGTCGTGGGGTTCATCCGTGCCTGCGTGCCCAGCGAACACGACCGCGAGATGAAGGCGTGGAAGGAGCAGGCGAATCAGGCGGTGGAGCAGCCCATCGACGTCGGGGAGGCGGACATCCCGCCGTCGCGGCCCGTGGAGATGCGTATCCCCGGCCTCGACATGACCGCCAAATTTGAGGAAGGCGACTGCCGCTTCAAAGACGGCGCGATCGACCCCGACACCCTCAGCGAAGCCTGCGCGTTCACCGCCAAGGACAAGCCCTACGTGCTGCCCGGCACCACCAGCGAGGACATCGTCGTCATCGCGGGCCACGCGGCGGCAGGCGTGCCCGCCGTCTTCGACAAGCTTTACGACGTTCAAGGCCAGCGCCACACCATCAACCCCGGCGACACCATGTATCTGAAGACCCAGGAATCCGGTGACCGCTGGCTCACATACCAAGCCACCGACCTCCACGAGCCCGACAAGGAGGGCCTGTCCCAGTCCGCCGAGATCTGGGGCAATGTCCCCATGCCCGGCCGCCTGCTCACCATCTCCTGCATCCAGCCCGCAAACCCCTTCGAAGATGCCGTGCGCAACGCCGTCATCGGGTGGCAGCTGCAGGGGGTTGTGGATCAGCCCGAGTAGGGGCCGGCTTTCATGCAAAAATGCCCTTCACGCACGGAAGGTGGGGTGCGGGAAGGGCGTTCGTCGAGAAGCGAAAGGCTTTAGTTGACGGTCTTCGCTTCCTTGGTTTCTTCGAGGTTCTCGCGGGAGTTCTCCTCGCCCTGGGCCTTGAAGTTCTTCAGGGAGTCCTCGAAGATCTTCTCGGCCTCGGCCTTGTCGCCCCAGCCGGAACCAGTGACCTCCTTGTTGGGCTCGAGGTCCTTGTAGTGGACGAAGAAGTGCTCGATCTCGTCCTTGACAAAGTCGGAGACGTCGTCGATGTCCTGGTAGGACTCGTAGCGCACGTCGTCGAGGACGCAGAGGAGTTTGTCGTCGCCGCCGGCCTCGTCGGTCATCTTGAACACGCCGATCGGGCGCGCAATGACCGTCACGCCCGGGAAGACCGGCTCCGGAGTGATGACGAGGGCGTCCAGCGGGTCGCCGTCGTCCGCGAGCGTGTTGTCGATGAAGCCGTAATCCGCCGGGTACGCCATCGGGGTGAACAGGTAACGGTCCAGGAAGACGCGGCCGGACTCGTGGTCGACCTCGTACTTGTTGCGGGAACCCTTCGGGATCTCAATGATGACCTCAATAGCCATGTGCGCTCCTTTATCTGTAGCGGTGCAATTCTGGGGACCATCGTAGCCTGCGGGCTGGGCGGGGTGTGCGGGGTAGTGGGGTTTGCGCGGGCAGCTCGGTTTCGCTCGGTTTCGCTCGGGGAGTGGTCACGGTTTCGTGGTTGTTTCGGTCTGGATTGGCCGTGGACCCGGGCGCGCCACTAGATCCGTTTGAGGTTCGGATCCCAGTAGCAACTTAGGCAACATTTCACCTGCGGTTTTAGATGGCGGTTTCGGACGCATCTAGTGGGAGAGCACGGCGAGCGGGGAGAATGCAACGCCGGTGGGCGTGTGCGATACGTACACGAGGGGGCGGGGATGTGAAAAGTTTAGGGAGGAAGCGAACAGCTATGCACAGCGAGGATGTTTCGAAGTTGCGCGATTTCTACGACAACACCGACACCTCAGAGTTTGTCGAGCGTGCGACGCCGGCAGATTTCGGTGACCGGTCAGGTGCGGACGCGATGAGTGCTTTCACTGTGCGTCTGCCCACGGCGGTGCTGGAGGCGGTGCGCGAGATTGCGCGCGAGGAAAACGTGGCTACCGGCGTCGTGCTCCGACGCTTCATCGAGGCGGGGGTTGCCTAGACGGTTGCCGATGACGCGGTCATCAGGGTCCGGGATGTCCGCAGTCTGATTGCCGGTGCCCGGGGAGCTTAGCGCTGTTCCCCTTGCGAGATACTCTTTTGCGAGATGTCCGCTTGACGTATGCGCGAAAAGAATCGCTCTTGGTAGGTCGAATCCCAGTGCGCTCGTAAAAGTCTTGTGGAAGTGGCTCGCCAGTCTGCTCGCTAGCTTTGACCGCAAGTTTGGCCCACTCGCGTCGTCTATCTTCCTTGGTCATCTTCGAAGTCATCGTTGTCCCTCCTCTCTCTGCCACCATTATCTCCGCTGATTTCCTCGATGGAGTTCTCCGAAACGGAGGGCAGGCGTCTGTTCCGGTGGCATGGACTATCCGCGCTACCCTTAACCCCGATGAGCAAAACGAAAAAGAAGTGGCCGTGGGCCGTGGGCGCTGTCGCAGTGGTGGCTGTCGCAGGTGCGGCGGGCACGGGCGTGGTGGCGCAGCGTGAGCTGGGCGAGTTGAACCATGCGCCGGCGTATTCGATGGAGCTGCCGGAGCCGTTGCCGGTGGAGCCGGCGGCGGGGGAGCCGGTCGACGAGGCGAAGGTGAAGGAAGAGCTGGGGGCGCAGGCGGCGAACCCGCAGTTCGGCAAGCTGCACGTGCGCGTGAGCAACGGTACGACGGGGGCAACGGTCTTCGAGCAGGCGGCTGGCGATCCGTTGCAGCCGGCCAGTGCGACGAAGATGCTCACCGCGGCGGCGGCGCTGTACACGCTCGAGCCGGACGCGACGCTGAAAACCGACGTCGTGCGCAAGGGCGACGCGGTGACCATCAAGGCTGCGGGAGATGTGTGGCTCACACCGAAAGATGTCGACGAGCTGGCTGAAAAGGTCGGCGACGCCTCCGCCGTGTACATCGACACGTCGATCTGGCCTGAGGAGACCCAGATGCCGGGCTGGGATCCGCTGGACATCGACGGCGGCTTCGTCGCCCCCATGGAGCCCGCGATGATCAGCGGCGCACGCCTGAACGGTGAGCCCAGCGGCGATGTGCCGCGCTCCCACACCCCGGCGCTGGATGTGGCGCAGACGCTCGCGGACAAGGTCGGCGCGCAGACCGTCGGTTTCGGCCCCGCGCCGGAAGACGGCGAGGTCGTGGCCAGCGTGGAGTCGCCGCCACTGACCGAGCGCATGCGCGAGATGGTCAAGGAATCGGACAACGTCATGGCCGAAGCGATCGGCCGCGAGGTCGCCCGCAAGCGCGGCGGCACTTCACCCCAGGCCACGCTGGACACGCTCACCGAGCACGGCTTCGACATCTCCGGCGTGACGTTGGCGGACAGCAGCGGGCTGTCGCGCTTCGATCTCATTCCGCCGCGGCTTCTCGACGACATCATGCTCCGCGCCACCTCCACCGACGAGCTGCGCGACCTGCTGCCCACCCTCGCGATCGCAGGCGGCGACGGCACGCTCTACGACCGCTACGGCGACCTCGACGGCAAGGGCTGGGTCCGCGCGAAGACCGGCACGCTGACCGGCACGTCCGCGCTGGTCGGCACGGTCACGTCCGAGGTGGGCAACGTGTACACATTCGCCATGATCAGCAACGACAGCGACATTCTCACCGCGCGCCGCCTCATGGACGAATTCACGTCCACGCTCCGCCAGTACTAGCGCCCATGCCGCAAGCACCGTTCTGGCCTCGCCAGTCGCCGCATTTTCTCGCTTGTCGACGCCCCCTGCGCCCCCTCACCGATCCCGCCTTCATCGGGCTCTCCGGAGGGCCGGACTCCCTGGCCCTCGTTGCCGCAGCCGCCGCCGAGAACAAGAACGTCCGCGCCCTCGTGGTCGACCACGGGCTGCAGGACGGTTCCGCCGATGTGGCTGCCCGTGCCGCCGCCCAGGCAGCTGAACTTGGGGTACTGGCCGATATTGTCCGCGTGACCGTAGATGCCGCGCCGGGCGAGAGCGTCGAAGCCGCCGCCCGCACTGCCCGCTACGCTGCGCTTGCCAGCGCCGCGGCGGAACACGGCCGCGATATCTGGGCCGCCCACACCCTCGACGACCAGGCGGAGACCCTCCTGCTCGGTGCCCTGCGCGGCAACCCCGCCGGAATGGCGCCGGTCTCGGTTCTCGATGCCGGCCCACGTCTGGTCAGGCCTTTTTTGGGTGTCCGCCGCGCCGACACCGTCGGCGCCTGCGCCGAGCTCGGGCTTGAACCCTGGCATGACCCGATGAACGACGACCCCGCCTACCGCCGCGTCGCCGTCCGTCAATCAGTCATTCCCGCCTTGACCGACCTCATCGGCGGCGATGCCGTGCCGACACTCGCCCGCACCGCCGAGCGCATCGCCGCGGACCAGGCTCTCCTCGCGTCGTTGACCGACCTCAGCCCGACCAGCGACTGCGCCGTTTTGGCCGCCGCTCCCGCGCCCGTTCGCCAGCGCCGGATCCTCGCGTGGCTGCGCGAGCAAGGGCAGCAAACAATCGGCGGTGCGCAGCTGGCGGATATCGAGCGTCTTTGCACCGACTGGCACGGGCAGGGCCCCGTGGCGATCGGTGGCGGCCTTAGCGTCGCCCGCATCGAGAGTTTTCTTGTTGTCTGTTAGCCGAGTCTCGCACGCTGCACATGCCGAGTCTCGCACGCAGCACATGCCGCGTCTCGCGCAGCACATGCCGCGTCTCGCGCAGCACGTAGAACGCCACTAGATGCGTTTGAGATCCGAGTCACTTCCGTCACAGTGGAAACAGTTGACCTGGGGATTTAGGAAGCGCTTTCAAACGCATCTAGTGGCACCGTATTCAGGCCGGGTGTTGCCGTATATCTCCGGATACCTCCGGCGTATCGAAGGACAGAGTGGCTGGGGTGAGGAATGAGGGGGCGGGGGAGTCGTCGATAAGCGAATGTCTGGCAAGATAGCTGTATGGCTGAAGGAACGCGGCTGCGCGACAGCAAAGATTTCGATGTCCCGGCAAACCGCTACGGCGACGACGTGGAAGCGATCCTCATCCCGGAGGACGAGCTGAACGACCGTATCCAGGAGATGGCGGACAAGGTCTCCGAGCTCTACCGCGGCGCGGAAGACGACCTCATCCTCGTGTGCGTGCTCAAGGGCGCGGTGTACTTCCTCACCGACTTCGCGCGTGCGCTGTCGATCCCGTCTGAGGTCGAGTTCATGGCGGTGTCCAGCTACGGCAACTCGACGACGAGCTCGGGCGTTGTGCGCATCATGAAGGACCTGGATAAGGAGATCTCCGGTCGCGACGTGCTCGTGGTGGAGGACATCATCGATTCGGGTCTGACGCTGTCGTGGCTGCTGAAGAACCTGTCCGGCCGCCAGCCGAAGAGCCTGAATGTGATCACGCTGCTGCGCAAGCCTGAGGTGCAGACGGCGAAGATCGGCCTGTTCGACGTGGGCTTCGACATTCCGAACGAGTTCGTCATCGGCTATGGCCTGGACTACGCGGAGCGCTACCGCGATCTGCCGTACGTGGGCACGCTGCACCCGCGCGTGTACTCGGACGTCGGGGAAGAGCCGGTGCCCTCGCGCGAAGAGGGGCCGGAAGCCGTCGAGATCTAAACCGCGCGGCGGGCGTGAGCACCGCCGCTAGGGCGTGACTTGCCACGGTGAGTAGGCTGTAAGAACTACAACTTCCGGCTAATCACCCCATAACAGGACTAGATGAAAAACAAGACTGTCGCGCGCTACGGCATCATCGGTGCCGTCCTGCTGATTCTGCTGTACCTGCTCACGCTGATCGGCGACGATTCGCGCAATTATTCCGAAGTCGACACCTCTGTCGCCCTGCAACAGCTCGCCGACAAGAACGTCGAGGAAGCGCAGATCGACGACCGCGAGCAACGCGTCCGCCTGACGCTGCGCGAGCCGATCACCGTGGAGGAACGCGAGGGGATCGAGGAGATCCAGGCGCAGTACCCGGCACGCACCACCCCGGAGATCTTCAACGCGGTCAAGGGGGCGGAGCCGGACAAGTACACCACGAACGTGACGCAGGAGTCGTTCCTGCTGTCCATGCTCGGCTTCATGTTGCCGATGCTTTTGATCTTCGGCCTGATCTTCTTCTTCATGTCGCGCATGCAGTCGGGCGGCGGGATGTTCGGCATCGGCGGCTCGCGCGCGAAGAAGCTGACCAAGGACATGCCGACGAACACGTTCGCGGATGTCGCCGGCGCGGACGAGGCAGTCGACGAGCTGCAGGAGATCAAGGATTTCCTGCAGGACCCGCAGATCTACGAGCAGCTGGGCGCGAAGATTCCGCGCGGCGTGCTGCTCTACGGTCCGCCGGGCACCGGTAAGACGCTGCTCGCCCGCGCCGTCGCGGGCGAGGCCGGCGTGCCGTTCTACTCCATCTCGGGTTCCGACTTCGTGGAGATGTTCGTCGGTGTCGGTGCCTCCCGCGTCCGCGACCTGTTCAAGCAGGCACGCGAAAATAGCCCGTGCATCATCTTCGTCGACGAGATCGACGCCGTTGGCCGACAGCGCGGTTCCGGTACCGGCGGCGGCCACGACGAGCGCGAGCAGACGCTCAACCAGCTGCTCGTCGAGATGGACGGCTTCGGCGACCGCGAGGGCGTCATCCTCATCGCGGCCACTAACCGCCCGGACATCCTCGACCCGGCACTGCTCCGCCCGGGCCGCTTCGACCGCCAGATCCCGGTGACCAACCCGGACCTCGCCGGCCGTGAGAAGATCCTCGTAGTGCACGCGCACGGCAAGCCACTCGGCTCGGACGTTGATTTGAAGTCGCTGGCCAAGCGCACCGCCGGCATGTCGGGCGCGGATCTGGCGAACGTGCTCAACGAGGCCGCACTGCTCACCGCCCGCATCGGAGGTAACGTGATCACGGCCGACGCGCTGGAAGAAGCCACCGACCGCGTCATCGGCGGCCCGCGCCGCTCGTCGAAGGTCATCTCCGAAAAGGAGAAGAAGGTCACCGCGTACCACGAGGGCGGCCACACGCTCGCCGCGTGGGCGCTCAAAGACATCGAGCGCGTGTACAAGGTCACCATCCTGGCCCGCGGTCGCACCGGCGGCCACGCCATGACCGCCGCGGAGGACGACAAGGGCATGTACAACCGCGACGAGCTCTTCGCCCGCCTCGTCTTCGCCATGGGCGGCCGCGCGGCCGAGGAACTCGTCTTCGGCGAGCCCACCACCGGCGCATCCGCCGACATTGAGCAAGCGACCAAGATCGCGCGCGGCATGGTCATGGAATACGGCATGAGCGCAGCACTCGGCACCGTCAAGTACGGCGACGAGGACGGCGACCCCTTCGCCCGCGCCATGGGCGGCGGCACGCTCGACTATTCGCCCGCCGTCGCCGAGACCATCGACCGCGAGGTGCACGAGCTTATCGACGCCGCCCACCAGCGCGCCTACTCCATCCTCGCCGACAACCGCGACTACCTAGACACCCTCGCCTCCAAACTGCTGGAAAAGGAGACGCTGCGCCGCGGCGACCTCGAGGCCATCTTCGACGGCATCGAACCGGCCGGCTCCGGGCTTGAGCTTGACGACGCCCGCTTCCCCCGCCAGCCCGACCGCGAGCCAGTCAAGACCCCGGTGGAGCTCGCCGAGGAGCGCGGCGAGGAACCGCCGAAGAAGTTCTCCCTGCTTGAGGCTTCCCAGCAGGCCCGCGCCCGCCGCCAGGCCCAGCGCGAAGCCGAGCTGAACCAGCGCTGGATGCCGCAGGGCCAGAATGCTCCGGCCCCGGGCGCTCCGGGTGACGGCTCCACCCGCTGGCAGCCGAACCAGCCTGATCAGCCCGGCCAGTACCAGAGCCAGCCCGGTCAACCGGGCCAGAACCAGAGCCAGCCGCGTTACGACGGCCCCCAGCCGCCAGCCGACTGGTCCTTCACCGGCGACGGTCACGCGCAGCAGCCGGCCCCGCAGTCGCAGCCGCAGCCGGGCCAGCCTGGCCCGAAACAATGGCCGCACCCGAATCAGCATCCGGGCCAGGCGCAGTACCCGGTGAACCCGGGTAACCCGGCGCAGGCTCAGCAACACCAGCCGAACCCGAACCAGCCGCAGCCGGCACCGCCGACCGAGGTGATCGGTTTCCGCCTGCCGGAGAGCGAGCAGCCGGACCACGTCTGGGACGACCGTGCCGAAAACGCGAAGAAGAGCGGCGAAAACACTGCCGGGAGCACCGGCGAGGAATCGCCGAGCGCCGACGCGCCCGGTGTCGCGGAGCCGCAGTTGCGCGAGGGATCGGAACCCACGGAGCAGTTGCCGCGAACGGAGCCCGATTACGGAGCGCGCCACAGGAGGCCGGAGAATGACTGAGAACGATTACGCGGCGGTGGAGCAGGCGGAGAAGGAAGAGCGTCCCGCATTCGACCGCGAGCGCGCCGAAGCGGCCGTGCGCGAACTGCTGCTCGCCGTGGGAGAGGACCCGGACCGCGAAGGTCTGGTGGACACCCCGGCGCGCGTCGCGCGGGCCTACGAGGAAGTCTTCGCGGGCCTGCACACGGACCCGACGACGGTGCTGGAGAAGACCTTCGCGGAGAACCACGAGGAGCTCGTCCTCGTGCGCGATGTGCCGATCTACTCCACCTGCGAACACCACCTCGTGCCCTTCTACGGGGTGGCGCACATCGGGTACATCCCGGGCGAGGACGGTCACGTCACCGGTCTGTCCAAGCTGGCGCGCCTGGCGGACATGTACGCCAAGCGGCCGCAGGTGCAGGAGAGGCTGACGAGTCAGATCGCGGATGCACTCGTCGATAAGCTTCATGCTCAATCGGTGATCGTCGTGATCGAATGCGAGCACCTGTGCATGGCGATGCGCGGCATCCGCAAGCCCGGCGCGATGACGACGACGTCGGCTGTGCGCGGCGGATTCAAACGAAATGCTGCCTCCCGCGCGGAGGTTCTGAGCCTGATCAGGGGGTAGAAATTGGTCACTGTCGCTGATTTGACCGCGCCCGCCGGGCGCACGATGGTCATGGGCATTCTCAACGTCACGGAAGACAGCTTTTCCGACGGCGGGAAGTGGCTCGACCGCGATGCCGCCATCGCGCACGCGAAGGACCTCGTGGCGCAGGGCGCCGACATGATCGACGTCGGCGCGGAGTCAACACGGCCGGGCGCCACGCGTGTGCCGGCCGAGCTGGAAGCGCAGCGCGTGAAGCCCGTGATCGAGGCGCTGCACGCGGAGGGAATCCGAACGTCGGTGGACACGATGCGCGCCTCGACCGCGCGTGTCGCCGCTGAGGCCGGCGTGGACATGATCAACGACGTTTCCGGCGGGCTCGCCGACCGGGACATGTACGCCGTCATGGCGGAGACCGGCCTGCCGGTGTGCCTGATGCACTGGCGCACTGTGCACAACGCGGAATTCGGCGACGCCGCCGGTTCCGCGGACCACGGCGGCGATGTCGTGGCCGATGTTCGCGACACCCTGAAGCGCCTGACCGACAATGCCGTCGCCGCCGGCGTGGAGCACTCGCAGATCGTGCTCGACCCGGGTCTCGGCTTTGCCAAGACCGCCGCCGACAACTGGGCGCTGCTCAACGCTTTGCCCGAGTTCATCGCGGGCGACCTGCCTGTTCTTGTCGGCGCGTCCCGCAAGCGCTTCCTCACTGAGATCCGCGCGAACCGCGGCCTGGAAGCGAACCCGTCTCTTGCGGACCCCGCCACTGCCGCAGTCACCGCGGTCAGCGCGCACCTCGGCGCGTGGGGCGTGCGCGTCCACGAGGTCGACGTCTCCCGCGACGCCGTCGATGTCGCCGCGGCATGGCGTCTCGGCGCGTCCTACGGCTCGGAAACCGGGGAGGTGTAGATGGCCGACCGCATCCAGCTCACCGGCATCCGCGTCCACGCGGGCCACGGCGTCCTGCCGCACGAGGCGGAATTCGGCCAGCCCTTCATCGTCGACATCACGGCGTGGCTCGACTTCGCCGATGCGGCCCGCGACGACGACCTGACCAAGACCGTCAACTACGCGGAGTTGGCGCAGCTCGCCGCTGACATCGTCGCGGGCACGCGCCGGGCGCTCGTCGAAACCGTGGCCACGCAGATCGCCGAGGCCGCCATGGCCACATTCGATGCGCTCCACGCCGTGGAGGTCACCGTGCATAAGCCGCATGCGCCAGTCGGGCTCGTGCTCGACGACGTCGCCGTCACCGCCCGCCGCTCCCGCAAATCGATGGCGACCAACCGTCCGGCGGCTGGAAATTAAGGAGCCGCTATGCGTGCCGTGCTGTTGACCGGGTCGAATCTGGAGGACTCCCGCGCGCACCTGGCGTCGGTGGAAAAGGATTTCGCCGATGAGCTCGTCGCCGCCTCGCGCATCTACCGCACCGCGCCGTGGGGCGGGGTGGACCAGGACGATTTTCTCAACCAGATCCTCATCGTCGACGTCGCCGAGACCCCGCACGAGCTTCTCGCGCGCTGCCAGCGCCTCGAGCAGGACGCCCACCGTGTGCGCGAGGTCCGCTGGGGTCCGCGCACGCTGGATGTCGACATCGTCGCGCTCTACGGCGACGGCGGCGAAGAGATCACCGTCGATACGCCGGAGCTGACCGTCCCGCACCCGCGCGCGCACGAGCGCGCCTTCGTCCTCGTCCCGTGGCTCGAGGTGGACAGGGGCGCGCGGCTTGGGGGACGGGGCGTCGATAAGCTTGCTTCAAAGCTTGACGACGAGGTGACCCCGCTATGACCCGCACCAACGTGACCGCCCTGGTCGGCGCCGCCGGCTTCTTCGCCGCGGCCGCCTTGATCCTGGTCCGGCGGTTCTACGGCGCGTGGCAGACCATCTCCCCGCTGTGGTCGCTGCCGCTGTGGGCAGTCGCCGCTTTGTGCGTGTTCCTCGCCGTGATGGTGCGCCGCCGCCGGGAGGAAGGGCGCGTGGGGCTCGACCGCTCGCAGATCAACCCGATGATGATGGCCAATTTCATGGTCGTCGGCAAAGCCAGCGCCTGGTCCGGCGCGATTCTCGGCGGCGTGTTCCTGGGCCTTGTCGTGTGGGTGCTGCCCCGGCTGGGCACCCTCACCGCGGCGCAGGCCGACGCGCCCGGGGTCATCTCCGGGGCGCTCGGCGGGGCCGCTTTGGCCGTTGCTGGAGTGGTTCTTGAACGCTCCTGCGAGGTGTCGCCACCCGCCGAAGGGGAACCAGCGGGTTAGAGTGTTGGGCATGACTGCGGAAAATCGGTCGCGCGACGGCGGCAATGTGTGGATGATCGTCCTGATCGCTCTGGCACTCATCGCTACAGTGATCATGCTGTTCAGCGACTCCGCCGTATGGCTGCAAATCGCCCTGTTGGCCGCCCTGTGGGCCGCCATCTGCGGCTTCCTCCTGGTCACCCGCACCCGCAACGACCGTGACCGCGCCCGCGCCGAGCTCGACGCCCGCGAGCGCGAATACCAGGCTGAGCTCGAAGCTCTCCGCGCCCGCAACGAAGCCGACCGCCACGCCCTCGAGGCCGCCCGCGCCGGCGAAGGCCTGCCCCCGGCCGTCGACACCGAGGTCCTCCGCGAGATCCGCGCCGAGCTGGCCACCCTCCGCGCCCAGCTCGAGGACCTCTCCGGCCGCGAGTTCGGCTACGAGCCCGCCGCCCTCCAGGCCGAGGCCCGCCGGGTGAAGGAGATCGAGGCCCGCGCCAGCCGTGTCGCGCCCCAGCCGCAGCAGCCGGCGCGCGATCCGCAGGCCGCCGCCCAGCCGGCACAACCGCAGCGCGCTGCGCAGCCGCAACCCGCGCACCAGCCGCAGCGTGAGCAGCAGGCGCCGCAGCCCCAGTCCCGGCCGAAGCAGCGCCCCCAGCAACCGGCGCAGCCGACCCCGCAGGCCGCACAGCCGCAGCGCCCCGAGCCGTCCCGCCAGCAGCCGCAGCAAGCCCAGCCGAAGCCGGCCCCGGCGCCTGAGAAGCCGAAGCAGTGGCCAGAGCAGCCGCAGCGCGGCGAGTCCACGCGTTGGTCCGCACCCAACGACAAGGAAGTCACCTCCCGCATCAAACCGGTGCGCGACGCGGACGAGGACCAGGCCATCAACGCGCTGACAAAGCAGCCCGGTCAGCAGCAGGCAGAGCAGCAGCCGCAACAACCGCAGCAGCGCCCGGCCGCGCAAGATCAGCCGCGGCAACAACCGCACGTGCACCGCGGCCCGTCGTCGGATGCCGTCGCAGGTCGCGTCGGCTCGCACCGCGCGCCGGAAGGCCGCAACCCGCTGACGGATCTCATCCGCGAGCGCCAGGAAGAGCTCGACCGCGAGCGCGAACTCCAACAGCGTCAGCAGCAGGAGGCCCAGCAGCGTCGCGAGCGCCGCGTAGAGCAGAAACGTCGCGAGGAACAGCGGCGCCGTGAGGAGGAGGCCCGCCGTGCAAAGGAGGCACGCCGCGCCGAGGAAGCCCACAAGGCAGAAGAAGCCCGCAAGGCTGAACAGGCGCGTCAAGCCGAGGCGGAGCAGGAAGCTGATTCCCGCGGCCGCCGCCGCGCGGACGAGAACCGCGAAGGCGCACTCACCGTCGCTGAGTTGCTCGCACGCAGCAAGAAGGGTCAGTAGTGCACGCACCGCGCCTGCGGGTGTGGGCCTCCCACGGCAGCACACTCTCCGACGAACTCGCGCGCGTGGGTCACGCAGTCACCGCTGATGCGCCCGTCGCGGAGGCGGCGAACAACGATCTCGTGCTTATCGACGCACCCGCGCCCCACACCCCCGCTGTGATCACAGCGTTGGAACCGCACGTCCGGCACGGCCAGATGGTTTTGCACACGCTGCTCGGCGAAGGTGTTCAGATCCTCGACCCGCTGGAGGTGCGCGGTGCGGTGGTGATGGCCGCGCACCATATTTTCGACGATTTCTGGGTCACGGCCGCCGCCGACGAACTCGGCGAGGCCACCGTGAACCTGCTGATCAGCGAGATTGGCGGAACACCCGTCCCGGTCGCCGACGAGCAACGGCCCACGCTGATGGCGGCGCAGCGCCTGCGCGCGCTCGAGTACGAAGTGCGTCTGGACGCCTACAACCTGCTGCGCGGCGTCATTCCCGGCATCGAGGTGAAGGCCGAGGATTTCATTCACGGATCGGAGCGGCCTTACGCATACCCGGAAGACGCGGCGACCCTCGAGACGATTCGCTCCGCCTTCGCGGACCCGGCGGCGAGGGAGCTGTACGAGGGGTTGGAGGGGCGTCGTCGGGCTCGAACCGGCTGGCCGTACCCTGGGACGCATGAGTTTTGAACCTGGTAAAGCTGTCGTGGTCACTGACCCCGCGCAGCTGGCGACGTATGGCCGCGCCTTCCGCAAGACCGGTAAGCGCGTGGTGCTCGTGCCGCTCGGAAAAGGTTTGCACGCGGGGCACATCGCGCTGATCCGCGCGGCGAAATCGCTGCTCGGCGGCGTCGTCATGGTGACCTACAATGGCGACGACGTCCCGGAGGACTTCGCGCGCGAGGGTGTCGATGTCGTCTTCCACGGCGAGCTTCCCACCGAGGTCCGCGTCGTGCCGCAGCTCGACCACCTCGAAGACCCGGCGCAGGTAGCGCGGGCTGTCACGCGCACGATCGCCGCGATCAACGCCACCCACGCCACCGATGTCGTGGTGGGCGAGAAGGACTTCGAGGAGCTCGTCGCGCTCCAGCAGGCGGTCAGCGGATTGCGCATGGAGGTTCAGCTGCACAGCCTGCCCACTGTTCGGGCGGGAAACGGCGTGGCCATGTCGCTACGAAACGCCGATGTGCCCGAGCAGTTCCAGGACGACGCGCTCGCGCTGTCCGCCGCGCTCACCGCCGGCGCGCACGCCGCAGAGCACGGCCCCGAGAAAGTCATCGAGACCGCCCGCGGCGTCCTCGAGGCCGCCGGTATCACCCCCGACTACCTCGCGTTGCGCTCCCTGTCCTTCGGAGACGCGCCCGCCGTCGGCGACGCCCGCCTGCTCGCCGCCGCGCGCTTCGGCGACGTGCGTCTCATCGACAATGTCGGCGTCCCCGTCGGGGTCGGCTTCAAGAACATGGGCGAGCAGCCTGGGCCGTAAAATAACTGGCGCGCTATGTTTAATGCAGCAGTTTTTCCGTCATTTTCCGGCCATGCTTAAGGACCCCCGCTTTGGCACACCACAATTTCTACGACTCGCTCGGACTCGACCGCGGCAAGGACGCGGAAACGCTGGGCAAGGTCATCGACGAGCGCCTCAATTCAAGGTCGCTTAGCGACGCCGCCCGCGACGAACTCCAAGTCGCCCGCCGCATCCTCGGTGACCCCGGCCGCCGGAAGATGTACGACACGCGTCTTGACGACCCCACCGCCCCCACCATCGATGTCCCGGCCCTGCGCCAGATGGCTGCCGCCGATCCGGGCACCGCTGCTGACTCTTCCTCGATCGCGGCCTCTAAGCCGAAGCGCAAGAAGCCGAAGCAGTACTTCCCGGACACTAACCCGAACGCCGAGGCAGTGCGTCCTGGTCAGGCGGTTCCGGGCGCCACGAGTGCACAGGGCGCGCAGAGCACACCGGGGGCACCGGGCGCCGCCCCGAACTGGAGCTCCTTCCCTACGACCACGAACATCCCCGTCTACCAGGGGCCGAACACCGGCTCGTTCCCGGGGCAGTACGGATTCCAGAGCCAGAGCCAGCCACAGTACGGCTACCCGAGCCAACAGAACCAGAATACGCAGCAGACGCGGCAAACCCAGTCGACGCAACCAACGTCGGGCGACACCCAAGTGGCGCAGTCCGGACAGTCCACGGATCCCGCGCAGTCCGATGTCGCCACAGCGGAGAAGAAGGGTGCGTCGCCGTGGCTTATCGGCGCGATCGTGCTGGTGCTTCTCGCCATCGCAGCCGGCGGCTGGTGGCTGTGGAGCAACAGCGGCGAAGCCTGGAACGCCAAGGAACAGGAAATGGCGGATACGTTCCCGCAGATCATCTCCGAGCAAAGCGGCCAGAAGGGCTGGCTGGGCATGAAGTGCACGTCCATGGCTCCGAATAGCGGCGAAGACGCGCGCATCCGCTGCTCGGACAAGGCGCTCGGCGTGAGCGTCATCGACTACGGCACGGAGGCCAACCGCGACCAGCAGTTGCCGGAGGGCGACGCGGAGGTCATCGGCAACAATGTCTGCTCGGCGCGCTCCTACAAGATGGACGGCGTCACCCCGCCGGCGTACCGCATCGCGCCGGAGGGCGACGACGCGCAGTACCTGCTCGTCGTCAACGGCGGCGAGGCGGAGAGCAAGCGCATGTACCTCAACCTCTGCGAGAAGACGCGCGGCTAAAAGCCGGCTCGCCGCACGCGCTGCAACGGTGTGGCGGCAGCGGCAGCAGTGGGCCGGGTGCTCGCAGAACCTGGAGGAGACTCACCACGGACGGGTCCCTCGACGACCCGCCTGTGTGGACCCTTCCCGACTATTGGTAGGCGGAACCGACTACGGTAGAGCATCGTGACTACCCAGGACCTTTCAGAGCAGCAGCAGATCCGCCGCGCAAAGCGCGAAAAACTCCTCGAGCAGGGCAAAGACGCGTACCCGGTGGAGGTGGACCGGACGACGTCGTTACGCGAACTGCGCGAGAAATACACCGTCGTTGAATCTGGCGCTGACGGGGTGACCACCCTCGAGGCTGGCCAGGAGACACAGGACGAGGTCGCGGTCGCGGGCCGCATCATGTTCCAGCGCAACACGGGCAAGCTGTGCTTTGCGACGCTCCAAGAAGGCGACGGCACCCAACTCCAGGTCATGCTCTCCTTGGCTGAAGTCGGCGAGGAAGCTCTCGCCGATTGGAAGGCCGACACGGACTTGGGCGACATCGTCTCCGTGCGCGGCCGCGTCATCGCCTCCAAGCGCGGCGAGCTGTCCGTCATGGCGAAGTCCTGGCACATGGCGTCCAAGGCGCTGCGCCCGCTGCCCGTCGCGTTCGCCGACATGAACGAAGAGCAGCGCGTGCGCTACCGCTACACCGACCTGATCATGCGCGAAGACGCCCGGAAGAATGCGCTGACCCGCATCAAGGTCATCGCTGCGCTGCGCAAGTACCTCACCGGGCTGGACTTCGTCGAGGTCGAGACCCCGATGCTGCAGACGCTGCACGGCGGCGCCGCCGCGCGCCCCTTCGAGACGCACTCCAACGCCCTCGACATCGACCTCTACCTGCGCATCGCGCCGGAGCTCTACCTCAAGCGTTGCGTCGTCGGCGGCATCGAGCGCGTCTTCGAGATCAACCGCAACTTCCGCAACGAGGGCGTCGACAGCTCCCACAGCCCGGAATTCACCATGATGGAGACCTACCAGGCGTGGGGAACCTACAAGGAAGGCGCCGAAACCATCAAGGGCGCCGTCCAGTTCTGCGCCCAGGAAGTCTTCGGTTCCACCACCGTCACGCTTGCCGACGGCACTGAGTACGACCTCGGCGGCGAATGGAAAGTCCTGGAAATGTACCCGTCCCTCAATGAAGCGCTGGCGCGCAAATTCCCCGGCCAGCCCGAGGTGACCATCGACTCCACCGTCGACGATCTCAAGGGCATCGCCGCCGAAATCGGCGTCAAGGTGCCCGAGAACGCCGGCTGGGGCCACGGCAAACTCGTCGAGGAAATCTGGGAAGAGCTCTGCTCCGACCAGCTCTACGAGCCGACCTTCGTGATCAACTTCCCGGTCGAGACCTCCCCGCTGACCCGCGACCACCGTTCCAAGCCCCGCGTCACCGAGAAGTGGGACCTCTACGTCCGCGGCTTCGAGCTGGCCACCGGCTACTCCGAGCTCGTCGACCCCGTCATCCAGCGCGAGCGCTTCGAAGACCAGGCCCGCCTCGCCGCCGACGGCGATGACGAAGCCATGGTCCTCGACGAGGACTTCCTCGCCGCGATGGAGCAAGGCATGCCGCCCACAGCCGGCACCGGCATGGGCATCGATCGCCTTCTCATGGCTCTGACCGGCCTGGGCATCCGCGAGACCGTACTGTTCCCGATGGTGCGCCCGGAGGCGTAGCGCGCCGCGGTCGCGCTGGTTTTACTCGCTGCAGCTCGCGCGACCTGTGCGTCCTGTTTCCAGCGCCTCGTTCTCACCCGCCGTTCCCACTTCCCGGGGGCGGCGGGTTACGCTCGTCTCATGCGTGCATTTTCCCGAACATTAGGCGCCGTCGCCGCTGCCGCAGCGCTCGCTACCGGAACTGCAGCGTGCTCGTCGAACTTGGAGGAGCCGGGGCCGGAGGCGGTGAACTCGGTGATTCCGGAAACGGAACCGTCGGAGCCGTCGTCAAGTGAAACGACCACGACCGCGACCGAAACGACGACGGTCGCAGCCGAGACCACCAGCGAGAAGCCCGACGACGGTGCGTATTCGTACGACCGCGTGAAGAACAACGACGGCTACATCACGAACGTCGGTCTCGGTGAGGCCGGCAAGGAAGCGTCGTTCCCGGCGTGCGACGGGCGCTACATCTTGATCGTCGACTCCGTGATCGACGAGGGCGACGAGAAGGCGACCTTCGACCGGCTCGTGCAGGCGGTCATGTTCGCCGACCCGGAGGGCAAGGAATTCACGGTGCCGGGCCACTGCGATTCGCTGCGAAAGAGCGTCGACGGCAAGGACATTTACCCGATCTACCTCGACTTCGGCAGCGACAAGGACGCGGCGTGCCGAGCGAAGTCGACCTACGGCGGCAACGTGCGCCCGCTCGTCGACGGCTCGTTCCCGGACGCCTCAGCCGCCGACGTCGACGAGGCACGTTTGGCGCTGGACCCCTGCTAAAAAAGAGCACGCTTATCGACGCCCACCCCTTCACCCCGCATTTATCTTCCCCATCGATGTCGCGCGTAGGCTCGCAGCGCGATACAGTCTGTTGTGATCTTCGAATAGTCGAAAGGACCTCCCCCCGATGAGCACCTCTTGGCAGGGCAACTCCCACGGCCAGCAGTACGACAAGGACGGCTTGCCGGTGAACAACTCCGGTGCAGGCTCCAACAACTACTACGCGGCGTTCGCCCAGCCGCAGCAGACTCAGTACTCCCAGCCGCAGTACGGTCAGCCCCAGCAGGGCCAGGTGCAGCCGTACAACCAGTACCAGCAGATGCCGTACGCCCCGAAGAACAAGGTCGTGGCCGCGCTGCTGTTCTTCTTCTTGGGTGAGTTGGGCATCGGCAACTTCTACATGGGGCAGACCAACCTCGGTATCACCAAGCTCGTCCTGTTCTTCGTCGGCTGCATCACGGCGATCTTCCTCATCGGCTTCCTCATTCTCGGCGCGCTGTGGCTGTGGTCTCTGGTGGAAATGGTCATGGTCCTCACCGGTGGCGGCGGCTACGACCGCGACGCTAACGGTGTGCCGCTGCAGTAACCACCCCCGAATGTGTCCGTTCGCCTGAACTTCTGCGCGGGGATTTCCGGGCCGCGGGGGTAAGCTGGAGACCGGAACATACCAACAGGGTTGTTACCCGCCAACAGACGCGGGGCAAGACCTGGGCATTCACCTATGCCCGGGTCTTTTTTCATGCCCGCTGCACGGACAACAGCCCGGACACAGCGAAAAGGAGCTGGATATGAACACGGCACACGGATCGGGCGCCGCGGCCGCAACAGGCGGCGCTGCCCCGGCAACGTCAGTGGCGCAGGAGATTCTGGACGGCATCGGCGGCGCCGACAACGTCAGGTCCCTGACACACTGCGCGACGAGGTTGAGGTTTGAATTGGGGGACGGGGGAGTCGTCGATAAGCAAAAGCTTGAGGCGATCCCGAAAGTGATGGGCGCCGTCCCGCAAGCCGGCGACCGCTACCAAGTGATCATCGGCGGCGACGTCGCGAACGTGTACAACGACATCAAGGCTCTGCCCGCGATGAAGAACCGTTCCGCCAAATCCAACGACGACGTCAAATCCGAGCAGCGCGCCAAAGCGCAGGGACGGTTCCCGTGGCTGGACACCTTCTTCGAGTACCTCTCGGACTCGTTCCGACCGATTCTCGGCGTGCTGCTCGGCGCGTCCCTGATCATCGCGTTCACCGCAGTTCTCGACGCATTCAGCATCGTCGACTTCCGCGCCGACGTGAAGAGCCCCGGTTGGCAGTTCGTCGACGCCATGTGGCGCTCCGTGTTCTACTTCCTGCCCGTGGCTGTGGCGTACAACGCGGGCAAGAAACTCAAGATTGACCCGTGGGTGCCCGCCGCAATCATGCTGGCGCTATTCACCCCCGAATTCATCGGGCTGGCGGACCACCCCGAGGTGCGCGTCATTGACAATGCCGTGCTTGGCACCCAGACGAACATGATCGATGTCTTCGGTCTGCCGCTGGTGCTCAACGACTACGGCGGGAACGTCTTCGTCCCGCTGATCATGGCCGCCATCGCCGCGCTCGTGTACAAGGGCCTGCAGAAAATCATCCCGTCGGCCGTGCACATGGTCTTCGTGCCGTTTTTGACGCTGCTGATCATGATCCCGGTCACCGCCTTGCTCATCGGCCCGTTCGGGTACCTCCTCGGCGCCTGGATCGGCTCCGGCCTGGCCTGGCTCAACGGCAACGCGCCGTTCCTCTTCGCCATCCTGATCCCGATGCTCTACCCGTTCCTCGTGCCGCTCGGCCTGCACTGGCCGCTGAACGCACTGATGCTGGTGAACATCAACACCCTCGGCTACGACTTCATCCAGGGCCCCATGGGCGCGTGGAACTTCGCCGCCTTCGGTGCCACCGCAGCCGTCCTAGCCATCTCCATGCGCGACCGCGACCCGATCATGCGCCAGACCTCCGGCTCCGCACTCGCTGCCGGCCTCCTCGGCGGAATTTCCGAGCCGTCCCTCTACGGCATCCACCTGCGCTACAAGAAGATCTACCCGCGCATGCTCGTCGGCTGCTTCGCTGGCGGCCTGACCATCGCCATCCTGGGCACCCCGTTCGGCGGCGTGAAGACGAACGCCTTCGTGTTCACCTCCCTGCCCACCATGTTCGTGTTCGACCCGATGTGGGTGTACATGATCGCCATCGCCGTCGCGTTCTTCACCTCCTTCTTCATCATCCTGTTCACCGACTACCGCACGCCGGAAGAGAAGGAAGAAGCACTCGAGCGCGCACGCCTCGCCCGCGAGGGCAAGGAGCAACAGCTTATCGACGCCACCCTTGCTCCCTCCACCTCTGACACCGCTCCCGCTGCCGCCGTCGCTCCCGCGGCTGGCGCCGCCCCGGCCGCTACTGCCACCGACGCCGCTCCCGCAGCCACCACCGCGCCCGCAGCTACTGCCACCGCCGCACCCGCAGCCACCGACTCCGCTCCCGCAGCCACCGAGTCCGCCGCAACTGATGCCACCGCTGCTGAAGCTGTGACCATCGACATCGCAGCCCCAGTGGCTGGTGAAGTCGTCGCGCAGGAAGCGATCAAGGATCCGGCATTCGCAGCTGGCGCACTCGGCCAGGCAGTTGGTGTAATCCCGACTGACGGCACGATCCTTGCACCGGTTTCCGGCAAGGTCATCTCGGTGGCCAAGACCGGCCACGCCTACGGCATCAAGACCGACGAAGGTGTGGAGATCCTCGTCCACATCGGCATCGACACAGTGCAGATGGACGGCGAGGGCTTCACCCCGCGCGTGGAGAAGAAGCAGCGTGTCGAGGTCGGCGAGCCCTTGGCGGACGTCGACTTCGCGGCGGTCGACGCCGCGGGATTCGACCCCACGGTGATCACCAGCGTGGTCAACTCCAAGAAGATGTCGCGTATCGACGACATCGCCCCCGGCCACGTCACCCCCAACGACCCCCTGCTCCGGGTGACCAAGTAATCCCACCTCGGGCTTGCCCACCGACCACCTCCGTACAGCGAACCCGACCGCTCCGCTCCCGCACCCACTCCGTTCCGCGCTCCCCAGGCGGTCGACGGCGGTCAGCGGGTGCAGCTGCGGCGGCTGAGTCCGGCTGAGTCCGGTCAGCAAGGTGGGCAGGTGGGCAGTCGCAACGCTGCCCGCGGCGCGCTCTGGGCGTAGCGAATATCTGGGCGCAGCGAGTAGCGGAAATCGGTAGAACGGAAAGCATGAAGATCCTGCGCGTGTTCAACAACAACGTGGTGCTCGCGAGCCGCGTGCGCCCAGGTGGGGCGAGCTGCGCGGCAGGAAACTCGGCGAACCCGGCGCATCCGGCGAACCCGGGAAGCCCGGCGAACCCGGAGAACCTGGCGAACTCGGCGGATCCGGCGAACCCGGTGAACCCGGCGAACCCGGCTGTGGAGCAGGTCGTGGTCACGGGCCGCGGCATCGGCTTCGGTGCGCATCAGGGCGATGAGGTCGATGAGTCGAAAGTCGCGCAGATCTTCGTCCCGGCGGACGGACGCGACCCGGACCACGCCGGGGAAATGATGGCGTACGTGCCCTACGAAACGGTCCGGTTGGTCACGGAGGCGCTCAAGGACGCGGTGGCGGCCACGGGTGCGTCGGCGAAACTGCCGGAGAAACTCACGCTGGTCACTGCTTTGGCGGACCACGTCACCCAGGCTCAGCGTCGGGCGGAGAGCGGGGAGACTATCCAGTACCCGCTCGAGGCGGAAGTGGCCAGCCTCTACCCGGACGAGCACGCTCTGGGGAGGGTGTTGCTGGGGGAGATTAACGCGCGCGTCGATAAGCAAATGCGGGCGACGCAGCTCCCTGCGGAAGAGGCGACGGCGCTGGCGCTGCACCTTGTCAACGCGGGGTTCTCCACCGGGGATCTGAGCTACACGTACCAGATGACGGGGGTGATCCAGCAGATGCTGGACGTCATCGGGGCGGAGTGGGGGGTGGGGCTGCGGCAGGCGTCGATAAGCGTGGCGCGTTTCATCACCCACGTGCGCTACCTGTTTGTGCGGATGGCGCGCGGGGAGCAGCTTGACCACGCGAGCGATGCGGTGAGCACCCAGATCGCGCAAGCATTTCCGCAGCATGACAGACTTGCGCGTAAGGTCGCGCGGGTTGCGGAGCTGCGGTTCGACCAGACTTTGACGGAAGACGAGATCGCTTACCTGACCTTGCACATCGCCAGGTTGGCGGACACGGAAAGGAATGAGCATGACTGACAGGAAAGTTCTTTACGGCATCGGGGTGTCGGCGGGCACGGCATCGGGTCCCGCGGCGTTCGTGACACCCGCGGTGGGCATCGACCACGACGAGCCCGCGTCGGCTGACGTCGAGGTCGACGGACAGCGTGTCCGCGACGCCCTCGACCAGGTCGCTGCCGGGTTGACGGAGCGCGCGGCGCACGCGACGGACTCGTCGAAGCAGATCCTCGAGGCCACCGCCGCGCTAGCGAAGGACCGCGGGCTGGTCAAGGGCATCGACAAGGAGCTCAAGAACGGCAAGGGCGTCACGGCCGCCGTGCACGACGCGGTGGAGGTCTACGCGAAGAAGCTGCGCAAGATCGGCGGTTACATGGCCGAGCGCGTCACCGACCTCTACGACATCCGCGACCGCGCCACCGCGCGCCTCCGCGGGCTGCCGGAGCCGGGCGTCCCCGACCTTTCGGAGCCGTCGGTGCTGGTCGCGCACGACCTCGCGCCCGCTGAGACGGCCACGCTCGACCGCGACATGGTCCTCGGCATCGTCACCGAGGCAGGCGGCGCGACATCGCACACCGCGATCCTCGCCGCGCAGCTCGGCATTCCAGCCGCAGTCAAGGTCACAGGAATCACCGAATCGCTTATCGACGCCACCCCCCTCGCCCTCGACGGCGGCGTCGGCGAAGTCATCGTCAACCCGTCCGCCTCCGACGTGGAAGAACTGGAAGAGCGCTCCCGCCGCCGCGCGCAGGCCCTCGCCGGCTCCTCCGGTGAAGGCGCCACAAAGGACGGCCACAAGGTGAAACTGCTGGCCAACATCGGCACCGCCGCCGATGCCGCCAACGCCGCCACCATGGACCTCGAGGGCTCCGGGCTGTTCCGCACCGAGTTCCTCTTCCTCGACCGCGAGCAGGCCCCGACGGTAGAAGAGCAGACCGAGACCTACACCTCCGTGCTGAAGTCCTTTGGCGAGCGCCGCGTTGTGGTGCGCACCTTGGACGCCGGTGCCGACAAGCCGCTCGCCTTCGCCGATCTCGGCCCCGAAGAGAACCCCGCGCTGGGGCAGCGCGGCGTGCGCTTGACCCAGGTGCGTGAAGAGCTCATGGATGACCAGCTCGCCGCCCTCGCCGCCGCACGTGAGGCCGTCCCGTCGTCCGACCTGTGGGTGATGGCCCCGATGGTGGCGACGGTGGATGAGGCGCAGTGGTTCGTCGATAAGTGCCGCGCCGTCGGTCTGCCCAAGGCCGGCATCATGGTGGAGACCCCCGCCGCCGCGATCCGCTCCGCGAACGTGCTGTCCATTGCGGACTTCGCGTCTATCGGCACCAACGACCTGTCGCAGTACACCATGGCCGCCGACCGCCTCCAGGGAGAGCTCGCGCCGCTGCTGTCACCGTGGCAGCCCGCCGTGCTGTCCATGATCCGTGAGACCTGCCGCGGCGGCGACGCCACCGGCAAGCACATCGGCGTCTGCGGCGAGGCCGGCGGTGACCCGCTCATGGCCCTCGTCCTCGTTGGCCTCGGCGTGTCGTCCCTGTCCATGGCGCCGTCCAAGGTCTCCGCGGTCCGTGCCGCCCTGCGCCTGCACGACTTTGAAACCTGCAAGCAGATGGCCAACTACGCTGTCGATGCCGTGAATGCCAAGGAAGCCCGCGACGCCGCCCTCCGGCTCGCCGACCCCGTCCTCCGCGACCTTCTCTAACCCCGCTCGCCCGGGTTCTCCTGCCCCCCGCCCTCGCCCCTTCGGCATGCGGCGGGGTTTGCTCACCCTTTTTTCGCCTGCTGTCCCTCTTTCCTCGTTCACCGCTCAATTCCGCGGCCGATCGACCTTTCTCACCTGCGTGTTTTGGTGTTGTCGACTGTAGTGGACATTGTTCGATGGACCTGGTGTTGCGCGCGGTTTAACGTTTGTGGCATGAACCAATTCGCGGCGCTCGTGGGCGCAGGCAACGCCATCGACATGCTGGGCAGCTTCAACGCCCAGCTGCTCATCGACGCCGGCGCCAACCCCACCCGCGTTGCCGAATGGAAAGGCGTCTTTGACACCTACTACGGAAAAACCCGGTTTTCCCGCCAACAAGCCAACGCTGTCACCGTTGCCCGGCAAACAGCGAAATCGTTGGACCAACTGGTATTCATCGAACAACAACTCAAAGCTGTCTCCTCCGACCGCGAGACGTGGAAGCTCCGCTTGGCGTTGTTGTCGGTGCGCGGCAACTACAAGACGCTGCAGCGCCGCGCCAAAGACATCATCCCCGACCCGGACGCCGATAAACCCGCCCCGGAGTCCACAGTGCGGTTCGGCCGGACGAGGAAAGGCAAACGCACGGTCATCGCCACCGGCGCCGAACGCGACATCGCCGACCTGGAACACGCCCTGCGGGCAAAGCTCGACCCTGACCGCCCCGAGGGCCCGCAGATGTACGAGGCGTTCGCCGAGTTGCTGCGGGGCGGTGCCGGTGTCGCGCAGTCTGTGCCGCGGCCGCTGATCCAGGTCCCGTTGGCAGAGCACATCAGGATCCTCGCAGGCGAGGGGGATGAGACGATCCTGGGCCTGTCGGACGGCACCACGATGACTGGTGCGGAGTATCTGACTCACTATTACGCAAAGGATTTGGAGGTGGCGTTGTTCCACCCGCAGGCGGGTGCGGTGAACCTGTACCACGCGAAGCGGTTCGCCAACGCCAAGCAACGCGACCTGGCGCGTGCGACGTTGACGACGTGTCCGGTGCCGGATTGCCGGCATGCGGCGGATAATTGCGAGGTCCACCACATCACACCGTGGGCCCGTGGCGGGCCGACCAACATGGACAACCTGTCAGTGTTGTGCAGGTACCACAACCGCACCAACGACGACGACCCAGAGCGACACCACCGGGGTCGAATACACATCCGCAACGGCACCCCGACATGGGTCTCCCCGCGCGGAACACCAGTCCCGAACACCACCCACCAATACGGTGCCATGCACCTGTTGTTCGGAAGCTAGCTCGGAACCTGACCACACCACCAGGCCGAGGGCGCAACAACCCTGCGGCCGCTCAGGTGCGCGCCAAAGCTAATCCGAGGCTCATGCAGGTCTAGCCCCGAGGCGGGTCCTGGCTAGGGAGCTAGGAAGTTTTCCGTGTCCTGCTGGGGCGGAGCTTGCGGGGGGAGTTTCCCTATCATCCACAGCACGTACCCGGCGGGCGGGAGTTCGCCATGCACCGAAATTCTCGATACCTCGTCGCTCACCTGCCGGGTTGAAAGGTGGCGGATTCAGCTGGGGCGCGCCGAGTGAAATCGAGCAGCGCGTGGCCGCGCCGACGTGGGCAAATAGTTACGAGAGCGTCGCGTACATGATCGCCTTGATCGTGTGCATGCGGTTTTCAGCCTCGTCGAAGACCTTCGACTGGGCTGATTCGAAGACTTCGTTGGTGACTTCCATTTCGGTGATGCCGAACTTTTCAGCGATGTCGGCGCCGATGGTGGTCTCGGTGTCGTGGTACGACGGCAGGCAGTGCATGAAGATGGCGTTGGAGGCGGCTTTGGCCATGACGGAGCTGGTGACGCGGTAGGGCTCGAGAATCCGGATGCGCTCTTCCCAGATGTCGTCGGGTTCACCCATGGAGACCCAGATGTCGGTGTAGATGACGTGGGCGCCGGCGACGGCTTCGTCGACATTCTCGGTGAGGGTGATGGGGGCGGAGGAGGGGAGGGAGGCGCAGGCGTCGATAAGCGATTGCTCTGGCATGAGCTCCTTCGGCCCGCAGGCGACGAAGTGGATGCCGAGCTTCGCGCACGCGACCATGAGCGAATTGGCGACGTTGTTGCGCGCATCGCCCATGTAGACGAGTTTCAGGCCGCGTAGCCCCTGCGGGAAGTTCTCCTCGATGGTGAGCATGTCGGCGATCATTTGGGTGGGGTGGAATTCGGTGGTCAGACCGTTCCAGACGGGGACGCCGGCATTCGCGCCGAGCTCCTCGACGATCTCCTGGCCGTAGCCGCGGTACTCGATGCCGTCGAACATGCGGCCCAGCACACGGGCGGTGTCGGCGATGGATTCCTTCTTACCCATCTGCGACGAGCCCGGATCGAGGTAGGTCACGCCCATGCCGAGGTCGTGCCCGGCGACTTCGAACGAGCAGCGCGTGCGCGTCGATGTTTTCTCGAACAGCAGCACGATGTTCTTGCCCTCGAGGTACTTGTGCGGCGTGCCCGCGAGCTTGAGGTTCTTGAATTGCCGCGACAGGTCGATCAGGTAGCGGATCTCCTCGGGCGTGAAATCGAGCAGCTTCAGAAAATTGCGGCCGGACAGGCTGATAGGCATTGGGTAGCTCCTTTTCGTTTCGTTCCATCCTATTTACGCATTTCGCTTATCGACGCTCCCACCCCCCGTTCGCTACCAGCGAACAGCGCCAGGAGCTGCTGTTTTGCGGCGTTTTGCAGGTTTGCTCTTTTTTCGTGGGATGGAGCCGTGTACGTGCGCGTTATGGTGGGTGGAACTTAAAACGAATTAGCTCTAGCGAACAGCGAAAAAGGGGTTGCCACATGTTCGAGCGGTTTACCGACCGTGCACGTCGCGTGATCGTGCTGGCCCAGCAGGAAGCGCGCGACCTGAACCACAATTACATCGGCACCGAGCACATCCTGCTCGGTCTGATCCAGGAGGGCGAAGGCGTCGCCGCCAAGGCCCTCGAGTCGATGGGGATCAACCTCGAGGACGTGCGCCGCGAGGTCATCGACATCATCGGCCGCGGCTCGCAGCCGCACACCGGCCACGTGCCGTTCACGCCGCGCGCCAAGAAGGTGCTGGAGCTCGCTCTGCGCGAGGGCCTGCAGATGGGGCACAAGTACATCGGCACGGAGTTCCTGCTGCTCGGCCTGATCCGCGAGGGTGAGGGTGTTGCTGCGCAGGTGCTGATCAAGCTCGGCGCTGACTTGCCGCGTGTGCGTCAGCAGGTCATCCAGCTGCTCTCGGGTTACGAGGGCGGCGAAGGCCAGAACCCCGAGGTCGCCGAAGGCCAGGGCGGCAGCGGCCCGAGCCTTGCCGGTGCTGGCTCCAGCCAGGGCGGCATGGGCGGCCCGCGCGGTGGCGGCGGCGAGCGCTCCAACTCGTTGGTGCTCGACCAGTTCGGCCGCAACCTGACGGCCGCCGCGAAGGAAGGCAAGCTCGACCCGGTCGTGGGACGCGACAAGGAGGTCGAGCGCATCATGCAGGTGCTGTCGCGCCGTACGAAGAACAACCCGGTGTTGATTGGTGAGCCGGGCGTCGGCAAGACTGCCGTCGTCGAGGGCCTCGCGCTGGACATCGCCAACGGCAAGGTCCCGGAGACCCTGAAGGACAAGCAGGTCTACTCCCTCGACCTGGGCTCCCTGGTGGCCGGTTCCCGTTACCGCGGTGACTTCGAGGAGCGCCTGAAGAAGGTGCTCAAAGAGATCAACCAGCGCGGTGACATCATCCTGTTCATCGACGAGATCCACACGCTCGTCGGTGCCGGTGCAGCCGAGGGTGCGATCGACGCCGCCTCGCTGTTGAAGCCGAAGCTGGCTCGCGGCGAGCTCCAGACCATCGGCGCGACGACTCTCGATGAGTACCGCAAGCACATCGAGAAGGACGCCGCCCTCGAGCGCCGTTTCCAGCCGGTGCAGGTCGATGAGCCGAGCATCGAGGACACCATCCAGATCCTCAAGGGTCTGCGCGACCGCTACGAGGCGCACCACCGCGTGTCCTACACCGACGACGCGCTGACCGCTGCCGCAAACCTGTCGGACCGCTACATCAACGACCGCTTCCTGCCGGACAAGGCCGTCGACCTCCTCGACGAGGCTGGCGCGCGCATGCGCATCAAGCGCATGACCGCCCCGAAGGGCCTGCGGGACGTGGACGACCGCATCGCCGACGTCCGCAAGGAAAAGGAAGCGGCGATCGACGCACAGGACTTTGAGAAGGCCGCCGGCCTGCGCGACACCGAGCGCAAGCTGGGCGAGGAGCGCGCCGAAAAGGAGAAGCAGTGGCGCTCCGGCGAGCTCGAGGACATCGCCGAGGTCGGCGAGGAGCAGATCGCTGACGTGCTCGCTCACTGGACCGGCATCCCGGTGTTCAAGCTCACCGAGTCCGAGTCGAGCCGCCTGCTCAACATGGAAGAGGAGCTGCACAAGCGCATCATCGGCCAGGACGACGCCGTCAAGGCTGTCTCCCGCGCTATCCGCCGCACCCGCGCAGGCCTGAAAGATCCGCGCCGCCCGTCCGGCTCGTTCATCTTCGCCGGCCCGTCCGGCGTTGGTAAGACCGAGCTGTCCAAGGCGCTCGCCGAGTTCCTCTTCGGCGAGGAAGACGCGCTGATCCAGGTCGACATGGGCGAGTTCCACGACCGCTTCACCGCCTCCCGCCTGTTCGGCGCGCCTCCGGGATACGTCGGCTACGAGGAGGGCGGCCAGCTCACCGAGAAGGTGCGCCGCAAGCCGTTCTCGGTCGTGCTTTTCGACGAGATCGAGAAGGCCCACAAGGAGATCTACAACACCCTGTTGCAGGTGCTCGAAGAGGGTCGGCTTACCGACGGCCAGGGCCGCAACGTCGACTTCAAGAACACCGTCCTCATCTTCACCTCGAACCTGGGCACCTCCGACATCTCGAAGGCTGTCGGCTTGGGCTTCACCGGCGACAGCGCCACGGATGCCGATGCCCAGTACGAGCGCATGAAGAACAAGGTCAACGACGAGCTGAAGAAGCACTTCCGCCCGGAGTTTTTGAACCGTATCGACGAGATCGTCGTCTTCCACCAGCTCACCCAGGAGCAGATCGTGGAGATGGTCGAGCTCTTGGCCACCCGCCTGGAGAAGAACCTCGAGGCTCAGGACATGGGCATCCAGCTTTCCGACGCCTCCAAGAACCTGCTCGCCGCCCGCGGCTTCGACCCGGTTCTCGGCGCCCGCCCCCTCCGCCGCACCCTGCAGCGCGAGATCGAGGACGTCCTGTCCGAGAAGATCCTCTTCGGCGAAATCGGCGCCGGCGAGATCATCGAAGTCGACGTGAAGAATTGGGACGGCAAGACCGACAGCCCGCGCGACTACGAGAACGCCGAGTTCACCTTCACCCCGAAGCCGAAGCCGCTGCCGGAGGACACCTTCGGCGACCTCGACGAGGACGATGTCCGCGACATCGCCCCGGAGGACGGCCAGGCTGACGTGCAGATCCGTGCGACCACCCCGCCGGACCCCGACGCCGACGGCGATCCCGATGCTGACGCAGATGCCGACGCCAGCGCTCCCTCCACCAACGGCGGCACCGCGACCGGCACCGACACCCTCGAACCGCCGCGAGACAACGGCGACGGCGAGGAAGGCTCCGACGGCGACAAGGCCTAGCTACCCCGGGAGGTCTCCGCACATCCCCACTAGGTGGACTGAGAAATCAGTCGCTTACTAGTGGGGATTTTTCATGCCCGGATGAGCGGTAGCAGGCGGGGCGGCTAGAAAGTGCCGCAGTTGGATTGGTTGGGGACGCCGTTGAAACGGTCCATCATCCACATCATTGAAGGAGCGAGGTGAGCGTACACGCCGATGGCATGGTTGACGCCGCTTTTGATCCCTGGAGTAAGCGGAGGCAGGGCTCCGTCGTAGAAGGAGACATCAGCGCCGAGTGCGCAGTGGTCGCGGGCGAGCTGGACGACTTGGTCCGAGGGGACCACATCGTCGTTACCGGCGGTCGTGATCATGATGGGGGAGGAGGGGGAGGTGCGTCCGAGCTTTTGGGCGTCGATAAGCGCGTGCAACTCAGGGTGCTTTGCGACGACCTCGCTGATGCTCCTCCCGTTAGTGGTGAAAGCCCGGGAATCGCTCATACCCCAACGAACCGCACTATCCGCAATGCATTCGGTGGCGACCGAAGCCAGGAACTCGCGGCCGGAATTATTCAAGATAGGCTCGAGCGAAGGGCCTAGTTCTGGGTAGCGTTCCTTCCAACCACTCAATGCGTAACCGAGAACTGCGGTGATGGTGGAATTGTCCACTCCGCGCATCGTCGCTAAGAGATCAGCCGGCGGGGCTCCCGCGAACGTCGCCTTCACATTCACATCGGGAGCGTACGTGGAGGCGCGCTCCGCTGCCGCAGCAGCCGCACCGCCGCCCTGCGAATATCCCCAAAAACCCACTGGGTGCCCGGGTGGGGCAGTGGAGCGGGCGGCATCGAGCATGGCGTTGGCCTCCTCTTCATGCAACACATAGGTGTGTGCGCCACGCGTGCCCAAACCGATGTAATCAGTGACGACAACCCGCATGCCAAGCAAAGCAGCTGCATGGTAGCTCGGCAGCTCGTAGTTGGTGCCCACCGCGCCAGTTTTCAGGTCGACCTTGCCCATCATCCACGCGCCCCTCGACGGCGCACATGCATCCCCCGCCCCTCGCGTTCCCGGCCCAAACACGACCGTTGGGCGGGGCCCCTTCCCGCGCCACGGATTCGCCGGCTCGATGATCGCCCCGCTGACCGGCACGATGTCGCCGTTGACCGTCGTGGAGGTGTAGATGATCCGCTTCGCGTGGCCGTAGAAATCCGGGCCGAGAATATTCAGCAGATGCGGCGCGGGCTGTGCGCGCACAATCTCGCCCGGACGGTCTAGCTCGGCGGCGGGGACCGGGTCGTCGTAGAACGGGTCGTTGCGGTGCACCGGGTCGCCGCCAGGCGTCGTCGCGGCGTGGTGGATGCCGTTGCGGAGCTCGTCTGCAGTTTGAGCGCCGGCGGTTGAGCGCGGCGCGAGGGATGCGGTGACAAGCGTCAGTGCGGCCACTGCGATTGCGAAGACGGAACGGGTAACGCTGTGGTTAGCAATGCAAAACATATTCTTGATGCTATGTGAATCTGAAGTCGAATTAAGGGTTATTCAAAAACAAATCCGGTGCGTAGTATGAAGCGCTATGGGTCTGCTGTACAGGGACAAAAAGAAGGTCGGCAAGAATTCGTGGATCAACGTGTCCAAGTCGGGCGCGTCAATGTCCACGAAGATGGGGCCGCTGACGGTCAATTCGCGCGGTGGCGTGTGGGTGAAGCTGCCCGGCGGGCTGACGTACCGCGGTCGCTGGAAATAGCGGGCGGCAGCCGAGGCGACGTGCGCGGATCTGCTCTAGGGGAGGCGGAAGCGCCCGTCGGCGTCTTGGGCGGCGAGGCCGTCTTCGAGGAGCGAGTAGAGGGCACGGGAGCGTTGGGCGTCGTCGGGCCAGACGACGTCGATCGCCGACTGGGGGACGGGCGCGTCTGCTTCGCGCAGAACCTTCATGATTTTGCCGCGGACTTGCCGGTCGGTGCCCTCGAATTTCTGGACTTTGCGGCGCGCGAGTTCGTCGGCCGTCGGGGCGGGCGACCCGGCGACGAGCCACGCGCAGTCGTCGCCGAGCGGGCATTCGCCGCACGCGGGCGAGGTCGCGGTGCACACGAGGGCGCCGAGTTCCATGAGGCCCGCGGAGAACACAGCGGCCTCGGGGTTGGCTGGGGCGCCGGATGCGGAAGCGTCGGGCGCAGCGTCGGCGTCGGGCAGCAGCTCCGCAACCCACGCGAGCTCGGCTTTTTGCGGCCGGGCGACGGGCCGGCCGAGGACAGCGCGGGCGTAGACGCGGCGGACGTTGGTGTCTACGACGGGCACGGCGCGCCCGTAGGCGAAGGCGGCGACGGCGCGGGCTGTGTAGTCGCCGATGCCGGGTAGCGCGAGCAAGGAATCGACGGATTGGGGGACGGCACCGTCCCAGGCGTCGACAAGCGTTTGCGCGCATTCTTTGAGGCGGAGCGCGCGGCGCGGGTAGCCGAGGGTGCCCCATGCGCGGAGGACGGCGTCGGTGGGAGCGGCGGCGAGGTCGGCGGGGGTGGGCCAGCGTGCGATCCATTCTTCCCAGATGGGGGCGACGCGGGCGACGGGGGTTTGATGGCTCATCACCTCGGACAACAGGATGCCCCACGGGGTGGTGCCGGGGCGCCGCCAGGGCAGGTCGCGGGCGTTGTCGCGGTACCAGGCGGTGACTTTCGCGGAATCAATCACAATGCGTGCAACAATAGTGGCTATGCCTTTCAGGAAGATTCCGCGGGATGCGTGGGCGCATCTTGAAGCGGGTAACGCGAGATTCGCCAGCGACAGCCCGGAACACCCCAACACCAACGCTTATCGACGCGCCGAGCTCCGCTCCGGCCAAGCCCCCTTCGCCGCTGTGCTGGCGTGCTCGGATTCGCGGGTGCCGGTCGAGATGCTGTTCGACGTCGGCCTCGGCGACCTTTTCGTCATCCGCACCGCCGGCGGCTGCGTCGACGCGGCAGTGACCGGTTCCCTTGAGTACGCGGTGAAGTCGCTGGGCGTGTCGCTGATCGTGGTGCTGAGCCACGAGAGCTGCGGCGCGATCGGCGCGGCTGCGTCGTCGTTCGAAGAGGGGGACTTGCCGGCGGATCTGACGCGTGTGTTCGTCGAGAAGATCGCACCGAGTGTTCTCGCCGCCAAGCGGGCTGGCCGCGACGACCGCGCCGGCATCGAAGAAGTCCACGCCGAGGTGACCGCCGAGCACATCATGGCGCGCATCCCGACCTTGGAGAGCAAGGTGGCTGACGGCAGTCTCGGCGTCGTAGCCGCAAGATACAGGCTTGAAGATGGCCGCGTCACAAGCGTTCAGGAGCATTTCGCGGGTTAGGATCACGGTGTGACACACCAACCGCCCCACCGACCTGACCGCCCCGGCCGCGGCTCCAGCCGCGCCGACCGTGCCGACCTCGGCCGTGCTAGCCACACCGACCGCGCTGACCGTGCGGACCGTGCGGACCGTTTTGATGACGGCTACCCAGACGAGCACTCCGGCGGCGACAACCGGCCCTTGCCGCAGGAGATCTACACCCGGCGCCGCGTCGCCGCCGTCGTGGTGATCCTCGCTGTCGTGGCGCTGGTGGTGTGGGGGTTGACCGCGTTCGCGCGCTCCGGCGGTGACGATGCCCCGGAGACTCCCACCGCCGCGCCGTCGACGTTGGTCACGACCCCGACCGAGCCGAACCCCGAGGGTGCCGATGCCGCCAGCGACGAAACCGACGCCACCGCTGCCGACGCGACCGGCACCGACGCTAAATCCAGCGACGCAGCGGCCACCGAAGAAGGCGAACCCGGCAAGGACAAGGACAAAGACGGAGAGAAGCCCGACGACGAAGCCCTCGCCGCGAAGAAGACGTGCGAGCTGGAGGACCTGCAGCTGACGGCGGAGCTCAACAAGACGGCTTTCGGCCAGGGCGAGCCGGCGGAGGAGCGGAAGTTCAGCGTGCTGATCCACAACCCGACGGGCGGGGACTGCGTCATCGACACCGACGACAACCAGTTGCGTTTCGCCGCGTTCTCCATCGCCCGCGAGGGCTACCAGCAGATCTGGAGCGACACCGACTGCAATAAGCCGATGATCACCGGCGAGGAGGTCTTCCCGGCGGGCGAGACGAGGAAGTTCACGGCGGCGTGGTCGGGACTGGACTCGGCGCCCGAGCGTTGCGATGCCCGCCAGCCCGCCGCCCCCGGCGCCTACGCCGCCGTCGGCTTCCTAGGTGAGAAGAGCTCGGCACCTGTGACCTTCAACATCACAGGCTAAGAGGCGCGACAAGGATCGATCGGTGAGCCGGCGCGGGGAGCAGCGCGGCGCGGGAGAACGGCGACGCGGGAGACCGGCGGCGCGGAGGCTACCCGAGGCGGCGCAGCCCCTCCACAATGTGGCGCGCCCACAGCGGCGAGACGTTCTCGGCGGTGGCGAGCTGCTCGGGGTCGGCGGCACGGATCGCGTCGAGATCGCCGAATTCGGCGACGATGTGGTCGATGAGGAATTTCTGCACGCGGGGGATGCGGGTCAGGGCGCGGTAGCCGCGCGGAGTGACGTCCTCCATGAGGTTTTCCTCGGTGGCGGGCAGCCCTAAAGCGCTGGCCAGAGCTGAGGTGTTGAGGAGCTCGGGGTCGGGGAGGAGGGAGAGGCGGTCGAGGGTGTCGTCGATAAGCGAATTGCTGGGGGCGCCGTCGGCGACGACGTAATCGCACACGAGCATGGCGATGTCGTGGTAGATGCTGCCGCGTAGTTCGCTGAGCTGGAGGCGGAGTTGGCGGGCGTCGGCGCCGAGCTCGAGGATTTGGTCGTCGACGTCGCGCGCGGCGCGGTGCAGGAGAAGCTGGCGTTGCAGCAGGTGCAGCACGTCCTCGACGGTGGCGTAGCGGTTCATTTCCGCGACGCTGAGACGCTGGTTCGCCTTGTCCACGCGCGAGCGGTACTGCTCCACCGTCGCGATCGCCTGGCGTGCGCGCGTCATGAGCACGACGGGTTCCTCGATGACGTGGCGTTTCCCGTCGGCGTAGACCGTCACGATATTCATCGACGCCGACACGGACACCACCGGAACCCCCGTATGCAGTGCGGTGCGCTCGGCGGTGCGGTGGCGCGTGCCCGTTTCGGTGGTCGGGAACGACGGCGACGGCACGAGCTGCATGTTCGCGCGCGTGATGCGGGTCGCGTCGTCGGACAAGATGACGGCGCCGTCCATCTTCGACAGCTCGCGCAGCAGTGTCGGCGTGAACGGCACGTCGAATTCGATGCCGCCGTCACACACGTCGGCGACCTCGGGGCCGTCGCCAAGCACGATGAGCGCGCCGGTGTGGCCGCGTTTGATGCGCTCAAGCCCGTCGCGCAGCTGCGTTCCGGGCGCGAGACGCTGGAGCGTGTCACGCATGAAGGTCATAGGAAACGAAGTCTACTTCCGCTTATCGACGCACGCGATCGCCTCCCCCAGCGTCCCCACCTCCCGGACGCTCATGCCGGGGATGCTCGCGCCGTTGCCTGTGCTGCGCGCACCTGATTTCGTACTCGGGCTGCCTGCGTTACCTGCGCTCCCTGCACTTCCCTTGCTCTTCGCGCCGCTGCGTGTACCGCTTCCGGCGGGGACGATCGCGTACTCGTAGCCGAGGCGCGCAGCTTCCGTGAGCCGGCGCTCCAGGTTGGGGACGCGCCGCAGCTCTCCCGCGAGCCCCACCTCGCCGATCACGACCGTTTTGGGCGGCAGCGGCTGATTGTGCAGGCTCGACCAGGTCGCAAGGGCTACAGCGAGGTCTGTCGCCGTCTCCGTGATGCGCATGCCGCCGACGGTGGCGACGTACGCGTCCTTGTCGTTAGTCCTTTCCCCGCACCGCGCTTGAAGGACAGCGAGGACCATGGGGACACGGTTGAAGTCGAGGCCCGTGACGACGCGACGCGGCGATTTATTCACCGGGTCGACGGTCAGGGCCTGGACTTCGGCGAGGATGGGGCGCACGCCGTCCATCGCGACGGTGACAGCCGAGCCGTCTGGTGTCTGCCCGCGGTGGGAGAGGAACAGCCCGGACGGGTCCGGCACCTCGCGGATGCCGTCGGAGGTCTGCTCGAAACAGCCGACCTCGTCGGTAGCGCCGAAGCGGTTCTTCATGCCCCGCAGCATGCGCAGGCTGGTCTGGCGGTCGCCTTCGAAGGTGAGGACGACGTCGACCAAGTGCTCAAGCACCCGCGGCCCCGCGACGTTGCCGTCCTTGGTCACGTGACCAACGAGGAGGATCGGCAAGTTCGTGGTCTTCGCCAAGGTCGTCAGGGCTGCGGTCACCGCGCGCGACTGGGCGACGCCGCCCGCGACACCCTCGACACCGGGCGCCTGCATGGTCTGCACGGAGTCGACGATGAGCAAGCTCGGCTTCACCGCGTCGACGTGCCCGAAGACGACGTCCAAGTTCGACTCCGAGGCGAGGAAGAGCCTGTCGTTGAGGCCGCCGGTGCGTTCGGCGCGACCGCGGACTTGCGCGGCGGATTCCTCGGCGGTGACGTACAGCGCGGTGCGCCCGGCGGCGGGGGAGTCAGCGCGTGATTCGGAGCTGGCGGCGGGGGAGGAATCGGACGCGGAGTCGGAGGCGGCGGCCCAACGGCTCGCTACCTCGAGAAGCAGGGTGGATTTGCCCACGCCGGGCTCACCGGACAAGAGGACGACTGAGCCGGGGACCACGCCGCCGCCGAGGACGCGGTCGAGTTCGGAGATGCCGGAGGGGCGTCGATAAGCGGCGCTCGCGGCGATTTTCGTGATCGGCTGCGCGGCGCTGGTGGGGGTAAGTCCCGTGGATGCCGGTCGTGCGGCGGACGCGGAAGGCGCGCTGGCTTGCTCCTGGAGGGTGCCCCACGCGCCGCATTCTGGGCAGCGGCCGAGCCATTTCGGCGACGAGTAGCCGCACTCGGAGCACGTGTGGACGGTGCGTTTCTTCATCGAGTGCCCGCGCTGCTGCGCTGGGAGATTAGTGCTCAGCCTCCGGCTGGCGGTGGGACTCGCCGGACTTCACGGTCGGCGCGGAGACGGTCGCCAGCGTCTCGATCGTGCCGGAGTCGAACGTGAACGTGACCGGCAGGTTGCCGCCGTACGCGAAGTCGTCGTTGTCGAGCGCGGTCTCGACGTACTGGATCTTGTCCATGTCGGCTTCCGGCATGGTGTCCAAGCCGTCAGCGGAGTCGCCGACGAGGGTGGTGTTGTACGGCATCGGGTCGACGGAGCCGAGCTGCACGGACTGGCCGTCGACCTCCACGGACTGCAGCGTGTGCTCGCGCATGTCGTAGTCCTGGTTGGTGGCGGTGAACTTGAGGGCGGCCTTGCCAGTCTCGTCGAGAAGCACGGTGACGTCGCGGACGGCGACGGAGCCGTCCTCGGTCTGGGCGCTGGCACCGTTGACTGCCGCGACCTGGGAAGAGGTCTGGGTGATCTGGCCTGCCGAGCAAGCGGCGAGCAGCAAAGCGGATGCGGCGGCGACAGAAACAGCGCCACCGCGGCGTGCGACCGACTTCAGGGACTTCACGTCGATGTCCTCCATAGAGAGTTCTTTAAGGCGTATCACCGATTCACCTTAGCCTTTCGGCAGCCCCGATACACAGTTTGGGGACCACGCAGAGATGCGCCCCACGCCAAAACGGGGGTCATCCGGGGGTATCCGGGTTAGCGGGGCGGGGGCAAGAGCGCAGGTGCTAGAATCGTCACGTTAGTTTGATCCCCTAAGAAGAGGACCCGGAAGAGGAGACTTCATGGATTTCACAGTCGGAGAAGTGGTCGTCTACCCGCACCACGGTGCGGCCAAAATCGCCGACATTGAAAAGCGTGAGATGGGCGGGGAGGAGCTCGACTTCCTGGTCCTGAATATCCTGCAGTCGGACCTTTCGGTGCGCGTGCCGGTGAAGAACGCGGAGCTGGTCGGCGTCCGCGACGTCGTCGGCGAGGAGGGCCTGCGGAAGGTCTTCTCGGTTCTGCGCGAGACGGACGTGGAGGAGGCGGGCAACTGGTCCCGCCGTTACAAGGCGAACCAGGAGCGTCTGGCGTCGGGCGACATCAACAAGGTCGCCGAGGTCGTGCGCGATCTGTGGCGCCGAGACCAGGGCCGCGGTCTTTCCGCCGGCGAGAAGCGCATGCTTGGCAAGGCCCGCCAGATTCTCGTGGGCGAGCTCGCGCTGGCTGAGCCGGTGGACGAGAAGAAGGCCGACGGCATGGAGAAGGAGATCCAGGCGGTGATCGCGCGGCATGTGGAGCAGGGGCTCGTCGATAAGCCGAGCGGCGATTTCGATCCTGAGGACGACGTCGACCTCGACGACCTTAGCTTCGACGACGATGACAGCGAGGACTAGCTCCCCGGTCGTCGCGCTTGTCGCCGCCGCCGGGCGCGGAACGAGGCTCGGCGCAGACATCCCGAAGGCGTATGTGCAGCTGCGCGGACGTTCGCTGCTGGAGCGGTCGGTCACGGCGATGGAGACGTCGGAGATCGTCGACCATATCGGCGTGATCGTCAGCCCGGACATGGAGCCGCTCGCTCGCCGCCTGCTGCGCGGCCACGACGTCCAGTTCATCCACGGCGCGGGGGAACGCGCGGATTCCGTGTGGGAAGGGCTTCAAGCACTTTCGCTTGACGACGCCACCGTGCTCATCCATGATGCCGCCCGTGCCCTCACCCCGCCCGGAATGATTGCCCGTGTGGCCCGTTCGGTCCTGGACGGGGCCCATGCAGTCGTACCTGTCCTGCCGGTCGCCGACACCATCAAGCAAGTTTCCGACGACGGCTCCACCGTCCTCGGCACCCCCGACCGCGCCTCCCTGCGCGCCGTGCAGACGCCGCAGGGCTTCGACCTGGCCACCCTGCGCGCAGCCAACGAGAAATACTTCGCGCAGGTCGGCTCGGCTGCGTCGGGCGCAACTTCGGCAGGTCCCGCAGCCGGGCACCCCGGTTTCACTGCGACCGACGACGCGAGCTTGATGGAGTGGTTCGGTGTCCCCGTCACCACCGTGCAGGGCGACCCGATGGCGTTCAAGATCACCACCCCGATCGACCTAGTGCTCGCCGAGCGCATCACGGAAGAGGCGGAGCCGACGGTCTTTGACGTCCCGGGCAGCTAGTCTCGGGGAGCATGACTGATTTGCGCGTCGGAACTGCGTTTGATGCCCACCAGATCGAGGAGGGCAAGCCGTGCTGGATCGCGGGCCTGCTCTTCGAGGACACACCGGGGTGCGAGGGTCACTCTGACGGGGACGTGGTCTCGCACGCGATCGTGGATGCGGTGCTGTCTGCGGCGGGGTTGGGTGACCTTGGCAGCTTCGTGGGTGTGGGCCGGCCGGAATACGAGGGAGTGACGGGGGCGAGGTTGCTGGGGGAGCTGAGGGGGTTCGTCGATAAGCGTGGCTTTGAGGTGGTCAATGTCTCGGCGCAGCTGATCGCGCAGACCCCGAAGATGGGGCCTGTGCGCGAGGAGGCGGAGCGGGTGCTGTCGGAGGCGCTCGGCGCGCCGGTGTCGGTGTCAGCGACGACAACGGACCACATGGGCTTCACGGGTGCGGGGGAGGGACGGGCGGCGGTGGCGACGGCGCTCGTGAAGAAGCGGTAGCTAAACTGGGGCGCGTGACTCAACGCATATTCGACACCGCGACCCGCACCCTCCGTGACTTCGAGCCCGTCCGCGACGGGCATGTCTCGATGTACGTGTGCGGCGCGACGCCGCAGTCGTCGCCGCACATCGGGCACCTTCGTTCGGGCGTGGCTTTCGATATTGTGCGCCGCTGGTTTCTGGCGAACGGGCAGGACGTCGCGTTCGTGCGCAACGTGACGGATATCGACGACAAGATTCTCACCAAAGCCGCGGATAACGGTCGCCCCTGGTGGGAGTGGGTGTCCACGTACGAGCGCGAGTTCACGCGCGCGTACAACACGCTGGGTGTGCTGCCGCCGAGCGTGGAGCCGCGCGCGACGGGATTTGTCACGCAGATGGTCGACTACATGCGGCGCCTGATGGACAACGGGTTCGCGTACGCGGCGGACGGTTCCGTGTACTTCGACGTCGCCGCGTGGGTCGCTGCGGACGGGTCGGATTACGGCTCGCTGTCCGGCAACCGCGTCGAGGAGATGGAGCAGGGCGAGACGGATACCCGCGGGAAGCGCGGCGCGCACGATTTCGCGTTGTGGAAAGCGGCGAAGCCCGGTGAGCCGAGCTGGCCGACACCGTGGGGCGACGGCCGCCCGGGCTGGCACTTGGAGTGCTCGGCGATGTCCACGTGGTACCTCGGCGAGACCTTCGACATCCACGGCGGCGGGCTCGACCTGCAGTTCCCGCACCACGAGAACGAGCAGGCGCAGTCCCACGCGGCGGGCGACGGCTTCGCGCGTTACTGGATGCACAACCACTGGGTGACCATGGCGGGCGAGAAGATGTCCAAGTCGCTCGGCAACGTGCTCTCGATCGACAACATGCTCGAGGACGTCCGCCCCGTTGAGCTGCGCTATTACCTCGGTTCCGCGCATTACCGCAGCGTGCTCGAGTATTCGCCGGCTGCGTTGCAAGAAGCGGCAGTTGCTTATCGACGAATCGAGGACCTCATCTCCCGCACCTCCTCCACCGGCCCCGTCGAGCTGGGGCAGTGGACCCCTGCCTTCGAAGCCGCGATGAACGAGGACTTCGGCGTGCCCAAGGCACTCGCTGAAATACACAACACGGTGCGCGCGGCGAATAAGGCGCTGGCTGACGGCGACGCTGCACAGGCGCGAGAGCTTGCCGGTTCCGTGCGCGCGATGACTGCGGTGCTGGGCGTCGACCCGGTCGAGTGGGCCTCGCGTGGTGGGGTCGGAGGCGACGGCTCCGCCTCCTCCGATTCCGCCGGTGCGCAGGAGGCCCTCGATGTGCTCGTCCGCGCCGAGCTCGAGCGCCGTGCGCAGGCTCGCGCCGAGAAGGACTGGGCCACCGCCGACGAGGTGCGCGACCGCCTGGCCGCCGCCGGCATCGAGGTCACCGACACCCCCGACGGGGCGACGTGGTCGCTGAAGGAGCAGGAGGAGAACCCGAATGGCTAAGCCGTACGAACGCCCCGACAAGCAGAAGCGGAACAAGAAGGGCGCTACGAAAGGATCCGGCGGCCAGCGCCGCCGCGGTCTCGCTGGAAAAGGTCCGACCCCGAAGGCCGAGGACCGCGTCTACCACTCCGCCCACAAGAAGAAGCTGGAGCGCCAGCGCCGCGATTCCGGGCGCCACGAGCGCGAGCAGGCGGACCTGGTTGTCGGCCGTAACCCGGTCATTGAGTGCCTGCAGGCGAAGGTGCCGGCGGAAGCTCTTGTCGTGGCGCAGGGTACCGGCCACGACGACCGGTTGAGCGAAGCTGTCCTCATCGCCAACAGCCGGCAGATCCCGGTGCACGAGGTTCCGCGCCGGGAGCTCGACACCATGACCGGCAACGGCCTGCACCAGGGCATCGGACTGAAGATTCAGCCGTACAAGTACGCCGACGTCTTCGACCTCATCGGGCAGGTCAAAGAACGCAACCAGACCGGTATGTTCGTGGTGCTCGACAACATCACGGACCCGCGCAACCTCGGTGCGGTGATCCGTTCGACAGCGGCATTCGGCGGCCACGGCGTCATCATTCCGGAGCGCCGTTCCGCGCAGGTCACCGGTGTCGCGTGGCGCACCTCCGCCGGCACCGCGGCGCGTCTGCCAGTCGCCCGCGCGACTAATATCACCCGCACGATCAAGCAGTTCAAGGACAACGGCTACATGGTCGTCGGGCTGGACGCGGGCGGGGAGCATACCCTGGACACCTTCCACGCGGCGACGGACCCGGTGGTCATCGTCGTCGGTTCCGAAGGCAAGGGCATCTCGCGTCTCGTGCGCGAGAATTGCGACGTCATCATGTCCATTCCCACCGAAGACTGGGTCGAGTCGCTCAACGCGTCCGTTGCGGCGGGCGTCGTGCTCAGCGAGTTCGCGCGCCAGCGGCGCGTTTCTAACGAGACCCCGGGCAGCGACTAGACATCGCCCCCCGTCTCCGGGGGCGAGCGTGGCCTCCCGAAACGGGGAAGGGGAGAGGTCGTTTGCCATGAACTGGTTTCCATGAATCGAGTGGCGAGTGATCCCACCCAGGCCCCGCCTCGGACTGCTGTCGATTCATGCCGACTCGTTCATGCCGAATGATTCATGGCAATAGATTCATGCTAAGGAAGGACGTAGGACCCCCTCCTACAACCCGAAGAAGCGTGTGACAAGCTCCGCGCCCACCACCTTGTCGGTCCCCGGCCCGATTTTCTCGTCGAGCTTCTTGGGGCTCGGGACGAGGTGGCCCATGCCTTCGATGGACCACAGCTCGACAGGCGCGGCCTGCTGAGGGGAGCCGGCGGAGTCGGTGTCGGCGGAATCGGCGCGAGCGGGGGAGCCGGGCACGCCGGGGCCGAAGCGGTCGACACGTACGCCGCCGCCGGAGAGGGACGCAGAGGTGTGGTGCGCCGGATTCAGCCCGTTGAGCTCGGCGAAAAAGCGCGCGGACTCGATGGCGGAACGCGCGGTGCCGCGGTTGGCGTCGCCGATGCCGGAGTGCCCGCCCTCGTACGGAACGAGCGGATCAGCGGTGCCTTGCACGCTCAGGACAGGAACGGGGACCCAGTTGGGGATGAGGGCGGCCACCTCCGGTAGCAGGTTGTCGTCGGTGGGCCAGGCGGACCCGAAGCAGGCGATGCCGTCCAGCACGCCGGGGCGCTCGAGAGCGAAACGCTGAATCATCGCGCCGCCGTTGGAGAAACCGCAGCCGATGATGGGGCCGCGGGAGGCGGGGAGGAGGGAGGAGAGAAAGGAGGAGTCGTCGATAAGCAATTGGCGTGCTTGTTCCTGGAAGCCGACGCGGTGGTCGTTGAAATGCCTCTCGACGCCGTCCGGGTAGATCACCGTGCACCCACGGTCCGCTAGCGTGTCGAATGTGTTGCCCGTGAAGCGGCGCGTGACGCTGCCGGATTGGAGCGAACCGTGCAGGAACAGGATCACGGGCGCATCTGGCGCGGGGTCGTCGGGGAGCACTTCGGTGAAGCGGCGCTGCATGCCGTCGTGCTCGATGGTGCGGCGGTTCACAATCACGCTGTATAGGGTAGTCACATGGCGCAAAGACGGGGCACGCTGGCATCGATCGCGGCGGAGGTGGGCGTGTCCCGCACGACCGTGTCGAATGCGTACAACCACCCCGACCAGCTCTCGCCCGAGCTGCGCGAACGGATCTTGGCGGCTGCGCGGGCGCGCGGGTACACGGGGCCCGACCCGACGGCGCGCAGCCTGCGAACGCGCCAGGCGGGCGCCGTCGGGGTGATCCTCACCGAGCACCTCGCGTACGCCTTCGAGGACCAGGCGTCGATCGACTTCCTCGCAGGTTTGAGCGAAAGTTCCGCGGGCGCGGGCAACGCGCTCACCCTCATCCCGCTCGGCCCCAATCAGGGAAGCGGCCTCAGCCCGCTCGTCGCGAGCGCGCTTGTCGACGCCTTCGTCGTCTACTCCGTCCCCCACTCCGAGCCCCACTTGGACGCTGTCCTCGCCCGGGGTGTGCCTGTGGTGGTGTGCGACCAGCCGTACACGGGCGCGGCTGGTGCGGCGTTTGTCGGCATCGACGACGCCTCTGCGATCGCTCCCGCCGCGCGCGCCCTGGTGGAGGCGGGCCACCGGCGCATCGGGATCGTGGGCAAGAGGCTCTTCCGCGACGAAAACCGCGACGGCATCGTCACTGCGGCGGAGGTCGCCGGCGCCGACATGCACGTCCAGCGCGGCCGCATCCAGGGCGCGCTGGACGTCTTCGCGGCGGCGGGCATTACGGGCGTGCCCGTCGTGACCCGCCACTTCAACGACCACTCCTCAGCCGTCGACGCTGCCCGCGAGCTCTTCGGTCACGCTCCGGACCTCACGGCTGTGCTGTGCACCACCGACTCCATGGCGTTCGGTGTGCTCGACTACTGCGCACGTGCCGGGCTCGATGTCCCCGGCGATGTCTCCGTGACCGGCTTCGACGGCGTCGAGCGAGCTGTCGAGTGCGGGTTGACCACCGTCATTCAGCACAACAAGCGCAAAGGGGAGACGGTGGGGCGGTTGCTCACCGAGCTGCTCGAGGCTGAAGATGCTGATGCCGGCGCGGCGGACGCGGGGCCCGACGCCCCGCCCCGGGTGATTCTCCCGACTGAGTTCAGCTCCGGGCGGACCGTCGCGCCGCCGCGAGCTCGGTGAGGAAGTTCGCGACGTCTGCAACCGAGCCGAGCTGGTATTTCGCCGCGGTGTCGTGCGCGGGGGAGCCGCCGGCGCTGTCGGTGCGCCGGACTTTGATGCCCACATCGGCTCCGTAGATGTCCAGGACGGCGAGGGCTGTCTCGTCCGTCACGTCGTCGCCGGCGAACAGGGTCGCGGCATAGCCGTTTTTCTCGGCGGCGAGCCAGGTTCCTTTGGTGATGCCGATGGCCGAGAATTCCACGATATTGTGCCCGGGAATGACGGGGCGTTTGCCGGTGGGCAGCGCGAGGGCCTGCTGAAGGAGAGAGGCGGCGGCGTCGGGGTCGGTTTCGGCGAGCTGCACCACGTGGAGGACACGCTGGTACGGCTTGGTCTCGACGAAGGTGCCGGGATGCCCCGTGATGAGCTCCTCGAGCGCGGCCTGGATGTCAGCGAGGTAGGCGCGGTCGTCGTCGCTGAGAGCTGGGCCGCCGCTGGTGGGCTCGGCGCCGTGCGAGCCGACGAGTGAGACGGGCGGGCCGAGCGGGCAGACGCGGCGCAGACCGTCTAGGTGGCGGCCCGAGAGGATGGCGACGTCAGTGCCGGGCAGCCCGGCGAGCGCCTCGAGCGCGGCAATCGCGCGCGGGTCGGGGGTGACGGAGTACGCGTCGGTTCCCAAGGGGCAGATGGTGCCGTCGAAGTCCATGCAGACGAGCAGGCTGTCGGAGTGCGCGAGACGGTCGAGGGTGGCGTGCGGATCAGGGAGCGTCATTGTGCGACCAGTTTAATCGTGGGGCGGTCGAGGGCGTCGTCGCGGAGCTTGAGGGTGATCACGTCGTCGGTGAGGTGCGCGACGTCGAATTCGGCGCCTTCGGTGAGCAACTCGGTGAGCTGGTCGTGGATGTGGCGGGAGCCGCCGATGCAGTCCTCGCGAACATCGCCGACGCGCACGCCCTCGAGGCGTACGACATCGTCGTCGATCGAGGCGCCGGCCTGCAGCGGGGCGCAGGCGGTGCGCGCGGTGAGCGATTCGGCGCCGAAGACGACGATGGCGCGCCCGGCGGCATCGACCGGCACCGCGCCGGGGGTGTCGGGGTCGGTGTAGACGGCGGTGACTTCCCACGTTCGGCCGCCCAGGACGTGGTCGGGTTCGGCCGAGCACGCGGTAAGCGGCAGCAGGCAGAGTGCGGCGAGTGCGCGCTTCATCGTTCTATCTCCCGCAACGCGTCGAGGAAAGCATCGGCCCAACGAGCAACGTCGTGCTCGAGGACATGCGCGTTCATCGCCAGCATCGCATCGCGCGCTTCATCGGAGTCTTGCTTATCGACGGCCCCCATGATCGCCCCCTTTACCGCCTCCACGTCGAAGGGGTTGCACAGGTGGGCGCGGTCGAGTTCTTCGGCGGCACCGGCGAATTCGGACAAGACGAGCGCGCCGCTGCCGTCGGGGTGGCAGGCGACGTATTCCTTGGCCACGAGGTTCATGCCGTCCTTGAAGGGGGTGACCAGCATGATGTCGGCGGCGGAGTAGTAGTCGCGCAGTGTGGATTTGGGCACGGACTGGTGCTCGTAGTGGATGACCGGGTTGCCGAGTGTGCCGTAGCGGCCGTTGATGCGCCCGACGGCTTCCTCGACGCCGGCGCGGGTCTTCTTGTAGCTGGCGATGCGCTCGCGCGACGGCGTGGCCACCTGGATCATCGCGACGGAGTCGAGGCGGCCTTCCTCGAGCAGTTCCTCGATGGCGGTGAGACGCTGCAGGATGCCCTTGGTGTAGTCGAGGCGGTCCACGCCCAGCATGAGGGTGCGCGGGTTGGCGACGGAGCCGCGCACCCGGTTGATCGCCTCCTGGTCGGCCCGCCCGAAATCGGAGGAGTCGATGGAGATGGGGAAAGTGGCGGTACGGGGCGTCGACAAGCCGCTTGCTTTTGCGAGGTCCCGGAAGTTCTGCTCGTCGCGTGCGCGCTGGAAGCCGATCAAGTCGGCGCCTTCGAGTCCGCGGAGCACCTCTGCGCGCCACGGCAATTGGCGGAACAGATCCGGGCCAGGGAAAGGGATGTGGAGGAAGAAGCCGATGGTCACGTCAGGGCGCAGCTCGCGCAGCAGCCCGGGGACGAGCTGGAGTTGATAGTCCTGCACCCACACGGTTGCGCCGTCTGCCGCGACTGCGGCGGCCGCGCGAGCGAATTTCTCGTTGACCGCGCGGTACTGCTGCCACCAGTGCCGGAGGTAAGCCGGAGTGACGATCAAGTCGTGGTACAGCGGCCACAACGTCGAGTTGGAGAAGCCTTCGTAGAAGAGGTGGAAGTCGTCGTCGTCAAGCTGGACGGGGTGGAGCGTGATGCCGTCGTTGTCGAACGGCTCGAAGCTCGCTCCGGGCTCGCCGGGCCAGCCCACCCAGCAGCCCTGGTTGGCTTTGAGCACGGGCGCGAGCGCTGCGACGAGACCGCCCGGCGATGCCACCCACTGCCCGTCGACATGGTCGACCGGCAGGCGGTTAGCGACGACGACGAACTGGTTATCCCTCATCAGTGCTGGACTTCTTGGCAGCCTTCTTCGCTGCCTTCTTGGCCGTCTTCTTCGTGGTCTTCTTGGTGGACTTCTTCGCCGCCTTCTTGGCGGTCTTCTTCGTCGACTTCTTCTTGGAGGTCTTCTTGGTGGACTTCTTCTTCGACGCCTTCTTTGTGGTCTTCTTGGCGGAGCCCTCTTCTTCGGCCTCGGCGATCTCAGCCTCGAAATCCTCGGCGAACTGCTTGTACACCAAGCCCCGCGGCTCGATGCCGAGCATGCACATGAGCGTCACACCGTCGACAAGATCCTCCGCGTACGTGGCCACGATCCGGCGCGCGCCGGAGGCCGTCTGCTCCTCGACCGTGTGGACGGCTGCATCCGGATTGGGGCGGCTGTCGGTGATCTTTGGGGGCACGAAAAACCTCCTGGGGTCTTGCCTGGCGGTGAACAGATTTGACCCGTTTATTCTACGCCATCGCCGCCTGCGCTGGGCGGGGTGCCCGGGCTCTGCTGCGGGCCCTGCTGCTTGTTCAGCTGGTTCGGCTTCTGCGGTGCTTGTTGCCGCTCGTGGTGCGGAGTTTGTTTATGGTGCTTCTTGCCCAGCGGGTTCTTGATCGGGACGTGCACTTTCGGCACGTGCACCTTGGGATGCTGCTTCTTCGCGGGCTTCTGCGGCGCCTGCTTTTTGGCCTGCTCCTTCTTCGCCTGGTTGCGGGCGATCTGCTCGGCGCGGCGGCGCATGGCGGCCTGTTCCGCTCGGCGGATCTGCTGGAAGGTGATGCGGCCGGCGGCGCGGAAGGCGTTGTACGGGTTGAACATCTGCGGGCGGCGGATGCGGCGGGCGATCCACTCACCGAGGACCACGCCGCCCGCGAGGGCCATACAGGTGCTCACGGCGATGAAGATATTGTTCAGGCCCAGCACCGTTTGGTCGTTGAGCAGCGCGTACATGCCGCGGTACACGCCGGAACCAGGCAGGAACGGGGTCACGCCGGCGACTTCCACGATCAGCGGGGCGATCAAGTAGCGGCGGGCAATCAGACCACCGGCGAGGCCGACCATGATGGCGCACAGCGTGGTAGCGAACAGGCGGCCGGACCCGAAGGGGATCAGCACCGCGTAGTAGGTGAAACCGCCGAAGAAAGCGGTCGCGGCCGTCGCGATGATGGCGGGGATCTCCGCGTAGACTGCCAACGCGAAGCCGGCGGCGGCGAACACGCCGCCGAGACTGCGCACGATCGCCGAACCGTACGTCGGGGTGGGTGGCTGGGTCTCGATCGGGGGCAGGCCCGCACCGAACATGTCGGCGATCTGGATGCCGCCGGCGACACCGGCGATGATCGCACCGGTGAATAACACCGCTTGGAAGAAGCGGCCGCTGGCTGTGACGGGGGAGCCGGTCACGCCGTCTTGGAGAGACTGGACCAGCGTCAACCCGGCCAGCAAGACGATGATGCCTGTGGCGATCACCTGGCTGGGCACGATCGTGGTGCCCACGTGCGTCGCTAACGTATAGAACACCGCCGCCGGCACCGTGGCCACGAACCCGCCGACGACGCAGTGGTAGAAGTACGGCAGTTCGTTCCTGCCCATCCACGCGTTGATGACGGTGATGATCGTCGCCGTCACGGCACCCAACGCCGACATGAGCAGGTCGCCGCCGAGCAGGATCGCAATCGAGGCGCCCATGATCGCCCAGCCGGCGATGGACACCCACAGCGGGTACGGCGGGGCGGCGGCCTCGAGCTCGTCGAGGATCTTCTCCGCGATTTCCGGCGGCGTCGCGCCCGCACGGATCGAGCGGATCAGGCGGTCGACTTCCTGGAGTTTGGAGAAATTCTCCGACATGTTCGTGACCACGCGGAATACGTTCACCGGCTGCTTGCGCACGGTGCCGATCACGGAGTTGATCGTGATCGTGTTCATCGTGATGTCCACATGGCAGTAGTGCAGACCGTAGGAGGATGTGACGGCGTGGATCTGCGCCTTCGCATCCGAACTGGTCGTGCCGTTGGCGATGAGGATTTCGCCGACGCGCGCGCCGATCGTCATCACCGCGGCGACCTGGGTGGGGTCTGTCAGGTCGACAGGCGCCAGGACCGACGGCGGCGGAGACGTGCGCGCCTGGTCGATGGTCGCGACCGGGTTATCGGTGCGCATCGACTCGCGCATACTCTTGAACAGCGTTGCCACACCGTCACACTATCCGCCCGTGCTGCCCGGCGCGAGGAGAGGCCCCTTTTGTGGACGGGGCTCAACTGCTTGTAGAATCTCGCGCAGTGCTGGAGTGGCGCAATCGGTAGCGCAACGGTCTTGTAAACCGTAGGTTGCGAGTTCAAGTCTCGTCTCCAGCTCAAGGGAACCCCAGCCAGGCAGCGAGTTTGGCTGGGGTTCACTCGTGGGCGCGAGAAGACAGGCACCTCCTGGGCCAATGGAGCGCCGCAGCCCCGCGGATTCGTGCTCCACGAACTCCCCCGCAAGCCCATGCGGGGGTACAGTAGGCGCACAGGAAACGTTCAGTCTCCGCTTGTTTAATAGGCCTGTTCCCGCTTGACGTGCGCTCAACAGCCCGGAGGGTTTTGAAGGGCGGCGTCACCACGCTCAATGAAGAAAGTGACTGCCATGGCTGATACACCTACTCCGCAAAACGTCAAGGTGCTTGTCGTCGATGACGAGCCGAATATTGTCGAGCTGCTCACAGTGTCCCTGAAGTTCCAGGGTTTCGATGTGGAGGCGGCGGAGTCCGGCCAGGAAGCGCTCGAAATGGCGCGCGAGCTGAAGCCGGACGCGTACATCCTCGACGTGATGATGCCGGGGATGGACGGTTTCGAGCTGCTGGGCAAGCTGCGCGGCGAGGGGCTCGATGCGCCGGCGCTGTTCCTCACGGCGAAGGACGGGGTGGAGGACCGCATTCACGGCCTGACCATCGGCGCCGACGATTATGTGACGAAGCCGTTTTCGCTCGAAGAGGTGATCACCCGCCTGCGCGTGATCTTGCGCCGCGGCAACGTCACTGAGGGGGAGACGGAAGATTCAACGATTCGCTACGCAGATTTGACGCTTAACGACGAAACACACGAGGTCACCAAGGACGGTCAGATCGTCGAGCTGTCGCCGACGGAGTTCAATCTTCTCCGCTACCTGATGCTGAACGCCGAGGTGGTCCTGTCCAAGGCGAAGATCCTGGACAATGTGTGGCACTACGATTTCGGCGGCGACGGCAATGTGGTGGAGTCTTACATCTCCTACCTGCGCCGCAAGGTTGACACGGGTGACACCCCGCTGATCCACACGGTCCGCGGCGTGGGCTACGTGCTGCGTACGCCGCGCCAGTAATGGCGTCGCCGAGACTTGAGCCGGCCCCGGCGAAGCTCAGCCGCTTCGCCCACAACCGCATGCCGGCGTTGCGTGTGCGCACGCGCTTACTGATCATTCTCATGGTCATTTCGGGGTTGGGGCTCACGGGCATGTCGGTGTCCGTGTGGGGTCTCACCCGGGACCAGCTGTACGAGCGGGTGGACAAGGATCTACGCAGAAGCTTGACGACGTGGGCTCTCAGCCCCGAGATCCGCAATTCCTCCCCGGACACGTATCTGCCCAGCCAGTTCATTCTCATGACGGCCGTGCCGGGGCAGCATACGCGCATCGACAATATCGACGGCTGCTACCCGAAGCTGTCCGAGCTGATCTTCGACCGCCGCCCCCACACCGTGAGCGCGGACTGCCTGTTCGAACGCGGCGAGGAGCCGAGGTTCAGGGTCATCGCGGTGCAGGCGCCGGACGGGACGTCGACGGTGGTGGCCAAGTCGCTCGAGCACGAAAACGGGATGTTGGAGGCGCTGGCGGCAGTGTTGGCGTCGATAAGCGTGCTTGTTTTGGCGATCATGGGCGTGGCCGGAGTGTTCTTTGTGCGGCGTGCGCTGCTGCCGCTGAAGGATCTCGAGTACACCGCGCTGGCGATCGCCGACGGAAATGTCGACTGCCGCGCCCCCGCGTGGCCGCGCGACACCGAGTTCGGGCGACTGTCGTACGCGATGAACACAATGGTCAGCCAGTTGCAGGAGACCCTCGACGAGTCCCGCGAGAAAGAGGAGCAGATGCGCCGCTTCGTGGGCGACGCCTCGCACGAGCTGCGCACTCCGCTGACCAGCGTGCGCGGTTACACCGAGCTGTACCGCGCGGGCGCCACCGACGACGCCGACATGGTGCTGAGCAAGATCGACGAGGAATCCGCGCGCATGAAGCTGCTGGTTGAGGACCTGCTTGCCCTCACCCGTGCCGAAGGCTCCCGCCTCAACCTGCGCGAAGTCGATGTCCTCGAACTGGTGATGTCGGTGAGCGGATCCGCCCAGGCCGCGTTCCCCGGCCGCGAGCTTTCCGTCGACAACGATGCCACCGACATCCCTCTTGTCTCCGGCGACCCCGACCGTCTCCATCAGGTGTTGCTCAACCTGGTCAGTAACGCGTTCAAGCACGCCGGCGACGACGCGGCGGTGACGATCACCGTCCGCGAATACCTCGACAATGTCTACATCGACGTCGCCGACGACGGCTGCGGCATGGCCCAAGAGGACGCCGACCACATCTTCGAGCGCTTCTACCGCGCCGACTCCTCGCGCAACCGCTCCAAGAGTGGCGGCGGATCCGGGCTTGGCCTGGCCATCACGAAATCCATCGTCGAGCAGCACGGTGGTGCCATCACTGTGCGGTCCAAGCTCGGGGAGGGCTCTAAATTCACCGTCAGTCTGCCCCGGATGCGAGTCGGCGGGGCAGGCGGCGCAGGTAGTTCTGCCGGGGAGCCGGAAAAGGCTTAGCGGCGGCCGTCCTCGCCGGTGCCCAACTCGGCGCGCAGTTTCGCGGCGGCGGCGTCCATTTCGGCGGGGTCGGTGTCGTCGGCACGCATGATGTTCTGGAGGCTGTAGCCCGACATGTCGTTGGCGGGGAAGACGTGGATGTGCGCGTGCGGCACCTCGAAGCCGGCGATGAGGTAGCCAGCGCGCTCCGAACCGAAGGCGTTGATGACGGCCTTGCCGATCTCCTGCGCGACCTCGTTGGCGTGCAGCCATACTTCGGTGTCGAGGTCCGTCCACTTGTCCACCTCGGCGACCGGGACGACCAGGGTGTGGCCGTACGCGATCGGCTCGATGGTCAAAAACGCGGCGACGGTCTCGTCGCGGTAGACGAAGCGGCCGGGGATCTCCCCGTTGATGATCTTGGTGAAGACTGTGCTCATGCCCGCCCAGGGTAGCGATACTATGGGCCGCATGCGCATCCTTGTGATCGGTTCGGGCGGCCGCGAACACGCCCTCGTCCATGCACTGAACGGTAACGCTGGTGAGGCTGGTGCTGGCGAGCACGAGCTGCACGTCGCGCCGGGCAATGCCGGCATTGCGGGTCTAGCCACGCAGCACGCACTTGACGTGACCGACGGAGACGCCGCGGTGTCCCTGGCGAAAGAGATCGCCGCCGATCTGGTGGTCATCGGCCCGGAGCAGCCGCTCGTGGCGGGTGTCGCCGACGCGCTGCGCGAGGCCGGCATCGCCGTGTTCGGCCCGTCGAAGGCAGCGGCTGCGCTGGAGGGGTCGAAGGCGTTCGCGAAGGACGTGATGGCTGCCGCCGGTGTGCGCACCGCCGATGCCCGCCAGGTGACGGATGCGGCGGATGTCGCGGCCGCCCTCGACGAATTCGGCCCCAACTACGTGGTCAAGGACGACGGCCTGGCCGGCGGAAAGGGTGTCGTGGTCACACAGGACCGCGCGGCCGCGCAGGAGCACGCGGAAGCGGTGCTGGCCGCCGGCAACCCCGTGCTGTTCGAATCCTTCCTCGAAGGCCCCGAAGTCTCCCTGTTCTGCCTCGTCGACGGCGAGACCGTCGTGCCCCTCCTGCCCGCCCAGGACCACAAGCGCGCCTACGACAACGACGAAGGCCCCAACACCGGCGGCATGGGCGCCTACACGCCGCTGCCGTGGCTGCCGGAAGACGGCGTGCGGCGCATCGTCGACGAGGTCGTCGCCCCGGTCGCCGCCGAGATGGTCCGCCGCGGCACCCCGTACTCGGGCCTCCTCTACGCGGGGCTTGCCTGGGGCGCGGACGGCCCCTCCGTCGTGGAGTTCAACGCCCGCTTCGGCGACCCGGAGACGCAGGCGGTCCTCGCACTGTTGGAGACCCCACTGGCAGAGGTCCTCCACGCCACGGCCACCGGCACCCTGCACGAGCTCGAGCCGCTTGACTGGCGCCACGGTTACGCCGTCACCGTCGTGCTCGCGGCCGAAGGCTACCCGGCTAGTCCGCACAAAGGCGACGAGATCACGGCGCAGGGCACGCTTCTCAACGACCCCTCTCACGTCCTCCACGCCGGCACTTCCAGCGAAGGCGCCGGCTATGTGTCGGCCGGCGGCCGCGTACTCAACATCATCGGCACCGGCGCGAGCCTGGAGGAAGCGGTGTCGGCGGCCTACGAGACGATCGAGCAGATCGACCTGGCAGGGTCCTTCTACCGCCGCGATATCGCGCGCCCGGCGATCGACGGGGAGATCTCGGTCGGCCGCTAGCCCGCATCGTGGGACGACGTGCGATAATGGTGCGCGTGACTGACTCGAAACCCCGTAATGCGAATGTCCTGTCCAACCGTTACGCGTCGGCCGAGATGGCGACGTTGTGGAGCGCGGAGCACAAGATCATCCTGGAGCGCCAGCTGTGGATCGCGGTGATGCGGGCGCAGCGCGACTTGGGGATCGACATCCCGGAGGACGCGATCGCTGCCTACGAGAAGGTCGTGGACCAGGTGGACTTGGAGTCGATCGCCGCGCGTGAGCGGGTGACCCGACACGACGTGAAGGCGCGCATCGAGGAGTTCAACGCGCTGGCGGGCCACGAGCACATCCACAAGGGGATGACCAGCCGCGACCTGACGGAGAACGTCGAGCAGCTGCAGATCTACCGTTCGCTCGAGCTAGTGCGGGGACGCGCAGTGGCGGTGCTCAACGCCATCGGAAACCGGGCGGGGGAATACCGCTCCCTGGTCATGGCGGGCCGCTCCCACAACGTGGCGGCGCAGGCGACGACGCTGGGCAAGCGTTTCGCTTCGGCGGCTGACGAGATGCTGGTGGCCCTGGACCGCATTGAGGACATCCTGGGCCGCTATCCGCTGCGCGGCATCAAGGGCCCGATGGGCACGGCGCAGGACATGCTGGACCTGGTCGGCGGCGACGAGGCGAAGCTGAACCAGTTGGAGCAGGCCATCGCGAAGCACCTCGGTTTCCAGCGCATCTTCGACTCCGTGGGCCAGATCTACCCGCGCTCGTTGGACTTCGACGCGGTGTCCGCCCTGGTTCAGCTGGGCGCGGGCCCGTCGAGCCTGGCCACCACGATCCGCCTGATGGCCGGCAACGAGACCGTGACAGAGGGCTTCAAGGAGGGCCAGGTCGGCTCGTCGGCGATGCCGCACAAGATGAACGCCCGCTCCTGCGAGCGTGTGGGCGGCTTCCAGGTGATTCTGCGCGGCTACCTCACCATGGTGGGCGACTTGGCCGGACAGCAGTGGAACGAAGGCGACGTGTTCTGCTCCGTGGTGCGCCGCGTGGCGCTGCCGGACGCGTTCTTCGCCATCGACGGCATGATGGAGACCTTCCACACCGTTCTGGCGGAATTCGGCGCGTTCCCGGCGATGATCACGCGCGAACTAGACCGTTACCTGCCGTTCTTGGCCACCACACGCATCCTCATGGCCAGCGTCCGCGCGGGCGTGGGCCGCGAGACCGCGCACGAGGTGATCAAGGAGCACGCAGTGGCGATGGCGCTGGACATGCGCGAGAACGGCGCGGAGCAGAACCTGGTGCAGCGCCTCGCCGGTGACGACCGTCTGCCGCTCGACCAGCAGCAGCTCGAGGACGCGCTGGCGGATCGCCACGCGTTCATCGGTGCGGCGGAGTCACAGGTGGACAATGTTCTGGAGCGCATCCAGACCTGGGCGAATAAGTACCCGGAGGCCGCTGGATACACTCCAGGAGAGATCCTGTAGCCGGGGGCGTAACATCGCACGCATGCGTCCAGAGCTTTCTGACTACAACCATCTTTCAGCCGGCAAGGTCCGCGAGATCTACGAGATCGACGACGACACCTTGCTGATGGTGGCCACCGACCGCATTTCGGCATTCGACCACGCGCTTGAGCCGGAAATCCCGGACAAGGGCAAGATCCTCACCTACACGAGCGAGTTCTTCTTCGACCTGCTCGAGGCCGTGCCCAACCACCTCGCGGGCCCGCTCGACGACGAACGGATCCCGGAGGAGGTGCTCGGCAGCGCCTTCGTGGTGAAGAAGCTGGACATGATCCCATTCGAGTGCGTGGCCCGCGGTTACCTGACGGGCTCGGGCAAGAAGGAGTACGACGCGAACGGCGCAGTCTGCGGCGTCGCCCTGCCGGAGGGGCTGAAGGAAGCATCGAAGCTGCCGGAGCCGATCTTCACCCCTGCCACGAAGGCGGAGCAGGGGGAGCACGACGAGAATGTGCGGTTCGAGTACGTCGTCAAGCAAGTCGGCGCTGAGCTCGCGGAGAAGTTGCGGGCGGCGACGCTGGAGATTTACTCACGCGCCGCGGAATATGCGGAGTCGCGCGGGATCATTCTGGCGGACACGAAGCTCGAATTCGGCCTGGATAAAGACGGCACGCTCGTGCTCGCGGACGAGGTGTTGACGCCGGATTCTTCCCGATACTGGCCGGCGGATTCGTACGAGGAGGGCACGAGCCAGCCGAGCTTCGACAAGCAGTTCGTGCGCAATTGGCTCACCGGCCCGAAGGCGGGCTGGGACCCGGAGGACGGCACGCCGCCGCCGGAGCTGCCGGGCTCGGTCGTGGAGGCGACGCGCGACCGCTACATCGAGGCGTACGAGCGCCTCTCGGGCCGCAAGTTCGCTTAAAGGACGGGGCGCTACGATCGGTGGGCATGAGTGAAACGCCCACAGCACCTGTAGCAGCGAAGCACCCGATCACGCGCACCTTCCACGGCCGCGAGTTCGTGGACGATTACGAATGGCTGCGCGACAAGGAGTCGCCGGAAACGCTCGCGTACTTGGAGGCGGAGAACGCCTACACGAAGGAGCAGACGGCGCACCTGGACGGCCTGACGGAGACGATCTACAACGAGATCAAGTCGCGGGTGAAGGAGACGGACATGTCCGTCCCGCAGCGCCAGGGCGGATGGTGGTACTACGGCCGCACGGAGGAGGGCAAGAACTACGGCATCAGCTGCCGCGTGCCTGTCGCCGACGGCAGTGACCCGTGGGCGCCGCCGACACTTCCGGATGACGGTTCGGGACTTCCGGGGGAGCAGGTCCTGCTCGATTTCAACGCGCTCGCCGAGGGCCACGAGTTCTTCTCGGTCGGCGCGTCGAGCGTCAGCACGTCGGGCCGCTACCTGGCGTTTTCCACGGACACCGCAGGCGACGAGCGCTTCGATCTCAAGGTCAAGGATCTCGAGACGGAGCAATTGCTTGACGACGACATCCCCGGCATCTTCTACGGTGCCACCTGGGCCGGTGAAGACCACATCTTCTATATCCGGGTCGATGATGCGTGGCGCCCCCACCAGGTGTGGCGCCACAAGCTGGGCACTGACGCCTCGGACGATGTGCTCGTCTACGAGGAAGCGGACGAGAAATTCGGCGTTGGCGTGGCGGCGGACCGTTCCGAGCGCTACATCCTCATCGTCTCCGCGTCGTCGCTGACCACCGATTACCGCGTGCTGCCCATGGACGACCCGGAAGGGGAATTCGAGGTGCTCTGGCCCCGCGAGGCGGGCATCGAATACAACGTGGATCTTGCCGTCCTCGAGCAGGGCGGCAAGAAAGAGGAACGATGGGTGGTCACCCACAACGCGCACGGCCCGAATTCCTCGGTGGGCGTCTGCGCCGCGGGCGGGGAGCTTCCGCCGCTGCGCGAGCTGACCGAGCTCATGCCGCACGACGATGAGGTGCGTATCGAGGGCACGGATTCTTACCGCGACTTCATCTTCGCCGCTTATCGACGCGGCGGGATCGGCCGCCTCGCCGTCGCCGACCTGACGGGAGGCGAGTTCGGCGCATTCCGCGAGCTGGAATTCGACGAGGAACTCTACACCGCGGGCTTGGCCGGCAACCCGGAGTGGGACGCGCCGGTGGTGCGCATCAGCTACACCTCGTTCACCCAGCCGGCGCAGGTGCTCGACTACCGCGTGGCCACCGGCGATCTCACCCTTCTCAAAGAGCAGGAAGTCCGCGGCGGCTACAACCCGGACGAATACGTCGCAGAGCGTATGTGGGCCACCGCCGACGACGGGACCAAGGTGCCGATGTCGGTGGTGAGGCGGGCAGACGCGGACGTCGATAAGCCTGCTCCTTGCTTGTTGTACGGCTACGGATCCTACGAAGCGTCGACGGATCCCGCCTTTTCCGTGGCGCGGCTGAGCTTGCTCGACCGCGGAATGGTGTGGGCGTGCGCACACGTGCGCGGCGGCGGCGAGATGGGCCGCCTGTGGTACGACAACGGCAAGATGCTGGCGAAGAAGAACACGTTCACCGACTTCGTGGCTTGCGCCGACGCGCTTATCGACGAAGGCGTCACCGCTCCCTCCATGCTCGTCGCCGAGGGCGGCTCCGCCGGTGGCCTGCTCATGGGCGCCGTGGCGAATCTCGCGCCCGAGAAATTCGCGGGCATCCAGGCGATCGTGCCGTTCGTCGACCCGTTGACCTCGATTTTGAAGCCCGAACTCCCGCTGACCGTCGGCGAATGGGAGGAATGGGGCGACCCCTACCACGACCCCCAAGTCTACGACTACATGGCCACTTACGCGCCGTACGAGAATGTCGAGGCGAAGGATTACCCGGATATTCTCGCGGTAACCAGCATCAACGACACCCGCGTGCTGTACGTCGAGCCGGCGAAGTGGATCGCGAAGCTGCGCGCGACCGCGACCGGCGGGCAGTTCCTGCTGAAAACCGAGATGGCCGCTGGCCACGGCGGTGTTTCCGGCCGCTACGCGAAGTGGAAGCAGACCGCGTTCGAGTACGCGTGGACACTGCACACGGCGGGAGCGGTGAGCTAAATGTCGGGCCAGCGCGCTCGCCGAGCGTGGCCGGGCGCTCGAAAGTAGGATGACAGCCATGTCCCGCCACCTGCTCGTCTCTGTGTCGTCGATCTTCGATGAGACAAGGAAGGACGTGCAGAAGCTCGTCGCCGACTTAGAGCGCGAGTCGATTCAGGTGTCGCTCTTGGTGGCGCCGCACATCGACAAGAAGTGGCACCTGGCCAAGGACGACAAGACCCGCGGCTGGCTCAAAGAGCAGATGGATGCCGGCCGCGGGCTCATCCTCAACGGTTTCGACCAGCCGGTGCAGGGCCGCCGCGCCGAATTCGCCAACCTCGGGGCTCACGAGGCGAAGCTGCGTCTCAAGGGCGCGACCCGCCAGATGGAGAAGCTCGGCTTCGAGCTCGACACTTTCGCCCCGCCGCGGTGGCGCATGTCGGAAGGAACGCTGGAAGCGCTGCACAAATTCGATTTCCGTCTGGCCGCATCCACGCAGGGTGTCCACTTCTTGCGCACCGGCGAGGTCGTCTACTCGCGCAACCTGTCCGTCGGCGAGGGCTTCGGTGCCGCCGGGTGGTGGCGCCGAAACATCATCGACGCCGCCGTCCGCAGCGCCAGGCGCGGCAACACTGTGCGTTTGTCTGTCTCCGGCAGGAACCTGTCGAAGAAGAAAGTCCGCGACGATTTCGTCGCCGCCGCTCTCGCCGCTGCGGGCGAGGGCCTAGAACCGGTGAACTACCGGGACCTCGGACGGGATAGCTAGCTGGCCTTCGCTGCTTTCGCTCCGCCCACGCGCCGGCGCTGCACCCCGCCGATCACTCGGCACACCAGGTAGATGCCGAACGAAATGAATGCGACGAACACGCTCACCGGCACGCCCGGCGCCAGAGAGAGGATCATGCCGCCGACAGCGGAGACTTCGGCGAAAAGCACCGACCACGCGATGGCGCGCACGGGGCTCGCGGTGATCTGGGTCGCGGCCGCGCCGGGTGTGATCAGCAGCGACATGACCAGCAGTGCGCCGACGATCTGCACCGACTGAGCCGACGCCACGCCGACGAGGACGGCGAAGAGCACGGACATCGCGCGGACATTCACGCCGGAGGCCGTCGCCATGACCGGGTCGGCGGAGGCGAAGAGGAGCGGCCGCCACAGCGCTGCCACTGTCACGACAACGAGAAGTGTCGTGCCGGCGAGCAGCCACAGATTCTGGCCGGAAATACCCACGATCTGGCCCGTCAGCAGTGCTAGCGCCCGGTTGGAATTGCCGGGGTAGAGGTGGATGAAAAGCACGGATAGGCCCATGCCGAAGCTCATCACCACGCCGACAGCCGAGTCCTGCTGCCCGCGGAAGCCGAGCGCAGCCAGGACGACCGCCGCGATCACCGCGCCGGCGACTGCGCCGATGCCGACATTGAGGCCGAAGAGCAGAGCAGCCGCGGCGCCCATGAGGGCGAGCTCGGAGGTCGCGTGGACGGAAAACGACATCTGGCGCACCACGATCAGCGGCGCCATAACGCCGGAGAGCACACCGAGCAAGGCGCACGCAACGAGGGTGACCTGGACGAAGTCGATGCCGAGCAGATACTGCGTCGTGTCCACTGCCGTTGCGAGCCATTCACTCACAGGACCACCATCCTTCCGTTCGCCTCGACGACCTGGACACGGGTGCCGTAGAGGTCGCTCAGCACATCGGAGCGCATCACGTCGTCGACTGCGCCCACGACGTGGCCTTCCGGCCCGAGGTAGAGCACCCGGTCGACGACCGACAGGAACGGGTTGATCGAGTGCGTCACGCACAGCACCCCCGCGTCGAGACCGGCAAGCCTGTCCACGGTGTCCCTTTCGCGGGCGATGTCGAGGGAGAGGAGGGGCTCGTCGGCAAGCATGAGCTCCGGCTCGCTGGCGAGTGCCTGGGCTTGGCGGATGAGTTGCTGCTGCCCTCCGGACATGAGTCCTGCGCGCTGGTCGGCGAAATGCGTGGCACCGACGCGTTCGAGGAGGGCATCCACTTTGCCGGCGGGCGGGCGGCGGCGGGCAATTCCGTGTGCGCACGCGAGCGAGACGAGGTCGCGGCCGCGCACGGGCAGGTCGGCGGGGAACATGTGCTGCTGCGGGATGAACCCGATGCGGTCGGCCGCGTCGACGGTTCCCGCGGTGAGGCGGCGGGTGCCCATGATGGCGTGCAGCAACGTCGATTTGCCCACGCCGTTGGGGCCCAGCACCGCGATGAATTCCCCACGCCGCACGGTCAGGTCGAGACCGGACCACAGCGGGTCGACGGCGGCGCCGCGCAGCTCGAGGACCGCGGGGGAGCGGGAGTCGGAAGAAGTCACTGTCTGATCAAACCACTGCTGAAAATCGATTTCAACGGCAGACGGTGCGCGGGGCGTCGTTAAGCCGCGTGCTCTGCGTGCGCGTCCTCGCCTTTGTCCGGCAGGTTCTGGACGGTCTCGGCGAGCTCGTTGACGACCTGGTCGAAGTAGTCGAGGAAGTTCACGCCCTCCGGCGGGGTCTCGCGCATCTCCACGACGGGGACGTCGTTCTCGCGCGCGGCGTTAGCTAGCTGCTCGGTGGCGCTGTTGGCGCTCTGCGGGTTCACGATGAGCATGTCGATATGCCCCGCCTCGATCTCGTCGATGAATTCCGCGATGTCCTGCACGGACGGCTCGGACTCGTTGAGCGCCGCCTTCATATACCCCTCAGGGGTGACGTCGTGCAGCTCCGTGCCCCACACGAGCGGCGCGGCGATCGTCTCCGTCATCGCGATGTGCGTGTGCGGGAGCTCGGCGAGCTTCTCCTCGTTCGCGGCCATCCGCTTATCGACGTCATCCGTCGAACCCCCCACCTTCTCTTTCACCGCAGCCGCGACTTCTTTGACCTTGGCGGGCGAGAACCACGCGTGCTCGAGATCGTCGATGTCCATCTCGCCGTGGCTGTGGTCGTGGCCTTCCTCGCCGTGCTCGTGCGCGTGCATGTGGGCCTCGGCTTCTTCCTTGCTCACGAGCGGGACGGCGTGAATGATGCGGTCCTGCTCGGTGACGGTGTAGAGGCTGGCGTCGTAGGCCCCGCCGTTGGCGACGAGGGTGCCTGCTTCGCGGACGCGGGCGAGGTCCTTGGCGGCAGGCTCAAAGTGGTGGGGGTCGATGTCGGTGCCCTTGATCACGGAATCGACGTCGTTGCCAGTGACGGCGGAGGCCACGTCGGCCCACACGGAGGTGGTGGCCAGGACATCGGAGGAATCAGCAGCGCCGTCGGTGGAGCCGCTGGCGGCCGGGTCGTTGCTTGAGTCGTTGCAGGCCGCAAGGCCGGAGCCGGCGAGGGTGAGCGCGGCGATGGCGGCGGCGGTGCGGCGGGTGGTCGTCGTGAATTTCATGGGGAGTATCTAAGCAGTAATGAAAACTGTTTTCAACTCGCGCGGTTAGCCGGGTGCGGGCGGTGGCGGGAAGGTCGCCGGGTCAGGGGCGTGGTCGGGTGGTCGGATATACTTGTCGGCGTCTTCAGACCGTCAAGACTGCGAAGGATTCTCATGGCACGAGTCGTTGTCAATGTCATGCCCAAGGCCGAAATTCTGGATCCGCAAGGACAGGCCGTCCACCGCGCGCTGGGGCGCATCGGAGTGAACGGGGTGACGGATGTCCGCCAAGGCAAGCGCTTCGAATTGGAGGTCGCCGATTCGGTCACGGATGAAGAGCTGCAACGCGTCGCCGAGACGCTGCTGACCAACACCGTGATCGAGGACTTCGTCGTCGTGCGCGAAGAGGAGGCGTAAAAGTGGCAGCGACCATCGGGGTGATCACATTCCCCGGCACGCTTGACGACGTTGATGCGTTGCGCGCTGTCCGCCTCGCCGGGGCGGAGCCGAAATCGCTCTGGCACGCCGACGAGGATGTGACCGGCGTTGACGCCGTCATTGTCCCGGGCGGCTTCTCCTACGGCGACTACTTGCGCTCCGGCGCGATCGCGGCGATGGCGCCGATGATGAAGGCTGTCGTCGAGGCCGCGGGCAAAGGCATGCCGGTTTTGGGCATCTGCAACGGCTTCCAGATCCTGACGGAGGCGGGCCTGCTGCCGGGCGCGCTGACCCGCAACAAGGGCCTGCACTTCCACTGCACCGACACCCACCTCGAAGTTGCCAACGCCGGGACGGCGTGGACCAGCGAATTCGAGGCGGGCCAGAAGATCCTCATCCCGGCGAAGCACGGTGAGGGGCGGTTCCAGGCGGAGCAGGCGACCGTCGACAAGCTTGAAGCGGAAGGCCGCGTGGTGTTCCGCTACACCGACAACTTCAACGGCTCCATGAACGGCATTGCTGGCGTGGCCAGTGAGAATCGCCGTGTCGTGGGGCTCATGCCGCACCCGGAGCACGCTATCGACCTGCTCACCGGGCCGTCCACCGATGGTTTGGGGCTGATCCAGTCCGCCATCGCCGAAATCTCGAAGATCGGAGCGTGATTCGTGTGAGTGAACAGCAGAAGAACCCGCTCGTGCACAACGACACTGTCGAGGCCGCGAAGGCGACGCCGGAGCGGGAGCAGCCGTACGCCGCGCTCGGCCTGAAGGACGACGAGTACGGGCGCATCCGCGAGATCCTCGGCCGCCGTCCCACGGACGCGGAGCTGACGGTCTACTCGGTGATGTGGTCCGAGCACTGCTCGTACAAGTCCTCCAAGGTCCACCTGCGCTACTTCGGCGAGACCATGACCGAGGAGATGTCGTCGAAGATTCTCGCCGGCATCGGCGAGAACGCCGGCGTGGTGGATATCGGAGGCGGCGACGCGGTGACCTTCCGCGTCGAATCCCACAACCACCCCTCCTACGTGGAGCCGTACCAGGGTGCGGCGACGGGTGTCGGCGGCATTGTCCGCGACATCATGGCCATGGGTGCGCGCCCGATCGCCGTCATGGACCAGCTGCGCTTCGGCCCGGCGGACGCGGACGACACGAAGCGCGTCCTGCCCGGCGTCGTTTCCGGTATCGGCGGCTACGGCAACTCGCTGGGCCTGCCGAATATTGGCGGCGAGACCTCCTTCGACGCCACTTACGCCGGTAACCCGCTGGTCAACGCGCTGTGTGTAGGCACACTGAAGGTCGAGGACCTGAAACTCGCATTCGCCTCCGGCACGGGCAACAAGGTCATGCTCTTCGGTTCCCGCACGGGCCTCGACGGCATCGGCGGCGTGTCTGTCCTGGCCTCCGAGACTTTCGAGGAGGGGGCGGAGCGCAAGCTGCCGGCCGTCCAGGTCGGCGACCCGTTCGCGGAAAAGGTTCTCATCGAGTGCTGCCTGGAGCTCTACGGCGCCGACGTCGTCGTCGGCATCCAGGACCTCGGCGGAGCGGGCCTGGCCTGCGCGACCTCCGAGCTCGCGGCGTCCGGCGACGGCGGCATGCGCGTCAACCTCGACGCCGTCCCGCTGCGCGCGGAGAACATGTCCGCCGCAGAAATCCTCGCCTCCGAGTCCCAGGAGCGCATGTGCGCTGTCGTGGCGCCGGAGAACGTGGAGAAATTCAAGGAAATCTGCGCGAAGTGGGACGTCAACTGCGCGGAGATCGGCGAGGTCACCGACGAGAACGACCGCTTGGTCATCGAGCACAACGGCGAGATCGTCCTCGACGCGCCGCCGTCGACGATTGCCGACGAAGCTCCGGTCTACGAGCGCCCGTGGGCGCGCCCGGAGTGGCAGGACGGAGTGCAGGAGCAGGTGGACGTCGATAAGCCCGCGGATGTCGCTGATGCGTGGTTGCAGCTCGTCGCGTCCCCGGCGCTGTGCTCGCGCGACTGGATCACAGAGCAGTACGACCGCTACGTGCGCGGAAACACCGTCCAGGCGCGCCACGCGGACTCTGGTGTTCTGCGCATCGACGAAGAGACCGGCCGCGGGGTCGCAGTCTCCGCCGACGCATCCGGCCGCTACGCCTACCTGGACCCGAATATGGGCGCACGCCTCGCTCTCGCCGAGGCGTACCGCAATGTCGCGGTGACCGGCGCCCGCCCTGTCGCGGTGACCAACTGCCTGAACTTCGGCTCCCCGGAGAACCCCGACGTGATGTGGCAGTTCCGCGAAGCCGTTCACGGCCTGGCTGACGGTGCGAAAGAACTGGGGATTCCGGTCTCCGGCGGTAACGTGTCGTTTTACAACCAGACGGGTGAGACCCCGATCCTGCCGACCCCTGTGGTCGGCGTGCTCGGCGTCATCGACGATGTCGCGCACTCCGTGAGCCACCGCGCGGTCAACAACGAGGACCCCGATGTCCTCGTCCTCCTCGGCCAGACCCGCGACGAATTCGGTGGCTCTGTGTGGCAGGACATTTCCGGTGCGGGCCTTGCAGGCCTTCCGCCGCAGGTGGACCTGGCTGACGAGGCGACGCTGGCGGATTACTTCTGCGGCGCGGCCTCGGCTGATGGTGCGGATGCTGCGGCAGGAGCCGGCACCGGCGCTTCCGCCGGCCTGACCGCTACGCACGATCTGTCTGAGGGTGGCCTCGGCCAAGCCGTGTTCGAGATGCTCAAGGACACCGAGAAGGGTGCCGAGCTCGACCTGTCCGCCGTCCACGACGACGCGTTCACCGCGCTGTTCTCCGAGTCCGCTTCCCGCGTGCTCGTCGCCTGCAGCCCGGACCGTGTCGACCGTGTCGTCGCCGACGCCGTCGAGCTGGGCATCCCGGCCGCCGTCATCGGCTCGACGAATATGAGCGGCGAGATCACCTTCGCCGACGGCACCCCGGGCGCCGGCCAGTCCGTCGGTATGGAGGCACTGCGCACTGCGTGGGCGGGCACTCTGCCGGGGCTGTTCGCGCACGCCGATGCCCCGAACGCGGCGGTGTAAGTGGTAGGCGGCAAGACTAAAGGCGCGGGGAATGATCCCCGCGCCTTTGTGCTTGTCTTGTTGTGCGCTTGGCCCGCGGCCCCGATCCGGCGGGCCCACTAGATGCGTTTGAAATTGCTTTGTAAAACCCCTGGTGGCGTGTGACGCAAGAGGTTCTTGGGATCCGGATTTCCTACGGATCTAGTGAGGCCTTCTGATCGCTCGCGTGCCCGTGGGGCCTTCTGATCGCTCGCGTGCCGGCTTGCGGCTTGAACTCGTGAGCGCACGCTGAGCGCGGCTAGTCGGTCCGTTGCGTCGACGGGTTCGGGCTGACCAGCGGCATCGGGCGGTACTTCTCGCGCATTTTCTTGAGTACCTCGGCGTGGTCCCACAGGGCCTTGTCGCCCTCGGTCTCGGGGACGAACTTGCGGGCCATCAGCGGGTCGCCGTCGAGGTCGGTGGCCACGTAGGTGAAGCTGGCGTGGATGGCGGTTTTCAGGTTCTCGCGGCCGCCCTTCGGATCGCCGGAGCGTACATGGGTATCCACGCTCATGGAGCGCTCGCCAGTGCGGGTCAGGCGCGCGTCGACCTCGATCAAGTCGCCGATGGAAATCGGGCGGTAGAAGCGGATGCCGCCGGCGTACACGGCGACCGTCTGCTCGCCGGACCACTCCATGGTGCAGGAGGTGCCGGCGGAGTCGATCCACTCCATCGCGGTGCCGCCGTGGACCTTGCCGCCCCAGTTGATGTCGGTCGGCTTCGCCATGAAGCGGTGGATGACGCGAGGAGCATTCGACTCGCCCTCGTAGCTCTGCTGCGCCATCTGCTCTTCGATGTCCTTGCGCAGCTCCACGCGGGACTTCGCGGCCTGCTCGACGCGCTTTTCTTCCTCGGTCTGCGGAACGTAAGTGGGCACTTGCATGCCTTTGCCGGTCTCCGGGTCCTTGGCCACGAAGATGACCAGGCAGTCGCAGGCGCGGGTGAACACGCCCTCGCGCGGGTCGGCGGAGAGGACCTCGTTGACGATGTGCATCGAGCTTCGGCCCGTCATGGCGATGCGGGAGCGCACCTCCACGATGTGGCCGGACGGGATCGGCCGGGTGAAGTGGATGTGCCCGACGTAGGCGGTGACGCAGTAGGTCGAGGACCACTGCACGGCGCAGGCATATGCGGCTTTGTCGATCCACTCCAGCACGCGGCCGCCGGAAACACCGCGCGCACCCGCGTGAATGATGTCGGTGGGGGCCGCCATGAAGCGGAGGGTCATGGATGAGGGCTTAGTTGCAGTTTCCGCTGTCTCGGTCATTTCTGTGAGTTTAATACGTAGACTGCGTTCATGGCTCCTAAGAATGACCCCCAGGCCACCCGCGCCGCGATCGAGGCGGTCAGAGGGTGGATTGAGGACCCGGATGGTGCGCCTGTTCCGGCCCGCGGCCTGATAGCAGACGCTTGTCGACGCTCAGTGCGCGCCCTCGCCGCCGAGCTTCCCGGCCACACGGTGGAGCTGCGGGTGCCCCCATTCGTGGCTGTCCAGTGTGTTGATGGGCCGCGCCACACCCGTGGCACCCCGCCGAATGTGGTGGAGATGGCCCCCGAAGTGTGGCTGCAGTTGGCCACCGGGAAGTTGGACTACGCGGCGGCGGTGGCCGATGGGCGGGTCGAAGCATCGGGCTCGCGCGCAGGGGAGGTCGCCGCCGGGTTGCCGGTGATTGCCCTCTAGGTGGCTGCATCCACTAGGGTTGGGCACGTGCAAAGCCTGAATGCTGATGCTGCTGATGTCGTCGACGTCGCCGATGCGTCGGTGACCGCCAATCTCCCCCGGGACATGGATGCCGAGGAGGCTGAGCCGCGCGAGGAGTGCGGCGTTTTCGGCGTATGGGCGCCGGGGGAGGACGTGTCCAAGTTGACGTATTTCGGGCTCTTCGCCTTGCAGCACCGCGGCCAGGAAGGCGCCGGCATCGCGGTGGGCGATGAAGGCCGCATCGTGGTCTTCAAGGACAGCGGCCTGGTCTCCCAGGTCTTCGACGAGGCGATCCTAGACGCGCTGCAAGGCGATGTGGCGATCGGCCACACCCGCTATTCCACCGCCGGGTCCCAGAAGTGGGAGAACGTCCAGCCGATGTTCCGCACGTCGCCGGACGGCACGGATGTCTCCTTGGCCCATAACGGCAACCTGGTCAACTACAGGACGCTGCAGAACGAGGCGATCCGCCGCAAGCTCGTGCCGGCTGAGGGTGTCGAGGGCCAGGGTTCCTCGTCTGACACTGCCGTTGTCTCGGCATTGCTTGCTGACGGCGTCCGCGACGGCCGCACCCTCCTCGACGCCGCCCGCGACCTGCTGCCGACGTTGAAGGGTGCGTTCTGCCTCGTTTTCACCGACGGCAACACCCTGTACGCCGCCCGCGACCCGCACGGTGTGCGCCCACTGTCGCTGGGCCGTCTGGAGCAGGGCTGGGTCGTGGCCAGTGAGACCGCCGCGCTGGACATCACCGGCGCGTCGTTCGTCCGCGATATTGAGCCGGGCGAGCTCGTCGCCATTGATGAATCCGGCATTCACACCGAGCGCTTCGCCGACTCCACACCGAAAACGTGCGTGTTCGAGTACGTCTATATCGCCCGCCCCGATTCCGTGGTGGAAGGGCAGACGGTCAACGCCACCCGCCTGGAGATCGGCCGTCGCCTGTCCCACGTCGCGCCGGTCGACGGCGACATCGTGATGCCGGTGCCCGAATCCGGCACCCCGGCTGCCATCGGGTACGCCGAAGAATCCGGCATCCCGTTCGCGCAGGGCCTGATGAAGAACGCCTATGTGGGGCGCACCTTCATCCAACCGTCGGACACTCTGCGCCAGCTGGGCCTGCGCCTGAAGCTGAACCCGGTCCGCGAAATCATCGAGGGCAAATCGCTCGTCGTTGTCGACGACTCGATCGTGCGCGGCAACACCCAGCGCAAGCTCATCCGCATGCTCCGCGAAGCCGGTGCGGCGGAAGTGCACGTGCGCATCGCGTCGCCGCCGGTAAAGTGGCCGTGCTTCTACGGCATCGACTTCGCCAGCCCGGGCGAGCTCATCGCCAATAACGCGGGCGGCGACGACGAGGCCGTGGCGGAGAATATCTGCCGCGTCATCGGAGCGGATTCGCTCGCGTTCGTGAGCATCGACGACATGGTCGCCTCGACAGGCAAGCCCGCCGCGAGCTTGTGCGCCGCCTGCTTCGACGGCCATTACCCGCTCGGACTGCCCGAGCACAATGCCAACGCCGATGCCGTTCGGCGCATTCAGGAAGGGATGTAGCTTTCATGACCACCCCCGACAACCAGCAGCCGGAGAACCAGCCGGAAAATCCGGACAGCCAGGCCGACACCTCCGTCTCCTACGCCGCCGCCGGTGTGGATATCGAGGCCGGCGACAAGGCCGTCGAGCTCTTCGCCCCGCACGCGAAGCGCGCGACCCGCCCGGAGGTCCGCGGCAGTCTCGGCGGCTTCGCCGGACTGTTCGCGCTGGGCAAGTACAAGGAGCCGCTGCTGGCCGCCGGCTCGGACGGCGTGGGCACCAAGCTCGCAGTCGCCCAGGCGATGGACAAGCACGACACCATCGGCATCGACTTGGTGGCCATGTGCGTCGACGACCTCGTGGTGTGCGGCGCGGAGCCGCTGTTCCTGCAGGATTACATCGCCATCGGCAAGGTCGTGCCGGAGAAGGTCGCGGAGATCGTGGGCGGCATCGCCGAGGGCTGCGTCCAGGCCGGATGCGCGCTGCTGGGCGGCGAGACCGCGGAGCACCCGGGCGTGATGGCCGAGGACGAATACGACGTCTCCGCCACCGCCGTCGGCGTCGTCGAGGCCGACGAGCTGCTCGGCCCGGACCGTGTTCGCGACGGCGACGTCATCATCGGCATGGCCTCGTCCGGCCTGCACTCCAACGGCTACTCCCTGGCCCGCCACGTCCTGCTGGGGAAGGCCGGCCTGCCGCTCGACGGCCACATCGAAGAGCTGGGCCGAACGCTCGGCGAGGAGCTGCTTGAGCCGACCCGCATTTACTCGCTCGACTGCCTGGCGCTCGCGCACGAGTGCGAGGTGCACACGTTCTGCCACGTCACGGGCGGCGGTCTGGTGGGCAATATGGAGCGCGTCATCCCGGATGGCAAGGTCGCGGAAATGCACCGCGCGTCGTGGGAGCCGCCGCAGATCTTCCGCACCATCCGCACCGTGGGCAAGGTTCCGGAGGCGGAGATGGAGAAGACCTTCAACATGGGCGTCGGCATGGTCGCCGTCGTCGCACCGGAGGACCGGGACCGCGCGCTGGCGATGCTCACCGCACGCCACGTGGATTGCTGGGAGCTCGGTGTCGTGCGCAACGCGACGGCGGAGGACGAGGGACGTCGCGCCACGCTCGTCGGCACGCACGTGCACTAGCGTCTCACCTGCGCGGACCATAGTCGGGGAGGTTTCCGCAGGTGACGGAGCTGAGCTACATAATTTGACTCGCACGCTATTATGGCATGCAGGACAAATTTTCAGACGTTTTCAAAAGGGCCGCCGATGAATCGAGCCGCCCTTTAGACACCTCAAGGGGGTCACGCCATGGGTCGCGGACGCGCCAAAGCAAAGCAGACCAAGGTCGCACGCCAGTTGAAGTACAACACGCCCGAGATGGATCTTGATTCGCTCCAGCGGGAGCTCGCGGGCAAGGCCCCTTCGAACAACCAGTGGGATGATGGCGAGGACGACTACGATGTCGACCCGCAGTACGCCGAGTACGCCGACTGGGACGCTGACGAAGACGAGCGCTAATTAGATCCGTGTGAGTCGCCGTTTGTAAAACCCCACGTCGCGTGGTGCGCGTGGGGCGCGACAATGACACGCATCTAGCGGGAGCGCCCGCGTAGCTTATCGACGGCGGCGCGCCCCGCTTTTTCCCCCTCATCCGCCGGCAGGGAATCGATGTCCACGGCAGCTGTGACGGTCATGGTGCCGTTTTCCTCGTCGCCCGCCTCAATGTCCAGGGTGAGCGGGGAAGCAGCGGTGCCCGCAGCGGGAATATTGAGCGCCGAGCGCTTCACCAATGCCAGGGCGATCGGCCCGTAGTCGCAGTCGTGCACGACGGTGCCGAGACGCCCCACGGTGCGCCCGCCCACGGTGACAGGTGAGCCTGCTTCCGGTTCCGCCGGTGCAGAGCCGTCTAGGTGCACCAGCACGAGCAGGCGCGGGGAGCGCCCGAGGTTCTCCACGCGCGCGATGGTCTCTTGCCCGCGGTAGCAGCCCTTATTCAGGTGGACTGCCCCGGCGTGGCCGCCGCGCGCGATGAGCGTGGGGGCCTCGTGCGGGATGGACTTCGCGTCCAGGTCGGCGCGCTGCTCCGGCTCGAGGGCCTTGACACGCTCGGCGGAAAACGCCATCAGGCCGGCTCTTTCGAGGCCGGCGTCGGCGCTGGTGAGAGTGCGGTAGGCGTCGGAAAGTCGCTCGCGCGGCACCGCGATGTCGATGCGGCGCGGACCGGCCCAGTCGACCTCGCGGGAATAGACGGTGCCGAGGGTTTCCGGTACGGCGAATGAGCCGGGAGCGCCGAGCACCGTGATGATGCCCAGGTCCGCCTCCTCGACCGTGACATCCGACCAGAAGATCATTTTGGTCAGGTAGTCCAGCAGCGACTCGCCCAGATACGACGGGGTGTCCAGGTAGAACGCGTCGTCTGCGCGGGTGATGTCGCCGTGGTGGAGGATGCGGCCCTGCATGTCCAGGTCGCAGAAGGCCGCGGAGAAGCCCTCGGCGGCGTCATCGAGCTTTTGCGACAAGAGGTTGTTCAAGAATTCCGCGGCGTCGGGGCCGGCCACACGGATCACCGTGCGGTGGCTGCGGTCCACAGCGACGCCGCCGCGCGAGACGAAACGCTGTTCGCGCAGGGGGTCGCCGTAGTGGGAGGGGACACCTGCGGCGTCGATAAGCGTGCTCGTCGCGTCTGGCAGCTCGGCTGCGCCAGTAAAGCTCAAAAGGGGCGAACGGTAGTTACTCACGCCCACGAGTCTACGCGGGCATAATGGGAACATATGGGCCCGAACAACGCAGTCATTTACCTCGTCGAGCCGTTCGGCGGCTCCATGCGGCGGCAGAATCCTAATTTGCCGCACGTGTACTGGGATGATGCAGCCGTGACGCGTGGCGACGGCTGCTTTGAGACCATCCTCGTCGCCGCCGGCGCCCCCACGAATCTGGATGCTCACCTGGCTCGTTTCACCAATTCCGCGCGCTTGCTCGACCTCCCAGAACCGCCCGCCGAGGCGTGGCGCACAGCGACTGAGCAAGCCGTCGCCGATTTCGTGCGCGAATCCGGCCTGGAGCCGGCCGAGGTCGACGCGAAATGCCAGTGGACGTACACCCGCGGCCGCGAATCCACCGGGGTGCCCAGCGCGTGGGTCACTGTGCGCCCCATCCCGCGCGAGCAGCTGGAGCTGCGCGAGCGCGGCGCGAAAGTGATGACGGCCCCGCGCGGCTACACGCTCGCCGCCACCGAGGAGACCCCGTGGCTCACCGTCGGCGCGAAGACACTCAACTACGCGGCGTCGATGTCGGCGGTGCGCTGGGCGAAAAGCCGCGGCTTCGACGACGTCGTCTACATCGACCCCGCCACCGGGCGCGTCCTCGAGGGGGCGACATCGTCGGTCATCGCTGTCCGCGGCGACAAGGTGCGCACGCCCACGACCGGCGGCGACGTCCTGCCTGGCACGACTCAGGCCGCCGTGTTCGCCCGCGCCGAGAAGGACGGCTGGCGCTGCAAGGAGAAAGACATCGACGTCGACTACCTGCTGAGCTCCGACCAGGTCTGGCTGGTCAGCTCCGTGCGCGGGGGCGTGCGCGTCACCGCCATCGACGGGAAAGAGCTCCCCGCGCCGGGCAAAAAGGACGAAGCGAAGATCCGCAAGCTTATCGACGCCGCCGTTGCCAGCTAACTCCCCTTTTTAGCCCGCGATGCGCTTCAGCTCGGCGGACATGTAGGGGATGAACACGAGCTCGTCGTCGGCGGTGCCGGCGGCCACGCGTTCGTCGACCCACCCCAGGTTGTTGTTCGGCATCAGGCCGTACATGCGCTTGCCCGGGCCGTGGTTGGCCGGGCCCTGCTCCGTCGCGATGGTGGATGCGGAGGTGATCTGCCATGCGCGCTCGTTGACGGGGGAGCCGTAGAGAATCTCCACCAGGCCGCGCGAGTTGGTCAGCGTCACCTCGATCTCGTCGGTGAGCGAAATGCGCCAGAAACCGGTCTCGCGCTGGTCGGCGTCGGTCGGTTCGCCGTTTGAGTCGATGCGCCAGATGCGGGAATCGAAACGCAGGTAATTCTCGCCGTCGTGGGAGATGACCAGCTGCTGACCGAAGGCGTAATCCTTCGGCTCCTCGTCCGGCGACGCCGGCAGTTCCACCGCCTGGCCTTCGCCCTGCCACACGCCCACCAGCGGCAGCAGGCCGAGCAGGCCGTCGTGCAGGTTCGGGCCTTCGCGCAGGTTCGCGGTGTCGTCCGGCAGCGGAATCTCGTCCAAGCCCAGACCCGGGATATTGCGGTGCGCGGTGCCCCTCGACTGTTCCGCGGCGAGGTTGACGGCATCGTTGCCGTTCAGCTTCGTATTCGGGGAAGTGTTGTCAGTGTTGTCGGCGTTCTCGGCGTTAGCGGATTCGTTCCGGGTGTTCTCGTTATCGCTCATGCCTCTAAAGAGTAGTCACCCATTGGCGGGAGCAGCGATGGGGGAGAGCAGCTCGTCGGTCACTTCAACCTCGTGCTGCTGCGCGGAGAAGCGGATAGAGCCGCCTGCCACTTCCACGAGGTCGGCCTGAGCGCCGATGGGCATGTCGCGGGTGTCTAACTCGAGGGTGTAGGTGTCGGTGACGGCGGGGACGAGGTCAGCCGGGACGTCGATAAGCTGTGCCGGCTCCATGCGGAACGTCGTGCCGTCGAGCCGCAGGGTGACCACCGCCGATGTCTTCTCGTCCGTGCCCGGGACCGTGCCGGTGAGCTGGGCCTCGCTCGCGGTGCCGCCGGCCGGCGAAATATCGTACGGATTCGCGATATCCAGGTCCGTCATGCCGAGCAGTTGGCCGAACGCCACACCGTCGAGCGACAACGTGTGCTCCACGCGTTTGGCTTGCGTGCCCGCGAAATCCGCCTTTGCCGCCCTGCCCGCGTCGACGACGATGTCGTAGATATCGGTGCGCGAATTCGCGATCCCCACCCCGTCAACGCGCACATCGAGCGCCTGAAAACTCACGCGCGGCACTTTCCCGGTCAGCGCGACCTGCGCGAACGGGAAACCGCCGACGTATGTCTCCGGCTCCGACGGAAGACCGTCCGCCTCCCGCGCGTGCGTGGCCAGCGTGCGCTCCACATGCGCCGCCACCGCCGCATCCGCGCCGAATGCGAGAGCCACAACACACGCGAGAACCGCGAGCACCTTCACCTTCATGCCTTTACCGTAGCCTGGGGGTATGACACAGGGTTCTTCCGGAGTGCAACGCGTCGACCTCGGCGCCGAATCCGAGCTGGTCGACGCCGCCCGCGCGTTGCTCGACCGCGCGCAGGACACCGACGGCGTTGAAGCCTTTTCCGAAGGGTTCGAAAAGGAGCTCGGCCGCGCCTCAGACCACGTCTACTGGGCATCGCTTATCGAGGGCACCCTCACCTCCCTCGCCGCCTGTGCCCCCGATGGTTCAGCCGAACTGGTCGTGGATCCTGACCACCGCCGCAACGGTCACGGCACCGCACTGGCTGAAGCTGTGCTCGAGGCCCGCCCCAACGCCGGCCTGTGGGCCCACGGCAACCTGCCTGCCGCCCAGGGGCTCGCCGCACGCCTGGCGCTGCACCCCACCCGCGAGCTGCTCGTCATGGCCGTCGACGGTGCCGCCCTGCAGCGGATCGGTGGATTCGGCGCCACCGGCGATACCATGCCCGCAGGCTTCGAGGACCTGAGTTACTCCGAGTCCGCTTCGCGCTGGGGGCGCGAGGCCGTTGAACAGGCCTGGCTGGATGTCAATAACGACGCGTTCTCCTGGCACCCCGAGCAGGGCGGCTGGTGCCTCGATTCGCTTCACGACGGCATGGACGCCCCCTGGTTCGACCCCGACGGCGTGCGCTTGCTGTGGGATGCTGACGGTGCTGGGGCTGATTCGCCGCCTCCTCTGGCCGGATTCCACTGGACCAAGCGGCACTCGGAGGAAGTGGGGGAGGTCTACGTCGTGGGGCTGTCCTCCGATTACCGCGGCCGCGGGCTCGGCGACCCACTCATGCGCGCCGGACTCGAGCACCTCGTCGCAGGTGGATCGTGCCGGGTCATCTTGTACGTCGAAGCCGATAACGTGCCGGCCGTGCGCAGGTACGAAGCCATGGGCTTCGAGGTTGCCGAGCGGCACGTGGTCTACTCCGCAGGTCCCGCCGATCGGGCGAATGCGGTGCAGGTGGCGTGATCCGTTCGCGGTGCGAAAGCCCTGAAAACGGGTGGCGCGCCACCTTTTAGCACCCGAAGTGTGACACAGAACGCACCACTAATTCACAGGAGTTCCCAAAGTTAACTCATTGTTCACCGTTTAGGGGTCGCATGGTTAACGAGAAACCCGTAGCTTTCCCAGATGTGAGCACTCAGGCACGGACACCAGTGCGCCCAGAGGCGCCAAGGGTCGCCTGAGGCCGATGCTCAGAAGCAATCTGATTCCGCACCGGAAAGGTATCCCCGTGATCCGTAACATCAAGCGCACTGCAGCAGTCGCAGGTCTCGCTGCACTGACCTCCGTCACCCTCGTTGCTTGTGGTGACTCCAACGACAACGGCACCGACAACGCTAACGGCGGCGGCGACTCCGCTACCGAGGGCCAGGACGCCGGCGCCATCGAGGGCCTGTCCGGCCAGACCGGCCAGCTCGTCGCCGAGGGTGCTACCTCCCAGAAGAACGCTATGGAATACTTCGGCGCCCGCTACGCGGAGGAGGTCTCCGGTGCGAACCTCGCGTACAACGCGACCGGTTCCGGCTCCGGTATCAAGAACTTCATCGCTAACCAGGCCACCTTCGCTGGCTCCGACTCCCCGCTGAAGGAAGACAAGGGCGAGGTCGAGGACGCTAAGAACCGTTGCGGCGGCAACGACGCATGGCACCTGCCGATGGTCATCGGCCCGGTCGCTATCGCCTACAACCTCGAGGGCGTTGACGAGCTGAACCTCACCGTCGACAACATCGTCGAGATCTTCGACGGCACCATCACCAAGTGGAACGACGAGAAGATCGCCGCGAACAACGAGGGCGCTGAGCTGCCGGACCAGAACATTTCCGTGGTCTACCGCTCCGACGAGTCCGGCACCTCCGACAACTTCCAGAAGTTCCTGGCTGCCTCTTCCGACGGCAAGTGGACCGGCGAGGGCAAGGCATTCCCGAAGGAGGTCGGCATTGGTAAGGAGGGCTCCACCTCCGTCGCCGAGGAAGTCAACGCCACCCCGGGTGCCATCACCTACGTCGAGTCCGGCTACGCACGCGACCTCGACCTGGGTGTCGCTAACGTCGACTTTGGCGGCGGCGCTGTCGAACTGTCCGACGAGACCGTCAACAAGGCGCTGGACAACGTCCAGTTCAAGTCCGAGGGCAACGACATGGTCGTCGACTCCGAGGCCCTGTTCGCTTCCAAGGGCGAGGGCGCTTACCCGCTGGTCCTGACCACCTACGAGATCGTCTGCTCCAAGGGCTACGACGAGGAGACCAAGAACATGGTCAAGGACTTCCTCACCGTCGTCCTCGAGTCCCAGGACGAGGAGCTCGCTGACGCTGGCTTCATCCCGGTCAAGGGCGAGTTCGCCGAGAAGCTGAAGGCTTCCGTCGACGCCATCTCCTAAGACCTAAGCGTCACACGTACCCAGCCTCACAGTCTGGGTCGACAACATGCCCCCTGCTGCCTCTGTGAGCCGGGGGCATGTTCACGTGGTGGGCGCGGTCCGGGAACCTCCAACGGTGTCGGCCGTATGCCCCGACAAAAGGCGGGGGAGCGTCCACGCTTTTCCGCGCACTGACTTTCACTCTTCAAAGGAATCGTCACTATGGCTGACAACGAACTGCCGGATAATGGTCGCGACGACCGTCGTGCCGGCTCCGTGACCAGCGCCGACCCCATCGGTGGCTCGTCGCAGGCGACGCCTGTAGAAACGGATCGGGATGACTCTTCTGCTGTTGGCACCGGCAACGCTCGTGCTGGCGTGAAGCGCCCGGGCGACCGTATCTTCGAGGCCCTGTCCACCATCTCTGCTGCCCTGATCACCGTGATCATCATCGCGGTGGGCCTGTTCCTCATGATTCAGGCCTTCAACCCGCTGCGCCTGAACCAGGAGAACTTCTTCACTTACCGCGGCGGCTGGCAGACCGCGAACCTGGAGGAGATGAAGTTCGGTATTCCGAACCTCTTCTTCACCACGATTACCGTCTCGATCATCGCTTTGATCCTCGCCATGCCGATCGCTCTCGGCATCGCGATCTTCCTGTCCAACTACGCGCCGAAGCAGCTGGTGCGCCCGCTGGCGACACTCGTCGACATGCTCGCTGCTGTCCCGTCGATCGTCTACGGTCTGTGGGGCGCGCAAGTGCTCGGTCCGAAGCTGTCCGGCTTCTACGAGTGGCTGCACTCCTGGGCAGGCGATTTCGTGCTGTTCAAGCAGTACATCAACTCCCCGTCTTTCGCGACGGGCGGCAATATGCTCACCGGTGGCATTGTCCTGGCGATCATGATTCTGCCGATCATCGCGGCGACTGCCCGCGAGATCTTCGTGCAGACGCCTCCGGGCCAGATCGAGTCCGCGCTGGCTCTCGGCGCGACCCGCTGGGAAGTCATCCGCATGACGGTTCTGCCGTTCGGCCTTTCCGGCTACATTGCCGGCTCCATGCTGGGCCTCGGCCGCGCACTGGGCGAGACCATGGCGCTCTACATGGTCATCCCGACCGGCCCGGAATTCCGCGGTTCGCTTTTCGACGGCGGCTCGACCTTCGCAACCGCCATCGCGAGTGCCTCGGCGGAGTTCAACAACCCGACCTCCGCCGGTGCGTACATCTCCGCGGGTCTGGTCCTGTTCCTGCTGACCTTCATCGTCAACTCGATCGCCCGTGCGATCGTCAACAAGAAGTAGGTGTATGACATGAGCACTGCATACCCCGGTAAGAATTCTGGCGAGTCCAAGAAGGTCACCAAGGTGACGGAGACTGCCCCGGCTGACACCGCGGCTGGCACCACCGCAGCTACCGCGACCGCTGCCCGCGACAAGGCGACCCCGACGGAGGGTAGCCCGTTCACCCACATCTCGTCTTCCCGCAAGACCATGAACTCCTTCATGGGCGGCCTGATGTGGTTCGCGATGATCCTCGCCCTCATCCCGCTGCTCTGGCTGCTGTTCACCTTGGTGTCCCGCGGGTACGAGGCCATCCTCAACCCGGACTGGTGGACCCAGGACATGGTCGGCGTCCGCGCCCGCCGCGAGGGCGGCGGCGCGCTGCACGCCATCGCGGGTACCCTCATGCAGACGCTGGTCGCCTCGCTGTTCTCCATCCCGATCGGCATCTTCACTGCGATCTACCTGGTGGAGTACTCCAACGGCAGCAAGCTGGGCAAGTTGACCACCTTCATGGTGGACATCCTGTCCGGTGTCCCGTCGATCGTTTCCGCTCTGTTCATCTACGCCCTGTGGATCACCATCCTGGGCCAGCAGCGCTCAGGCTTCGCCGTGTCGCTCTCGCTGATCCTGCTGATGGTCCCTGTGGTGGTGCGCAACACTGAGGAGATGCTCCGCGTCGTCCCGATGGATCTACGCGAGGCGTCCTACGCGCTCGGCGTCCCGAAGTGGAAGACCATCGCGCGCATCGTGCTGCCGACGGCTCTGTCAGGCATCGTCACCGGCATCATGCTGGCCATTGCCCGCGTCATGGGTGAGTCCGCTCCGGTGCTGATCCTTGTCGGCTCCACACCGCAGCTGAACTGGACCCACCTGTTCGGCCAGCCGCAGTCGTCGCTGCCGCTGTTCATGCTCGACATGTGGAAGTCCGGTTCCGCGGAGCCGGTCATGGACCGTCTGTGGGGCGCCGCCCTCACGCTGGTCATCCTCGTCGTTGTCCTGAACCTCCTGGCACGTCTCATCGCCGCGAAGTTCTCGGTCAAGAAATAAGTCGCCCCGCCCTTCATTCCCATCTAGGAGAAACCAATGTCTATCAAGCTCCAGCTGAACGACCTCGACATTTACTACGGCGACTTCCATGCCGTGCAGAGCGTCAACATGGATATTCCCGCTCAGGCTGTGACCGCGTTCATCGGCCCGTCCGGCTGCGGTAAGTCCACCGTGCTGCGCACCCTGAACCGCATGCACGAGGTCATCCCGAACGCGACCGTCGACGGCGAAGTGCTGCTCGACGGCCACGACATCTACGCCAAGAACGTCGACCCGGTGGCTGTCCGCAACACCGTCGGCATGGTGTTCCAGAAGGCGAACCCGTTCCCGACCATGTCCATCGAGGACAATGTCGTCGCCGGCCTGAAGCTGTCCGGCGAGAAGAATAAGAAGAAGCTCAAGGAGGTCGCTGAGCGCTCCCTGCGCGGCGCGAACCTCTGGGACGAGGTCAAGGACCGCCTGGACAAGCCGGGCGGCGGCCTTTCCGGTGGTCAGCAGCAGCGTCTCTGCATCGCCCGCGCGATCGCTGTCCAGCCGGAAGTCCTGCTCATGGATGAGCCGTGTTCCGCACTGGACCCGATCTCCACCCTCGCCGTGGAGGACCTGATCCACGAGCTGAAGAACGAGTACACCATCGTCATCGTGACGCACAACATGCAGCAGGCAGCGCGTGTGTCCGACAAGACCGCGTTCTTCTCCCTCGAGGCGACCGGCAAGCCGGGCCACCTCGTCGAGTTCAACGACACCAACACCATCTTCGAGAATCCTGAGCGCAAGGAGACCGAGGACTACATCGCTGGCCGCTTCGGCTAAACCAGCGTCACGCGAGCGCCCCCGCTAGGACACATTCCTAGTCGGGGGCGCTGTGCTTTCGCTTATCGACGACGGGCGTGGAACCCCTAGTTCCCCTGCCCGAAGTAGCGCTCCAGTTCCCGGAAGCGCTCGTCCATTTCAAGATCGTGGCCGTCTTTGTCCTTCTTGCGCTCGTAACGCTCGGGTGTGAGCCCGGTGACGAGGTAGACGATGCGGGCGGCTACGTTTACGCAGTGGTCGGCGTAACGCTCGAAATAGCGCCCGACCAGTGCGAGGTCGACGGCGGTGCGGCTGGTTCCGGGCCAGTCATTGGCGGTGACGCTGTTGAGCAGATGCTGGTTGAGGGAGTCGAGTTCGTCGTCGAATTCGCTCATCGCCAACGCGCCCTCCACATCGGGGGCGATGAGCTGGTCGTGGATGAGTTCGCCCATGGTGTCCACGAGACGCGCCAGCTCGACGACGGTGGGTTTCATCGTCTCGTCCCAGACGTAGCCCGGGTGCCTCAGCCGGGCGGTGCTGGCGATATGCCGACTCAGGGCACCCATTCGGTCGAGGTCCTCCACGATGTAGATGGAGGTGAACACTTGCCGCAGATCGGAGGCCACGGGGCTTTCCAGAGCCAGCAAAGCCATGCTGCGCTCCTGGCATCGGACACGGATTTCCTGCAGCGTGTCGGCCTCGGTGAGGGCCGCTTCTGCGTCTTCGAGGGAGCCGTCGATAAGCGCCTTGGACGCGTACCGCATGACGGTGCGCACCGTGTCGCTCATGGTTTGGAGATCCTCGGAGAATGCGTTGAGGTGCTCGCGGTATTCGGTGCGCATGGTGTCCTCTATCCGCCGTTGGAGTCGATCTCTGCCCCGATCGGCACGGTGTCGTCTTCAGGGTCGTTCAGCCAGCCGTCGGGGAGAGCAACCTTGGCCGCGGAACCTTGGCGTCCGCGCGCGGAATCCGCCGCCTGCGCACGCTCGGTGGAGTCGGCGATGGTGGAAAGCTGCTCCTTCAGCTCGGCGAGCGTGGACACGCGGGCGAGCTGGCCGCGGAATTCACCGCCGACTGGAAAGCCTTTCAGGTACCAGCCTACGTGTTTGCGCATGTCTCGGCAGCCTTTATCTTCACCTTCGTGCTCAGCCAACAGCTCGGCGTGGCGCAGCATGATGCGGGCGACTTCGCCGAGCGTCGGCTCCTCCGGCACGTCTTCGCCGCGCAATTGCGCGCCGAGCTGCGCGAATAGCCACGGACGGCCGAGGCACCCGCGCCCCACGACAACGCCGGCGCACCCAGTTTCATCCATCATCGCCTGCGCGTCCTGCGGCGCGAAGATATCGCCGTTTCCCAGCACGGGCACGCCGGTGCCGTCCATGTGCTCGACGAGGCGCGCGATTTCGCCCCAGTCTGCGTCGCCAGAGTAGCGCTGCGCGGCGGTGCGCCCGTGCAGGGTGACGGCGGCTGCTCCGGCGTCGGCGGCGATGCGTCCCGCGTCCAGGTGCGTGCGGTGCTCGTCGTCGATGCCGATGCGGAATTTCACGGTCACCGGGATGTCGGTGCCTTCCGTTGCGCGCACGGCTGCGTCGACAATCTGCCCGTACAGCTTCCGCTTGTAGGGGAGTGCGGACCCGCCGCCGCGCCGCGTCACCTTCGGTACGGGGCAGCCGAAATTCATGTCCACGTGATCAGCTATGTCGCGCTCGACGATGGTGCGCACCGCCTTGTACGTGTATTCGGGGTCGACCGTGTACAGCTGCATCGACCGCGGCGTTTCCTGCGGCGCGAAGGCGGTCATGTGCAGCGTCTTCTCGTTGCCTTCCACGAGCGCGCGGGCCGTGATCATCTCGCAGACGTACAGCCCGGACGCGGTGCCGGTCAGCTCACGCTCGATTTCGCGGCAGAGCACGCGGAACGGCATGTTCGTCACGCCGGCCATCGGAGCGAGGATGACCGGCGAATCGAGGTTCATGCCGCCGATGCGTAGCTGCGGAAGTGTAGAAGTCACGTGGCTATTGTTCCTTTTCCCGTTGCGGTCGCACAAACTGACGTGCGCTTTCGCTTATCGACGCCCCGATTTCTCCCCTCCTCCTCCCGCCCGCTACCATGTATGCGCACGGGCCTTTAGCTCAGTTGGTAGAGCTACGGACTTTTAATCCGCAGGTCGTGGGTTCGATCCCCACAGGGCCCACAACTCATTGCAGCTCCTGGCGCCTACACGCCGGGGGCTGTCTCCCGCGCAGCCACTACGCTGGCAGCATGGCCCAAACGACAATCGCAGTAGTCATTCCGTGCCTTAACGACGCGGAGCTGCTGGACAGGTGCCTGGGTAGCCTAGACCGCCAGACCCGCCGGGCGGAATTCGTCGTGGTGGTGGACAACGGCTGCACCGACGAGTCCGCGGGTGTCGCCGCCGAGCACGGTGCACGCGTCGTCGCGGAGCCCCGCCGGGGAATCACATGGGCGGCTGCGACGGGATACGACGCGGCCTACAGATGGGGTGCTGAGTTCATCGTGCGCACCGACGCTGACGCGTGGTTGCCGGACGATTATCTCGAGTCGCTCGACCGGGCATGGTCGTCCGCCCCGCCCGGCGTAGTGGGGGTGACAGGAAGGGCGCTTTTCGACGCCGCACCGCGCGCCGTTTCCCGTCTCTACCTTGCCGTGTACCGGTGGTCGGTGGGTTCGGCGCTCGGTCACCCGCCCTTTTTCGGCACTAACTGTTCATTCCGCGCCAGCTGGTGGTCATCCGTCCACGGCTCGCTTGCGATGGAAGACACAGCGGCACATGACGACATGCAGCTCTCCTTCGCCGTCCGCCCCGGGGAGACGGTCTGGTTCGTCCCGGAGCTCGTCGTCGGCATGGACAACAGGGCATTGCGGGGCCGCCGACAGATCCTGAGGCGGTTGCGGCGGGGCTGGTACACAATGATGCGTGGTTTCACGGTCTCGCCGCCATGGCGGCGACTGCCCGAGCGCTGGGCGCGCGCAAGGGCGGGAACCCGGCTAGACCTGTAGGCTAACGATGAATCGCATGCTCCATCCCGAAGGCATACCGTGACACACCCTTACCTATCCCGCTACGACCGGATGGCGGACCAGGCCGCGGCGCAAGTGATAAAGCAGTATTCTTCGAGCTTCTCGCTTGCAACGCAAGTGCTCGACCCGGAGACGCGGCGCGACATCCGGAACGTGTACGCCGTGGTACGGATCGCAGATGAAATCGTCGACGGCACCACTGCCGAAGCTAACGAGTGCCCAGAGACCGCCCTTGACGTCTACGAGGAGCTGGTTCTCCACGCGCCACAGCACCGCTTCCACACCGATCCGGTCTTGCATGCATGGGCGAACACACACCGGCGCTGCAAGCTCAACGACGATCACGTGCGCGCTTTCTTCGCATCCATGCGCCGGGACACCCAAGACGGGGCAGGTTATTCTTCTTTCTCTGCAGAAGATCTCGGTTTCTATATCTACGGTTCCGCTGAAGTGATCGGCCTGATGTGCCTGGATATTTTCCTGCACGGCCACGACCCGAGTCCCACAGACCGCCGCACGATGGAGGAGGGGGCCCGGGCACTCGGGTCCGCTTTCCAGAAGGTCAACTTCCTGCGTGATTTCGCGGAGGACCACCATAATCTCGGGCGCGGTTACCTCGGCAGCACTCTCGACGAGGCCCTGAAGAACTCCGTCACCGGGGAGATCGCAGCAGAGTTGGACCTAGCCCGCCAAGCGGTCCCGCTTCTTCCCACGCCGGCGAGGAGGGGAGTGGCCGCAGCCGAGGCTCTCTTCCGTGAACTCAACGAACGCATAGCAACCATGCCCGCTGCGGATGTCGCCGCTACAAGAGTCAGTGTGCCCACTCACCGCAAACTTCTTCTCACAGCGAGGGCAGTGCGGAAAGCGGCGCGGAAAGCGAGTTCCGAATGACCCAGATACGAACAGCGATCGTGATCGGTGCTGGCGTAGCCGGCATGGCCACGGCAGCACTTTTGGCCAAAGAGGGTATCCAAACCACGGTGGTGGAGAAGTTGCCGGCGCACGGCGGCCGCGCAGGCAACGAGACCGTCGACGGTTTCCGGTTCGACACCGGACCCAGCTGGTATCTCATGCCCGACGCCTTCGACCACTTCTTCGCGCTGCTGGGCAAGCGCACATCGGAAGTGCTCGACTTAGTTCCTCTCACCCCGGCCTATCGGCTGTTTCCGGAGGGCGGTTCGCCCCTCGACGTCACATCCGGCAGGGACAATGCCGCGGCCCTGTTCGAGTCCATTGAGCCGGGCGCAGGTGCTCGACTACGCGAGTACCTGGACAGCGCTCAGGAGACATACGACCTCGCGTTGGAGTACTTTTTGTACTCGACGTTCAGGTCAGTGCGGCCGTTGGCGCAAATCAGTGCTCATTACCCCAAGTTGGCGCGCTACCTGGCCGAGTCGATCGACCGCTTCGTTGGCCGCCGCTTCACCGACGTGCGATTACGGCAGATGCTCACATATCCAGCGGTCTTTCTTTCTTCGCGCCCAGCGCGTACCCCGTCGATGTACCACCTGATGAGCCACACCGACCTCACCCAGGGCGTCCTGTACCCGCAGGGCGGTTTCGCGGCGGTGATGGACGCGCTTTACAGCCTCGCCGTTGAGCAAGGTGCCCGCTTCTCCTTCAATACGGAGGTCGCTGCCATCACTTACTCCGGGCGCGAGGCGACAGGCATCACGCTAGTCGACGGCCGCCAGCTTCACGCCGACGCCATCGTTTCCTGCGCAGACCTCCACCACACCGAGACGCGTCTCCTGCCCAGAGAAAAACGGACCTACGACGAAGGGTACTTCGCGCCCCGCGACCCTGGATTGGGCACCGTGCTCGTGATGCTGGGGGTGGAAGGGGAGATTCCGGAGCTTGCGCACCACAACCTGCTCTTCTCCCGCGAGTGGGACGACGATTTCGCGGCGGTTTTCGACGGCCCGGTGCCTCAGCGTCCGATTGGTTCCTCCCGCTCGATCTACGTGTCTAAGCCGAGCGCGACCGACCCCAACGTCGCACCTGCGGGGCGCGAGAATCTCTTCGTGCTCGTTCCCGTCGCCGCCGAAGAAGCCATCGGCCACGGCGATATGTACCGCGGACGGGCAAGCGAACAGGTTGAACGAATTGCTGACGCCGCAGTCGAACAGATCGCGCAGTGGTGCGGGGTGGAAGAGCTGGACAGAAGAGTCGTCGTCAAGCGGACGCTCGGTCCGGCAGACTTCGCCGAGCGGTACCACGCGTGGTCCGGCGGATCCATCGGCCCCGCGCACACGCTTAAACAGTCAGCTTTTCTCCGCGGGTCGAACAAGAGCCGGAAGCTGGATAATTTGTACTACGCCGGTGCAACGACAACACCCGGAGTCGGTGTACCCATGTGCTTGATCTCCGCGGAGAACGTGATCAAGCGCCTGCGCGGGGACTTAAGCCCGGGACCCCTCCCGGAGGCCATCTGATGCAGTTCGCTTACCTGGGAATGCTGCTGTTCTCCCTAACGGGAATGGTGCTCATCGACCACCGGTGGAAGACTGCGTTCTTCCGGGATCCGCGCCGGGCTCTGCTTCTTTCCGCAGGGTGCGTGGCCGCTCTGCTCTGCTGGGACGGGCTGGGCATTGCCACGGGCACTTTCGTGCGGGGTGACTCGCCGTACATGGTGGGTGTGGATCTCGCCCCACAGCTGCCGTTGGAGGAGCCGATCTTCTTGTTCTTCCTCACGTACCTGACCATGAACCTGACGGGACTGTTGCGCGCGTGACATACCTCCTCATTTCCGCTCCGTTCCTTGTCGTGGCTGCGGCGCTCTGGGCTCGGGTACGGCCCTGGAAATTGACAGCTGCAGTGGCCAGCATCCTGTTCATTCTGACGATCATCTTCGACAATCTGATGGTGTGGGCGGGCTTGTACGAATTCGGCCACGCCACCACCGTCGGCCTCAATCTGGGGCGGATTCCGGTGGAGGACCTCTTCTACCCCCTGTTCACTGCGCTGGTGGTCACATCGTTCTGGGGGCGGAAATAATGCAGGTGCTCCGAGGCATCATTGCGGCGTCGCGGCCTGTTAGCTGGGTGAACACCGCTGTTCCTTTCGCGCTCACCTACGCGCTGTCTCAGGGCGAATTCTCCGCGGTGTTGGTGGCCGGATTCGTGTTCTTCCTGATTCCCTACAACATTGCGATGTACGGGATCAACGATGTCTTCGATTACGAATCAGACATTCGCAATCCCCGCAAAGGGGGTGTTGAAGGAGCAGTGCTGCCGAAGACAATGCACCGCCCGCTGCTGATTGCTTCGGCGGCGACCATGTTGCCGTTCACCCTGTACCTCTTCGCCGCCGGGACCTGGGCGTCAGGAGTGGCGCTGGCGCTGGCGTTGTTCGCTGTCGTGGCGTATTCGGCGCCCCCTTTTCGTTTCAAGGAAGTTCCGGTGCTGGATTCCTTGACTTCCTCCGCCCACTTCACGTTGCCCGCCGTCGTCGGTGCCCTAATCGGGGGAGCGCGGGTGGACGGCAGGATGGCGTTGGCGCTTACTGCGTTCTTTCTTTGGGGCATGGCCAGCCACGCGCTGGGCGCTGTGCAGGACGTGCTGTCTGATCGCGCCGGCGGGTTGCGGTCCGTTGCTACTGAGCTTGGGGCACGCCGCGCAACGCGGCTCGCATGCATTCTCTACGGCACCGCGGCCGTTCTCTGCTTTTTCCTGCCTGGGCCAGGTTGGGTGGTGGGCTTACTGGGTGCGGGGTACGTCGTAAACACGGTGAGATTCTGGAACGTCACCGACGAAACGTCCGCCGACGTGAACCGCGCTTGGCGGGTCTTCCTCTGGCTCAACTACGTCACCGGCGGAGTGGTGACCATCTCAGTGCTCACGCAGCTCCACGAGCTCGGCGTTTAAATCGGGCGGTACGCTCTGCCCCGGGCGTAGTGTGGACGCATGACTGTTGAGAACAACGCATCGGACGACACCCAGTTGGACCCCGCCAAGCCGTGGCTGCAGTATTACCCGGAGTGGACGGACCACTCGCTGGAGTATCCGGAGAAAACACTCGTCGAGCTTTATGACGACAATCTTTCCGCCAACTTCTCGAAGACCGCGACGAATTTCTTCGGGCGCACCATGACCTACGGCGAGCTCGATGTGGAAGTCCGCCGCGCCGCCGACGGTCTGAAGCGCCTGGGTGTGCAGCAGGGCGACCGGGTAGCCATCATGCTGCCGAACTGCCCGCAGCACGTGGTGGCGTTCTTCGCGGTGCAGAAGCTCGGGGCAATCGTGGCGGAGCACAACCCGCTCTACACAGCGCACGAGCTGCGCCCGCAGTTCGCCGACCACGGCGCCCGCATAGCCATCGTGTGGGACAAGGCGGCTGAGACCGCCACGAAGATCAAGGACGACGACAGCACTGCGCTGTCGATCGTCGTCAGCGTCGACATGACGAAGGCGATGCCGCTGCTGCAGAGGGCGGCGCTGCAGGTGCCCGTCGGCAAGCTGAAGAAGGCACGGGAGCAGCTCACCGCGCCGGCTGAAGGAACGTTGCCCTGGGAGAAGGTCCTCGGCGCCCGGAAGGTGATTCCGCCGCGTGTGCGCACCCCGGACAATATCGAGCTCGACGACCCGGCGCTGATCCTATACACCTCCGGCACCACCGGTGCGCCGAAGGGCGCAGCGCTGACGCACCGCAACCTGCTGGCTAACCCGGTGCAGGGCCGCGCGTGGGTCAAGGAGCTGCAAGAACCCGGGCAGCGCATGCTGGCCACCCTGCCGTTCTTCCACGCCTACGGCCTGACCTTCTCCCTGACGTTGACGTTCTTCATCGGCAGCGAGCTCGTGCTCCTGCCCGCTCCGACGATGGACCTGATCATGCGCGCGGTGAAGAAGACCCCGCCGACCTTCGTGCCGGGCGTGCCCACAGTCTTCGAGCGCATCATCCAGTCCGCCCGCGAGAAGAACGTCGACCTCTCGCAGGTCCAGATCGGCTTTTCCGGCGCATCGTCCCTGCCCGCCAGCGTGATCGAGGAGTGGGAGGAGGCCACCGGCGGCCACCTCGTCGAAGGCTACGGCCTGACCGAGACATCCCCGATCGTGATCGGCAACCCGGAGAGCTCCGACCGCCGACCGGGCTATATCGGCATCCCGTTCCCGGACACCGAGGTGCGCATCGTCAACCCCGACAACCCCGACGAAATCATGCCGTACGGCGAGGCCGGTGAGATCCTGGTCAAGGGTCCGCAGGTCTTCGGCGGCTACCTCAATAACCCGGAGGCCACCGAGAAGGTCTTCCACGACGGCTGGTTCCGCACCGGGGATATGGGAGTGATGGAAGAAGACGGCTTCATCAAGCTCGTCTCCCGCATCAAGGAGCTCATCATCACAGGCGGGTTCAACGTGTACCCGGCGGAGGTGGAGGAGACCCTGCGGGGCCACCGCGATGTCGTCGACGTCGCAGTGGTGGGGCGTCCGCGCAGCGACGGCTCAGAGGACGTCGTCGCCTGCGTCGTCCTGGACCGCGGCGCGGAGATGAACCCGGAGAGCCTCAAGGAATTCGCCCGCGAGAATCTCACCCGGTACAAGGTCCCACGAAGCTTCTACCACTTCGTGGACCTGCCGAAGGACCAGATGGGCAAGATCCGCCGCCGCGAAGTGCGCGACGAGCTCATCGCGCGCCTCGAGCGCGACAGCGAGTAGCTAGTCCCACAGGCCGAGGTTCATCAGGATCGCGCCGTCCTCGCGGACCAGCGCCAAGTCGCCGTTCTCAGCCGTCGGCAGGGCTGAAATGATGCGCTGCAGCCGCAGCTGGTAGCGCTTCTCCTCGCCGTCGACGGTGAGGGTTCCCACGGAGTTCAGCTTGTCGTGGGTCTCGATCTCCACGTCGTCGACAGTGGCATTCCCGCCGCCCGTGCCGCGGACGCCGAAGATCGGCTCGCCCGTGGAGAAGTCCGCGCCCTGCCCGCCGTTGACGATCAACTCGACGAATTCGCGGACCGCCACAGGGTCCGCGGTCAGCTGTGCGACGGAGCGGCGGCCAAGAACGGAGTGGGTGAGCGGCGTCAAAACGTCGTCAAGCGCCATGTCCTCCTCGCGGTAGCTGAGGCCGCATTGTGTGAGGTTGCCCTCCTCGTCGCGGCCGACGAGCACCTCGATGCCGACCTTGTCGTCGCGGTCGTACGCACGGTAGGTGCCGTCGAGCTGCGTGATCGACGAAAAGCGCGCGGCCATCTCGTCCTTCGTTGGGTCCAGTTCAGCGTCATAGATCTTCGCAGTAGCCATACTTCATACTGTAGGCTGCGCGCATGACGGCGTTCGCAATTTGCTTATTCGCGGGCTTATCGACGGCCCTTGGCGGCCTCCTCGTCGCCCTCCAACGCCGCCCGAGCGAACGCTTCTTGGCGGCATCCCTCGGCTTCTCCGCCGGTGTCATGCTCTACATCTCTTTCGTCGAGCTCTTCCCCGAGGGCGTCGACGGCCTTGAGGAAGCCGGAGTCGCGTCACCCAATGTGTGGGCTCCCGTGGCGTTCTTCGCCGGAGTGCTGCTCATTGCGGTGATCGACCGCTTCGTGCCCGACGAGATCAACCCCCACGAGGACCCCAGCCCCGCCGCCGCTGGCGCGCGCATGCGCAAAGTCGGTGTGATGACCGCGCTGGCGATCGCGGTCCACAATTTCCCGGAGGGTTTCGCCACCTTTTTCGTCGCGTTGCAGGACCCGGTGCTCGCTGCACCGATCGCCGTCGCGATCGCGATCCACAACATCCCGGAGGGCGTCGCCGTCGCTGTGCCTCTGCGCGAAGCCACCGGCAAGAAATGGCGCGCCGCCGGGTGGGCCGCCCTGTCAGGCCTTACGGAGCCGCTCGGAGCGGTCATCGGCTACCTCTTCCTCCGCCCGTTCTTAGGCCCCGCCGCACTAGGGGTCACCTTCGCCGCGATCGCCGGGATCATGGTGTTCGTCAGCCTCGACAAACTGCTGCCCACCGCCATCTCGACCGGCCGCCACCACAGCGCGATCTACGGCGTCGTCGCGGGAATGGCCGTTATGGCCGTGAGTCTTGTTTTGCTCACCTAAGCTTCGGGCCTGGGGATCACACGCTTTTTCACCACTCCGAAGCTTCCGCCCGTCGGCGACGGCGACCTCGCCGTGGTCACGGGGGCTACCTCCGGTATCGGGGAAGCTACAGCGCGTTTGCTTGTCGACGAGGGCTTCCGCGTGGTGGGGACGACGAGGCGACCTGGGGGCGTCGATAAGCGGTTGCCCGACGTGGCGTACGTCGGCCTCGACCTCGGCGACCCCGCTTCGATCGAGTCGTCCGCCGCGGAAATCCTCGCGTTGGGCACACCCGCGGTGCTGGTGAATAATGCGGGCGAATCGCAGTCCGGTCCATTCGAGGAACTGCCCCGGGATGCACTCGAGCGTCTCTTCCAGGTCACGTGATCGGGCACGTCGACCTCACGCAACGCCTCCTGCCCGCCATGCGTGCGACGGGGCGTGGACGCGTCGTGATGGTGGGCTCCATGTTGGGCAGTTTCCCGCTCGGTTTCCGCTCCTCGTACGTCGCGTCCAAGGCCGCAATCAAAGGCTTCGCCGCCTCTGCCCGCCGCGAGCTCGCCCCATTCGGGGTTGGCCTTACGACGCTCGAACCCGGCGCCATTGCCACCGGGCTTTCCGCCCGCCGCACCACCTACGTGGACGAGGCCGGGCCGTATGCTGCAGAATTTGGGCGGATGCTGAAGAAGCTGAACCGCAACGAAGCGTCCGGCATCAGCGCTGAACGCGTCGCCCGCGAAATCCTCCGGCCGATTCGTGCCGGGCGCCCTCGGCCGCATTATGCGGTGGGATCGATGGCCCCCGCCGCGTTCACGCTAGCGCGCGTGGTGCCGCAACAGGTCATGCTCAACGTCATTTCCGCGAAGCACGACCTGTAGAGCCCCTCTATGCTTTCGGTATGGGAATTATTCGACTGATCCTCAACATCATCTGGCTTCTCACCGCCGGGATCTGGCTGTTTCTCGGCTACGTCCTAGCGGGCATCGTGGCGTGTGTGCTCATCGTGACCATTCCGTTCGGCCTCGCCTCGTTCCGCATCGCCGGTTTCGTTCTCTGGCCGTTCGGCCGCGAAGTCGTCGACACGAATAGCGGCGGGGGACTGAGCGTGCTCGGCAACGTCCTCTGGTTCGTCTTCGCCGGCCTGTGGCTCGCTGTCGGGCATGTCGTCACGGCGCTTGCCCAAGCCGTCACCATCATCGGTCTGCCGCTGGCCTGGGCCAACCTCAAGCTGATCCCGGTCACGTGCTTCCCGTTCGGCAAGACCGTGGTCAGCTCGCGCGACGACCGCGCCCGGATGGTTCCCGTCGCCCGCTAAGCGCCCCGCGATGCACTCAGAGCTCACCCGGTACGGAATCTCCACCGTGGCCGCTGCGGTGCTTGCGTTGCTGGCTATCGTCTTTTTTCTGCGCGATGTTCTCGCCGAAGGGCGGGGGCTCGCGCTGATCGTCTTCTACCTCGTGTACTGGGTGCTCTACGTGGCATTCTTCTGCGGGTGGACGACCCTGCACCTGTCTAGACGGCAGCCGGAAGAACTCGCTGACTACGCCCTCGCGGAACAGCGGCCGGGGCAAAAGCGCTGGGTGCGGTGGATGGGCATCAAGGGGGCCGCGAATCTCGCTAGCATCGGCGCATTCGCCGCGATCAGCGCGGCCATCGTGCTCAGCCGCATCGAGTTCTTCCGCGAAGATTGGAGGTGGCTCGTCCTCGCAGGAGCCGCAGTGGTGGGGTCCTGGATATTCATGGTGATGGCCTTCGCGGCTGAATTTCTCGAGCTTGACTACGCCGCCCGGGCAGGGGAGCGGGAGCCGCTGTTCCGCTTCGGCTATTCAGACACCCCTCTTTTCGAGGACTACGTCACCCTCGCCTTCATGAACTCCGTCATGGGCGCAGCCTTGCCCGCCACACCCACCAACCGGCTCGCCTGGCGCAAGCTGAGGTCCAACACCGGCTTCGCCTTCACCTTCAACACGATGATTCTCGCCATGGTCATCTCCGTCTTGAGTGCCTCACTTTCGGCCGGGTAACCAGCTCGTTTGGAGCTTCAATGCGCGCAGGCTTACGATAGGCGAGCTGTCTAACAGCGTGTGCCCCCATCGTCTAGAGGCCTAGGACTCCGCCCTTTCACGGCGGCAACACGGGTTCGAATCCCGTTGGGGGTACCACGGCCCTGTGGCGCAGTTGGTTAGCGCGCCGCCCTGTCACGGCGGAGGTCGCGGGTTCAAGTCCCGTCAGGGTCGCAATGTGCCCCGAGGTTTTCCTCGGGGCATTTCGCTTATCGACGATTACACTGCCTCCCTGTGACTACTGTGAATCGGCGTACTAGTGCAGCCGATGCCCACGACGCGATCGTCGTTGAGGGGGCCAATGAGAACAATCTCCGGAATGTCTCAGTCGAGATCCCGAAACGCCGCTTCACCGTGTTCGCAGGTGTGTCCGGTTCCGGCAAGTCGCCGCTCGGCGCGAACGTGCGCTCCACGGTGGGCACCGCCACCGACGTCACGCCCATGCTGCGCGTGCTGTACTCGCGCATTGCTGAGCCCAACGCCGGGGGGCCGGGCGCCTACTCCTTCAACGTGCCCAGCGTCTCCGGTGGCGGAGCGTTGACGGATGCGACGGGCAAGAAAAAGGTCATCAAGAACTACACCCGCACCGGCGGCATGTGCCCGGCCTGCTCCGGCACTGGACGCGCCAGCAAATTCGACGAGGCCCAGGTCGTCGACGACTCTCTTTCCATCGACGACGGCGCCATTCTCGCGCCGGGCTACAAGCCTGGGTCGTGGCAGTTCCGCGCCTACGCCGAGGCGGGCAAGTTCCCGGTCGATGTCCCGGTCGGCGAGTTCACCGCCGAGCAGCGCCACGTCCTGCTCTACGGCGAACCAGAAAAAGTGCAGTACTTGGGCTTCAACACCACCTACCAGGGCCTGATTCCGCGCTTGGAAGCATCGTTTCTGAGCAAGGAGAAAGAAGGTCTCCAAAAAGGCGCCCGCGAATTCGTGGACCGCGCCGTGACCCAGGTGGATTGCCCAGCTTGTGGCGGCACACGTCTCGCGCAGCACGCGCTCGAGTCGAAAATCAACGGCAAGAACATCGCCGAGTTGTGCGCAATGGAGGTCGCCGACCTGGCGCAGTGGTTCGACTCGGTGGAGGCGCCGGGGGTGGGGCCGTTGGTGTCGTCGATAAGCGATGCGTTGGCGAATTTCACCGCGATCGGCCTCGGCTACCTCACGTTGGACCGGCCCACTTCGACGCTGTCCGGCGGTGAATCGCAGCGCGTGAAGATGATTCGTCATCTCGGCTCCGCGCTCAGCGACATCACCTATGTCTTCGACGAGCCGACCGCCGGGTTGCACGCCGCTGACATTGATCGGCTCAACAACCTGCTCAAGGCGCTGCGCGACAAGGGCAACACCGTGCTCGTCGTGGAGCACCGCCCGCAGACGATCGAGGCCGCCGACCATGTCGTGGAGCTCGGCCCCGGTGCGGGCACGGACGGGGGAGAGGTGGTGTTCGAGGGGAGTGTCGATGAGCTGCGCGAGGCCGGCACGCGCACGGGCGAAAGCTTGAAGCTCGGTGTTGCGCTCAACGACGACCCGCGCACGCCGACCGGCTGGCTCAGGGTGCGCGGCGCCCGCGAAAATAACCTCGCGGGCATCGACGTCGACATCCCGACAGGCGTGCTCACCGCCGTCACAGGCATCGCGGGATCCGGCAAATCGTCGCTGCTGCGCGCGCTCGACGCATCATCGCTTATCGACGACGCCGTGCTCGTCGACCAAGCCCCCATCTCCGGCTCCCGCCGCTCCAACCCCGCGACCTTCACCGGCATGCTCGACCCGATCCGCAAAGCCTTCGCCAAGGCCTCCGGCGAACCCGCCTCGATGTTCTCTCCCAATTCCGACGGCGCATGCCAGCACTGCAAAGGCGCCGGTGTCGTCTACATCGACCTCGGGCTGATGCAGGGCGTCGATGTGCCCTGCGAGGTCTGTGAAGGCCGGCGTTTCGACGACGCCGTGCTCGTGCACACACTCGGCGGCAAGAACATCGCAGAAGTCCTCGCGATGTCCGCCGAGGACGCGCAGCCGTACTTCAAGGAGAACAAAGTCAACGCGGCGGCGAAAATGTGCGGGCATCTTGTCGACGTCGGCCTCGGCTACGTCACCCTCGGCCAGCCGCTGACCACCCTGTCCGGCGGCGAGCGCCAACGCCTCGAGCTCGCCGCGAGCCTGAAGAAGCCGGCTTCCACCTACGTTCTCGACGAGCCCACCACCGGTCTGCACCTCACCGACACCGCCCGGCTCGTCTCCCTTTTCGACCGGCTGGTCGACGGCGGCGCCACCGTCATCGTGGTCGAGCACAACCTCGCTCTCGTCGCGCGCGCCGACTACGTCATCGACCTCGGCCCCCGGAGCCGGTTCTGACGGTGGGCGCGTGGTCGCCGCTGGCACCGTGCAGGACCTCGTTGCGCACCACGCCGAGACCGGCTCCGAGACCGGGCGGTACCTCGCTTAGCTCGGCACTTCCCGCAACCCTCCCCGCTGCTCCCCTGTGGATAAGTCTGTTTGTGGGCGGGTTATCCACAGATTCTTCGGGGCTTCTTTTTCGGGGTCGTTGTTCTGTTTAGCGTGTGGGGCATGAGCGATTTTGACGCGTTTCTTGGATCACTTGGTAGCCCGATGGATGTCCTGGCTGGTTTTGACCGTCAGGCTGCTCGTGCTGCCGGTGTCAAGCCCACCACGTATGTCGAGTGGGAAAAGGCCCACGAGGTCTACTTCGGTAAAACCCGCTTTTCTCGCCAGCAAGCTCACGCCGTGACCGTTGCTAGGCAGACGGGGAAGTCTCTGGATCAGATTCTGTTCATTGAGCAGCAAGTACGCGCTGTGTCCTCCGACCGGGAGACATGGAAACTCCGCCTGGCCCTGCTATCGGTGCGCGGCGACTACAAGACGCTGCAGCGCCGCGCCAAAGACATCATCCCCGACCCGGACGCCGATACACCCGCCCCGGAGTCCACGGTCAGGTTCGGCCGGACGCGGAAAGGCAAACGCACGGTCATCGCCACCGGCGCCGAACGCGATATCGCCGACCTGGAACACGCCCTGCGGAAGGGGCTCGACCCTGACCGGCCCGAGGGCCCGCAGATGTATGAAGCGTTCGCGGAGTTGCTGCGCGGCGGTGCCGGGGTTGCGGAGTCTGTGCCGCGTCCGTTGATCCAGGTCCCGCTTTCCGAGCACATCAGGATCCTGGCAGGCGAGGGGGATGAGACGATCCTGGGGTTGTCGGACGGCACCACGATGACTGGTGCGGAGTATTTGACTCACTATTACTCGAGGGATTTGGAGGTGGCGTTGTTCCACCCGCAGGCGGGTGCGGTGAACCTGTACCACGCGAAGCGGTTCGCCAACGCCAAGCAACGCGACCTGGCGCGGGCGACGCTGACGACCTGTCCGGTGCCGGATTGCCGGCACGCGGCGGATAATTGCGAGGTCCACCACATCACACCGTGGGCCCGTGGCGGGCCGACGAACATGGACAACCTGTCGGTGTTGTGCAGGTACCACAACCGCACCAACGACGACGACCCAGAGCGACACAACCGGGGTCGAATACACATGCGCAACGGCACCCCGACATGGGTATCCCCGCGCGGAACACCAGTCCCGAACACCACCCACCAATACGGTGCCATGCACCTGTTGTTCGGAAGCTAGTTCGGAACCTAGCTCACGCCACCAGGCCGAGGGCGAAGCATGCCCTGCGGCCATATCGGTGCGCGCAAAAACAGCCCCACGGATAAGTGGCGAAAAGTGTGTCCGGAAACGGCGATTTTCGGTCGCCAACCTGCGCGTGACAGGAAAATATAAGGTTCAAAAGCCAAGGGGTGGGGTAGTGATTACTGCCGCGGAGGATTTAGGTGTGCCCCGCAGGGGTGAAATGTGCGATGTAATGCTGGTTTGTAATGTTTCACGACCCCTGTGTAAGGTATCAATTCGTGCAAGACGCGGAAAATGAATATCCGCGGAAGTGCGAAACAAAAGAATAAGGCCCTGTGGCGCAGTTGGTTAGCGCGCCGCCCTGTCACGGCGGAGGTCGCGGGTTCAAGTCCCGTCAGGGTCGCTGAACTGTTGTCGCGTGCTCGTCCACGCGGTGCACGGTTCCGGCCAGATAGCTCAGTTGGTAGAGCACACGCCTGAAAAGTGTGGGGTCGCCAGTTCGATCCTGGCTCTGGCCACAACCATGAAGTCCTCCTGCTAATGCGGGAGGACTTTTTGCATATGATGGGTGGCTCCGCAAACGGAACTAGATGAAACGTAATTGAAGGAGACCATCATGGCAGAGCAGTCGACAGATCAGAACGTGAATATCGAGCACAACGAAGCGGATCAGCGCTACGTCATTACCGTCGACGGGGAAGAAGCCGGATTCGCGGATTACCGCGACGTGGATGATTCCACGCGCGATTTCAACCACACGGTGATTGACCCGAAGTTCCGGGGGCAGGGCTTGTCCGGGAAGCTCGTGAAGGCGGCTCTCGACGACACCCGGGCTGCCGGCAAGAAAATCATCCCGACGTGTTCTGCTGTGCACCACTTTGTGGAGAAGAACGCCAACTACAAGGATCTGGTCGCGTAAAGCGCGACGAGAAGACCTCTGCGGTTAGCCGTCGCCTCCCTGAATGAAGGGAGCCGGCGGAACCGTTACGCGGGTAGCTAGTTGTGCTGACCCGGTAGGCCGGTACTTCTAGATGACGTAATTGTTGTCCTCGGCGACGTAGGAGTCGGGATCGACGAGGTGCTTGCGCTCGTCTTTCGCGCGGGGGCGGGACTTGGCGGGGATGCCGATGGCGATGCAGTTCGCGGGGACATCCTTAGTCACGACGGCGTTCGCACCGACAGCGGAACCCTCGCCGATGGTGATGGGGCCGAGAACTTTGGCGCCGGCGCCGATGGTGACGTTGTCGCCGATGGTGGGGTGGCGCTTGGTCTGGGTAAGGACTTGGCCGCCGAGAGTGACGCCGTGGTAGAGCATCACACCGTCGCCGATCTCAGCGGTCTCGCCAATGACGATGCCCATGCCGTGGTCGATGAAGAAACGGCGGCCGATGGTGGCGCCGGGGTGGATTTCCACACCGGTGAGGAAACGGGTGATCTGCGCCAAGATGCGCGCAGGTCCCTTGAAGTCGCGGATCCATAGGGCGTGGCTGACGCGGTGCATCCAGATAGCGTGGAGGCCGGAGTAGACGAGGGCGTTCTCGAGGTCGCCGCGCGCGGCCGGGTCGTGGTCCCGGGCGTTCGCGAGGTCCTCTCGGATGGTCCTGATCACCTTCAGCATGGGGCGTAGTCTAGCAGCGCCAATAGCGAAGCCCCCTCGCGCTGAAGGATTGGATTCAGCGGGAGGGGGCGGCGTGGACAAGCGGAAAGTGTTTAGTCGCGGATGTCTTCGTAGAGGATGGTGGAGACGTAGCGCTCGCCGAAGTCGCAGATCACGGTGGCGATGGTCTTGCCGGCGTTCTCCGGGCGGGAGGCGACCTCGAGGGCAGCCTTCACGTTCGCGCCGGTGGAAATGCCACCGAGGATAGCGTCCTTCTTGGCGAGCTCGCGGGAGGTTGCCACGGCGTCCTCGTTGGAGATCGCGATGACCTCGTCGACGATCTCGCGGTTCAGGGTGCCCGGGACGAAGTTAGCGCCGAGGCCCTGGATCTTGTGCGGGCCAGCCTGGCCCTCGGACAGCAGCGGGGAAGCTGCCGGCTCGACAGCGACGAGCTTGATGTCCGGGTTCTGCTCCTTCAGGTACTTGCCCGCGCCGGAGATGGTGCCGCCGGTGCCCACGCCTGCGACGAGGATGTCGATTTTGCCGTCGGTGTCGTTCCACAGCTCGGGGCCGGTGGTCTCGTAGTGGACCTTCGGGTTGGCCTCGTTCTCGAACTGGCGGGCCAGGATGGCGTTGTCGGTCTGCTCGACGATCTCGTTGGCCTTCTCGACGGCGCCCTTCATGCCGGCTGCGCCCGGGGTGAGCTCGATCTGTGCACCGTAGGCGCGCAGGATGACGCGGCGCTCGATCGACATTGTCTCCGGCATGGTCAGGATGACCTTGTAGCCTCGAGCTGCGCCGACAAGTGCGAGCGCGATGCCTGTGTTGCCGGAGGTCGCCTCGACGATGGTGCCGCCGGGCTTGAGGTCGCCGGAAGCCTCGGCTGCGTCGATGATGGCACGGCCGATGCGGTCCTTCACGGAGTTGGCGGGGTTGAAGAACTCGAGTTTGCCCAGCACGGTCGCGTCGGCTGCGTCGGTGCCTTCGGTGATGCCCTTGAGTTCGACGAGCGGGGTGCCGCCGATGGTGTCAATGATGTTGCTGTAAACGTTTCCCATTTCTTGCTCCTTTACGTTTTGTTTGCCCCGTTGAGCGGGGCTCTGCTCGGCGGAAAGCTAATTTGTTTCCGCGGACGGCCCCAATGGTACACGAATGACGCCGAAAATCTAGACAGAGCAGTTCAATCTAACTGAACCGCATGGTTTGGCACGGTGACGTGCGGTTGGGGACATTTTGTGAACCGGGGGTAGCTTTCGCATCGCAGTGCGGGGCCGATCGGGCGCGCGCGGGCCCAGTTCTGTGGCATGCCGGTCATTTTGCTACCCCCGTAGGCGGGTTAGTATGGTCCTACTTGTACCGTCGAGACCGATTTACGCCCGCCGTCGGGGACACTCTAATGGGGGGCTTCCGGTAAGGAGTTTGAATGGATTCGCAACGGGTCAAAGACGATGACGACGCTATCCGCGCGTCGCTCACATCGCTAAAGACCGCGACGGGAATCCCTGTGGCGATGTACGGCACCCTGCTTGCCGACAACCGTCTCCAGGTCACCCAGTGGATCGGCCTGCGCACGCCGGCTCTGCAGAACCTGGTCATCGAGCCGAACCACGGTGTCGGCGGCCGCGTCGTGAGCACCCGCCGTGCGGTGGGTGTGTCGGACTACACGCGGGCGAATGTCATTTCGCACGAGCATGACGCCGCTATCCAGGACGAGGGTCTGCATTCTGTGGTGGCGGTCCCGGTGATCGTGCAGCGCGAGATCCGCGGCGTTCTCTACGTCGGCGTCCATTCGCCTGTGCGCTTGGGGGACAAGGTGATCGAGGAGGTCACCATGACAGCGCGCACGTTGGAGCAGGACCTCGCGGTCAATTCCGCTTTACGACGCGTCGAGGGCGGCAAAGGCTCCGCCAAAGCCGGCCGCGTGATGAACGGTGCAGAATGGGAGCAGATCCGAGCGACCCATTCGAAGTTGCGCATGCTGGCGAACCGGGTTGAGGAAGAAGGACTCCGGAAGGAGCTCGAGCAGCTCTGCGACCAGATGGTTTCGCCGGTGCGCGTGAAGCAGTCGACGAAGTTGTCGGCGCGCGAAATCGACGTGCTGTCGTGCGTCGCTCTGGGCCACACGAATGTCGAGGCCGCCGAGGAGATGGGCATCGGCGCCGAGACAGTGAAGTCGTATCTGCGCAGCGTGATGCGCAAGCTCGGCGCGCACACCCGCTACGAAGCGGTGAACGCGGCACGCCGCATCGGCGCCTTGCCGTAGAGCGAGTCGGCGTAGGAGTCGCGGAAATTTCATTACCCTGGTGGGCGTGAAAGAGCGTTTTTTTGTTCAAGGTGGAACACGTCTGCAGGGCTCCGTCCGGGTGGCGGGCGCGAAGAATAGCGTGCTCAAACTGATGGCGGCGTCGCTTCTCGCGGAGGGCACGACGACGCTGAACAACTGCCCGGAAATTCTCGACGTGCCGCTGATGCAGAAGGTCCTGGAGGGGCTGGGCTGCGAGGTGGAGATCGAGGGGACGGTCGTGCGGATCCATACGCCGGCGGAGGTGTCGTCGCATGCGGATTTCGATGCGGTGAGGCAGTTCCGTGCGTCGGTAGCTGTGCTGGGGCCGCTCACGGCGCGGTGCGGAGAGGCGATTGTGGCGCTGCCGGGCGGCGACGCGATCGGTTCACGCCCGCTGGACATGCACCAGTCGGGGCTGGAGAAGCTCGGCGCAAAGACGCACATCGAGCACGGCGCGGTCGTCGCGCGCGCCGAGAAGCTGACGGGTGCGAAGATCAGTCTCGATTTTCCGTCGGTGGGCGCGACGGAAAATATTCTCACCGCCGCAGTGCTGGCCGACGGCCGCACAGTTCTCGACAACGCGGCGCGCGAACCGGAGATCGTCGACCTGTGCGAGATGCTCAATTCCATGGGCGCGCAGATTCAGGGGGCGGGAACGTCGACGGTGACGATTGATGGCGTCGATAAGCTGCGCCCCACGGAACACACGGTGGTCGGCGATCGAATTGTTGCAGGTACATGGGCGTACGCGGCGGCAATGACGGGCGGCGACGTGACCGTCGGCGGGATCGCGCCGCGGCACCTCTATCTCGCGCTGGCGAAGCTGAAGACTACTGGTGCGGCAGTGGAGACGTACGAGCAGGGTTTCCGCGTGCGAATGGACGGCCGCCCGCAGGCTGTCGATCATCAGACGCTACCGTTTCCCGGCTTCCCGACAGATTTGCAGCCGATGGCGATTGGCCTAGCCGCGATCGCGGAGGGCACGTCAGTGATCACGGAAAACGTCTTCGAGTCCCGCTTCCGGTTCGTGGACGAGATGCTCCGCTTGGGTGCTGATGCGACGGTGGATGGGCACCATGTGGTGCTGCACGGCGTCGACAAGCTGTCCTCGACGGATGTGTGGTCCTCCGATATCCGTGCGGGTGCTGGCCTCGTGTTGGCGGGCTTGGTCGCGGACGGGGAGACTGTCGTGCACGATGTCGAGCACATTGACCGAGGTTATCCGCACTTTGTCGAGCAGCTGAACCAGCTTGGCGCGTCCGTTACGCGAGTAGCGTGAATAAGCGCTTATCGACGTTCCATTTACCTTGCCTGACCTGCTGATTTGTGTTGTTGGTTGGGTGTGTGTAGCTTTATGTGAGTCAGCGTGACCGACAACGCCCCGCCGGGCAGTGGTTCTGGTGAGATGGCGGTAGGAAAACGAGCGCTGGTAGATCCTTACTTTTGATTCGCATGGCAGGCGATTTTGTTTGTTGTGTGGGTGTGTGTAGGGTCGGACAAGCCGCTTTGAGCAGGCCCCGGGAAGTGGGGTGTGTTTGGGTGTGCGTGTGTTGTGTGAGAACTCGATAGTGTGCCAATGATTTTGTTTGGTTGGTTTGTGTGACTGTGTTTGCATCGTTTTGTGGTGTGTGCTGGTCGGATGATGCCTGAACCATTGATGGGGTGTTGTTCGTCTGGTTGGTCGCATGACTGATTGGATTTTTGTTGTTGTCTTTTTTCCTCGTCGGAGGGGCAGCAATGTGTGATGAACCTTTTTTGGTTTGTTTAGTAATTTTTGGATTGCCAGGCCATGCATTGTTTGTGTGTGGTGTGGTTTGTTTTGGTTGGGTTTTGGGCTTTTCACGGCTTAAGTAATCTTTTACTGATTGATGCTCGCTTTTTTGTGGGTGTTTTTGTGGAGAGTTTGATCCTGGCTCAGGATGAACGCTGGCGGCGTGCTTAACACATGCAAGTCGAACGGAAAGGCCTCTGCTTGCAGAGGTACTCGAGTGGCGAACGGGTGAGTAACACGTGGGTGATCTGCCCTGCACTTCGGGATAAGCCTGGGAAACTGGGTCTAATACCGGATAGGACGATGGTTTGGATGCCATTGTGGAAAGTTTTTTCGGTGTGGGATGAGCTCGCGGCCTATCAGCTTGTTGGTGGGGTAATGGCCTACCAAGGCGTCGACGGGTAGCCGGCCTGAGAGGGTGTACGGCCACATTGGGACTGAGATACGGCCCAGACTCCTACGGGAGGCAGCAGTGGGGAATATTGCACAATGGGCGCAAGCCTGATGCAGCGACGCCGCGTGGGGGATGACGGCCTTCGGGTTGTAAACTCCTTTCGTCAGGGACGAAGCGAAAGTGACGGTACCTGGATAAGAAGCACCGGCTAACTACGTGCCAGCAGCCGCGGTAATACGTAGGGTGCGAGCGTTGTCCGGAATTACTGGGCGTAAAGAGCTCGTAGGTGGTTTGTCGCGTCGTTTGTGGAATACCGCAGCTTAACTGCGGGGTTGCAGGCGATACGGGCATAACTTGAGTGCTGTAGGGGAGACTGGAATTCCTGGTGTAGCGGTGGAATGCGCAGATATCAGGAGGAACACCGATGGCGAAGGCAGGTCTCTGGGCAGTAACTGACGCTGAGGAGCGAAAGCATGGGTAGCGAACAGGATTAGATACCCTGGTAGTCCATGCCGTAAACGGTGGGCGCTAGGTGTGAGTCCCTTCCACGGGGTTCGTGCCGTAGCTAACGCATTAAGCGCCCCGCCTGGGGAGTACGGCCGCAAGGCTAAAACTCAAAGGAATTGACGGGGGCCCGCACAAGCGGCGGAGCATGTGGATTAATTCGATGCAACGCGAAGAACCTTACCTGGGCTTGACATACACCGGACCGGGCCAGAGATGGTCTTTCCCTTGTGGCTGGTGTACAGGTGGTGCATGGTTGTCGTCAGCTCGTGTCGTGAGATGTTGGGTTAAGTCCCGCAACGAGCGCAACCCTTGTCTTATGTTGCCAGCATTTGGTTGGGGACTCATGAGAGACTGCCGGGGTTAACTCGGAGGAAGGTGGGGATGACGTCAAATCATCATGCCCCTTATGTCCAGGGCTTCACACATGCTACAATGGTCGGTACAACGCGCAGCGATACTGTGAGGTGGAGCTAATCGCCTAAAGCCGGCCTTAGTTCGGATTGGGGTCTGCAACTCGACCCCATGAAGTCGGAGTCGCTAGTAATCGCAGATCAGCAACGCTGCGGTGAATACGTTCCCGGGCCTTGTACACACCGCCCGTCACGTCATGAAAGTTGGTAACACCCGAAGCCAGTGGCCCAAACGTGTTAGGGAGCTGTCGAAGGTGGGATCGGCGATTGGGACGAAGTCGTAACAAGGTAGCCGTACCGGAAGGTGCGGCTGGATCACCTCCTTTCTAAGGAGCTTTTTTGTGRCCCACAGTTGTGGGTGTTTGTTGGTTGAGTACACGATCGTGGTGCTGCCGACGTTTGTTTGTGAAATTCCAGGTGGACACGTACCACCCCGGCTCAAGGATGCTGGGTGGTGTGGGCACGGGGTGCATGAACCGGTAGGAACTGAACTTTTTCGACCTTTGTTGTGGTTGGTCATTGGTGCACTGTTGGGTGTCTGGGGCAGCACATGGTGCCTGCGCGCGTGTTTGTGTGTGGGTGGTTGTTCCTTTTGTGGCTCATTATTTGCTGGCTGGTCGTGTGGGCTGGTTGGTGGTGGTGGGTGTGGTGTGTGAGAACTGTATAGTGGACGCGAGCATCTTGTTTTTTGTTTGTGTGTGTTTTGTTTGTGTGTTGGGTTATTCGTGTGTGTTTGTTGTTTTAGGGCGCATGGTGGATGCCTTGGCATGCTGAGCCGATGAAGGACGTGTGAGACTGCGTTATGCCTCGGGGAGTTGTCAACAAAGCGTTGATCCGAGGGTGTCCGAATGGGGAAACCTGGCCGTGGTTATGTGCGGTTACCTGTCAGTGAATGCATAGCTGTTCAGGGGGTGACGCCGGGAAGTGAAACATCTCAGTACCGGTAGGAGAAGAAAATAAGAATGATTCTGCTAGTAGCGGCGAGCGAACGTGGATGAGGCTAAACCGTGTGCGTGTGATACCTGGCAGGGGTTGCGTGTGCGGTGTTGTGGGGTGTGGCTGGTCGTGTTCTGCCAGATACGTCCACATGGTGTGTGTGTAAGCGGAAGTGGTCTGGGATGGCCTACCGGAGTTGGTGAGAGTCCTGTACGCGAATGCATGGGCATGTGTGGTGGCCATATTTTCCCCGAGTAGCAGCGGGCTCGTGGAATCTGCTGTGAATCTGCCGGGACCACCCGGTAAGCCTAAATACTCAGTGTGACCGATAGTGGATAAGTACCGTGAGGGAATGGTGAAAAGTACCCCGGGAGGGGAGTGAAAGAGTTCCTGAAACTGTGTGCCTACAATCCGTCAGAGCACCTCTTTGTGTGTGATGGCGTGCCTTTTGAAGAATGAGCCTGCGAGTCAGCGGCATGTCGCGAGGTTAACCCGTGTGGGGTAGTCGTAGCGAAAGCGAATGCTAATTGTGTGTTTAGTGGCATGTCCTGGACCCGAAGCGGGGTGATCTACCCATGGCCAGTGTGAAGCAGCTGTAAGAGGTTGTGGAGGCGCGAACCCACGTAGGTTGAAAACTGCGGGGATGAGCTGTGGGTAGGGGTGAAAGGCCAATCAAACTCCGTGATAGCTGGTTCTCCCCGAAATGCATTTAGGTGCAGCGTCGCGTAGGTGTGCCGGAGGTAGAGCTACTGGTTGGTTGAGCGGGACTATCATCTTAGCAATGTCAGCCAAACTCCGAATGCCGGCTTACATTTTTGCGTGGCAGTGAGACTGTGGGGGATAAGCTTCATAGTCGAGAGGGAAACAGCCCAGATCGCCGGTTAAGGCCCCTAAGGGTGTACTAAGTGGAAAAGGATGTGTAATCGCGAAGACAGCCAGGAGGTTGGCTTAGAAGCAGCCACCCTTGAAAGAGTGCGTAATAGCTCACTGGTCGAGTGGTTGCGCGCCGACAATTCAGTGGGGCTCAAGTACACCGCCGAAGCCGCGGCAGTAATTTTTTTACTGGGTAGGGGAGCGTCGCGTATGGGGTGAAGCATGATCGTAAGGGTGTGTGGACTGTACGCGAGTGAGAATGCAGGCATGAGTAACGAATGATACGTGAGAATCGTATCCGCCGAATGACTAAGGGTTCCTGGGTCAAGTTCGTCTTCCCAGGGTGAGTCGGGTCCTAAGGCGAGGCCGACAGGCGTAGTCGATGGTCAACGGGTTGATATTCCCGTACCCGTATACATGCGCCCAATGATGAACCGGTGATACTAACCACCCTGACCACCTGCCACGATGATCTTTGATCATCAGGTGGGTGTGATGCGTGGGGCCTGATCTGTAGTAGTCAAGTGATGGGGTGACACAGTGTGGTAGCTACGCCACTTAGTGGATTGTGGTGCAAGCGTGCGGCACGGCACCTAGTGAAATGCGGGTGCCATATGTGTGAGGCGTGATGCGTAACCCCAACGGGGTGATGGTAGTGATCCTGTGCTGTCGAGAAAAGCCTCTAGCGATGTGTGTGTACGGCCCGTACCCGAAACCGACACAGGTAGTCAAGTAGAACATACTCAGGCGGTCGGGTGAACTGTGGTTAAGGAACTCGGCAAATTGCCCCCGTAACTTCGGGAGAAGGGGGGCCACAACCGGTGATCCAAACATGCGTTGGTGAGCTGGTTGGGGTCGCAGAAAAGAGAGGGAAGCGACTGTTTATCAAAAACACAGGTCCGTGCGAAGACGGTTAAGTTGATGTATACGGACTGACGCCTGCCCGGTGCTGGAAGGTTAAGAGGACCTGTTAGACCTGTGTGGTCGAAGCGGAGAATTTAAGCCCCAGTAAACGGCGGTGGTAACTATAACCATCCTAAGGTAGCGAAATTCCTTGTCGGGTAAGTTCCGACCTGCACGAATGGCGTAACGACTTCCCTGCTGTCTCAACCACAGGCCCGGTGAAATTGCACTACGAGTAAAGATGCTCGTTTCGCGCGGCAGGACGAAAAGACCCCGGGACCTTCACTATAGCTTGGTATTGGTGTTTACTACGGTTTGTGTAGCATAGGTGGGAGACTATGAAGCGCTCACGCTAGTGGGTGTGGAGTCGTCACGTGAAATACCACTCTGACCGTAGTGGATGTCTCAACCTTGGCCCATGATCTGGGTTGGGGACAGTGCCTGGTGGGTAGTTTAACTGGGGCGGTTGCCTCCCAAAGAGTAACGGAGGCGCCCAAAGGTTCCCTCAGCCTGGTTGGCAATCAGGTGTTTAGAGTGTAAGTGCACAAGGGAGCTTGACTGCGAGACTTACACGTCGAGCAGGGACGAAAGTCGGGACTAGTGATCCGGCACCTACTTGTGGATGTGGTGTCGCTCAACGGATAAAAGGTACCCCGGGGATAACAGGCTGATCTTCCCCAAGAGTCCATATCGACGGGATGGTTTGGCACCTCGATGTCGGCTCGTCGCATCCTGGGGCTGGAGTAGGTCCCAAGGGTTGGGCTGTTCGCCCATTAAAGCGGCACGCGAGCTGGGTTCAGAACGTCGTGAGACAGTTCGGTCTCTATCCGCCGCGCGCGCAGAAACTTGAGAAAGGCTGTCCCCAGTACGAGAGGACCGGGACGGACGTACCTCTGGTGTGCCAGTTGTTCCGCCAGGAGCACCGCTGGTTGGCTACGTACGGAAGGGATAACCGCTGAAAGCATCTAAGCGGGAAGCCTGTTTCAAGATGAGGTTTCATAGGTTCCCAGAAGACTACTGGGTTGATAGGCCAGATCTGGACGCACCGTGATGTGCGAAGGTGACTGGTACTAATACACCAACCAACAAACCATGTTTCATAAACCCGCACGCGGGCGAAACACCAAAAACGCAGACAACAACAACTTCTGCCGCGTCCACTATGCAGTATCTGACACACCACACCAACCCATGGTGTGGCCACACAGATACATAACTGCATAACCCGCAACACCACACCACGTGTTGCGACCATGACAGACCCTTATAGGTGTGTCGGTGGTTGATAGCGGTGGGGAAACGCCCGGACCCATTCCGAACCCGGAAGCTAAGCCCACCCGCGCTGATGGTACTGCACTCGGGAGGGTGTGGGAGAGTAAGTTACCGCCGACCAAAAACTTCATGAATGCAGGACGGCCCTGAAGGACAATGACGATCCTTCAGGGCCGTCCTTTTTCTATGCCTATATTCATTCCGTACACTTGGTCAGGTCGACGCAAGATCTGCGTGGTTAAAGGAGAGAATACTGATGGGGAAGCATTCGGTGGGGTACGGTGCCGTCGATAAGCGGAATGCTTATGCCGCGAGAGCGGTGAGCTTGGTGAAGACGTACGGCCACGGCGACACGCAGGTCACTGCGCTGGATGGGGTGAGCTACGAGTTCCCGGCGCATGAGTTCACAGCGATCATGGGGCCGAGCGGTTCCGGCAAGTCGACGCTTATGCATACGATGGCTGGGCTGGATTCTTTCGATTCCGGCTCCGTGGAGATCGGCGGGACGGATCTGGCGACGCTGAATGAGAAGGAACTGACTGCGCTGCGGCGCGACCGTTTGGGCTTCATTTTCCAGTCTTTCAATCTGGTTCCCACGCTGACGGCGGCGGAGAATATCACTCTGCCGGCGGATATTGCGGGCCGCAAGGTCGACCGTGCGTGGTACGAGGAGATCACGCAGCGCCTCGGGTTGGCGAAGCGTCTGAGCCACCGTCCGAGCGAACTGTCCGGTGGGCAGCAGCAACGCGTGGCGTGCGCGCGTGCGCTCGTGAGCCGGCCGGAGATCATCTTCGGCGACGAGCCGACAGGCAACCTCGACTCGAACTCGTCGCGTGAGGTGCTGGAGATCCTGCGCTCCGCGGTCGACGGCGACGAGCAGACCGTCGTCATTGTCACACACGATGCGCGGGCGGCGTCGTACGCGGACCGCGTGGTATTCCTCGCTGACGGCAATATTGTTGACGAGCTCCACGCACCCACGATGGAGGAGATCCTGTCCACGATGAGCGGAATCGAGGGCTGATGGCGGGCGCAATGACGAAGGTGTCGGTGAGGAATATCGGCGCCCATAAGCTGCGGCTCGCTCTCACGGTGCTCGCTGTCGTGCTGGGCACGGCGTTCATTTCGGGCTCGCTGATGTTCACGAATATGCTCGAGCGTTCCTTCGATCAGGCGGTGGCGAGCAGGTACGACGATATCGACGTGGTCGTCCAGCCAGCGGAAGGAAAGTCGATCGTCCCCGCGGAGCTGCGCGACGAGCTCGCGGCGGACCCGAAGGTCGCCCGGGTCGCGGTGGACGGATCGGAAGCCGTGGTCGTCGCGGACGCCGACGCGAATGCGATCCAGACCGGCGCCGGCGAGTCGCGCGTGGGGCTGTACTACCCGGACGACGCGGTCGTGGGCGCGCCTTTTCAGATCACGGAGGGCGCTGGCCCGACGAAGCCGGGGGAGACGTTGCTGAACGCCGCGGGAGCGGAGAAATACGGCCTCGCGGTGGGCGATGAGGTCATCGTCGCGGACCCGGAGGGTCGCCACACTATGAGGGTGACGGGCTTGTACACGGACGACCTCGACCAGGGCGCATCGCTCATGCTGAAGGTGCCCGAGAGCGCCTTCCTCGAGTATTACACCAACGGCCGTTACGTCCCCGGCCTTGCACTCACAGCCGCGGACGGCACAGAGCCCACGCAACTGAAAGACCACATCGCGAAAGCGCACAGCGACGTCACGGTCAAAGAGGGCTTCGTGCTTGCCGACGACATGTCCAAGCAAATCCGCGAGGGCTTGAGCTTCATCAGCTACTTCCTGACTGCTTTCGGTCTCGTGGGTCTTCTGGTCGGCACCTTCTTGATCGCCAACACCTTCTCGATGATCGTCGCGCAGAGGACGAAGGAATTCGCGCTGCTTCGCGCCCTCGGCGCCTCGAAAGGGCAGATCACCCGCTCAGTCGTGGTGGAAGCGCTCCTGGTGGGCCTGCTCGGCTCTGTTCTGGGCGTGGCCGCCGGCGCCGGCATGGTGGCGGTGATCCGCGCGGTGATGGACGCCCAGGGCATGGGTCTGCCCGGCGCAGGGGCGGGGCTGTCGGTCAGCGCGGTCGTGGTGCCCATCGTCGTGGGCGGTGTAGCGACGGTGCTCTCGGCGTGGGCGCCTGCGCGCCGCGCAGGCCGCGTCCAGCCGGTGGAGGCGATGAGGTCCAGCGAGTCTGCGACCCCGCAGCCGCTTCTCGCGCGCACCGTCGTGGGCGGACTGCTGCTCGCCGCGGGCGCCGGGTTCCTCGCCTGGGGCGTGATGTGGGACGACGGTTCGACGAGCCGCCGCGCGCTGCTCATCGGTGCCGCAGCGGTGTTCGTCATCGTCGGTCTCTTCCTCGCAGGCCCCGCATTGTCGTTGCCGGTCGTTCCGGTCCTGGGGCGGGTCATTGGCGCGCCGTTCGGCTCGGTGGGCTCGCTTGCGGCGACGAATTCGAAGCGCAATCCGCGCCGCGCCTCAGCGACGGCGTTCGCGCTCATGCTCGGCATCGCGCTGGTGACGGCGATCGGCATGTTGGGTTCCACGATGGAGCGTTCCGTCGACGACGTGCTGGAAAACGACGTCGATGCCGACATGGTGCTCCAGGGGCCGCAGCTGGGCACGTTCCCTATCCCGAACGATCTGCCCGAACGCGTCAAGGACGTGGACGGAGCCGGTGAAGTCGTCTCGTACACGCAGGCGCGCGTGACGGTGAACGGGGAATTCAGCAACCAGTTCGGCCCGGTCGGGGCCACGGATGTCATCGCGGGAGACCCGGGCAAGCTCGTCACGCTCACCATGACGGAGGGCAGCTCTTCGCTTAGCGACGGCGGCGTTCTCCTCCCCGCCTCCCTCGCCCAAGAAAAAGGCGTGGCTGTCGGAGACACGGTGACCATCGCCGCGCCCGAGTGGGAGAGTGCGCCCGAGGCGGAAGCCACAGTGACCGGCCTGTTCGAGGACTCCCAAATCTTCGCGTCCTGGGTCCTGTCGCAGAAGACAGTGGAGCAGCTCATGCCGCCGGAGAGCTTCAAGGTGCTCATGGTGGGCGTGAATAACGACGGTTCTGTCAGTGAGGACGAACTGCGCGCCAATCTCGAGGCGGCTATTCACGACGACATCGTGGTGCAGGTCCGTTCCCCGGAGGAGCTCGGCGGTGAGGCGCAGCAGATGATCAACCAGATGCTGTACATCCTCTACGCGCTGCTGTCGTTGGCGGTGGTGATCGCGATTCTGGGCATCATCAACACGCTGACGCTGTCGGTCATCGAGCGCCGTCAGGAGATCGGCATGCTCCGCGCGGTGGGCACGCAGCGCGGGCAGGTGCGCACCATGATCATTCTGGAGTCCGTCCAGATCGCGGTGTTCGGCGCGCTGCTCGGCGTGGCGACGGGTCTGCTGCTCGGCTGGGCCTTCCTCACGGTGCTGGCCGACCAGGGCCTGGAGAATATCGCCTATCCGTGGACGATGATCGCGGGAATGCTCGCGGGTTCGGTGCTCGTCGGCATCATTGCCGCGCTGTGGCCTGCGCAGCGTGCGGCGAAAACGCCGCCGCTGGACGCCATCGCTGAATAGCGCAGCAACCGGCTAGAAGGCAGGCATGACGCGCAGCCCGTATTTGAGTCCGAACCACGCCGCGACAATACCGAACGCGCAGGTGACAAGAACGTAGCGGGCAAGCGGCCACCACTGCTTCTGCCGCACCATCGCGCCCATCTCCTTCGCCATCGTCGACAGCGTGGACACGGCTCCGGCGAATCCGGCGCCGAGGAAAGCAGGCCACAGCACAGGGAGGGCGGCGGAGAAGCCGACGACGGCGGACCCCACCATATTGGCTGCGAAGGTACCGGTCCTGCCGGGCAGAAGCGTGCTCAAGGCCGAGCGGGCCATGCCCCCGAGGAAAGCGCCCGCGCCAACGAGCACGAAGAGCAGGAACACAGTGCGGATGCCGTCTTCGGTGCTCAGCGCTTCGAGCAGATGGCTGCCGACGACGCCCTCGGGGCCCTGGTACTGCGGGGTGCGGGGAGTCACGGTGTCACCTCCTGGGGGCGGTCACGGCGGCGTCGTAAAGCGTCGCCGAGTTCCCATGCTGCGAGCGCGACGATCATGGTGCCGGCCATGTAGATGAGCGCGATGAAAGCGCTGGACTGCATGGCCAGGAACGACACGGCGGAAAACGTGGTGAAGCCGCCGATCATGCCGCGGCCCCAGAACGGGCCCGGGTCGAAACGGCCCATGAGGAAGCAGCCGATCGCATTGATGATGAAGATGATGACGATCTCGGACGGCGGCTCCGGCGCGATCAGCGGGGTGAACGCGAAGCGCGCGAGTGCGCCGAAAGACGCGCCGAAACCGACCGCGAGAGCTTCTTTGAATGCCGTGTTCACCACGCTTTCACGGTAACCCAGGGCAGTCGGGCGCGCGGAGAGGGGGCGTTGCGGCCGCGGGCATGCTTTATCCGTGGCGGGCGCGCGGAAACCAAGGGAAGATGGGAGGCGACCGACCAGCATGACCGACTAGCACGCACGAAGGAGCGCAACCATGGCACACGAGCGAGCCGGCCAGCCGGCACGTCCCGAGGATCTGATCGACATCGCGGAGGTGGTCACCGCCTACTACACGCGCGACATCGACGCGGCGGACCCGGACCAGCAGGTCGCGTTCGGCACGTCCGGCCACCGCGGGTCGAGCCTGGACAACGCGTTCAACCAGCAGCACATCTGGGCGACGACGCAGGCGATCGTCGACTACCGTCGCGAGAACAGCATCGACGGGCCCGTCTACATCGGCCGCGACACGCACGCACTCAGCGAACCAGCGATGGTGTCGGCGCTCGAGGTGCTCATCGGCAACGATGTCGCAGTGCTTGTCGACGCCGCGGGGCGCTACACTCCGACCCCCGCCGTGTCCCACGCGATCCTCGCGCACAACGCGAAGCTGGCTGGCGGTGTCACCGGCACGGATCCGAAGCGGGCCGACGGTATCGTCATCACTCCGTCCCACAACCCACCGCGCGACGGCGGCTTCAAATACAACCCGCCGTCGGGCGGTCCAGCCGACACTGACGCGACGGACTGGATCGCCGCACGGGCGAACGAGTACCTGGCCAAAGGGCTCGACGGTGTGCGCCGCACGGCGGTGAGCGGCGTGCTCGACGAGCGCGCGGGTACACACCCCTTCATGGACAACTACGTCGCGGACCTGCCGAATGTCGTGGATATCGACGCAATCCGGGGCGCAGGCGTGCGCATCGGCGCGGACCCGATGGGTGGCGCGAGCGTGGACTACTGGGGCGCGATCGCCGAGGCACACAAGCTCGACCTCACGGTGGTGAACCCGACGGTGGACGCCACCTGGCGGTTCATGACGCTGGACACCGACGGCAAGATCCGCATGGACTGCTCCTCGCCGAATTCCATGGCGAGTCTCGTTGCCAACCGCGATAAATACGACATTGCGACGGGCAATGACGCGGACGCGGACCGCCACGGCATCGTCACCCCGGATGCTGGGCTGATGAACCCGAACCACTATCTGGCCGTGGCCATCGAGTACCTGTTCACCCACCGCGACGGCTGGGGCGCGGATACCGCCGTGGGCAAGACACTCGTGTCTTCCTCGATGATTGATCGCGTTGTGGCGTCGCTGGACAAGAAGCTGGTCGAGGTGCCCGTCGGCTTCAAGTGGTTCGTGCCCGGGCTTATCGACGGCGCGGTCGGTTTCGGCGGCGAAGAATCCGCGGGTGCCTCCTTCCTGCGCACAGACGGCACCGTATGGTCGACCGACAAGGACGGCCTGATCATGGATCTGCTCGCCGCCGAGATCACCGCGGTGACCGGGAAGACTCCGTCGCAGCGCTACGCGGAACTGGAGCAGGAATTCGGCGCACCGGTCTACGCCCGCACCGACGCCGAGGCAAACCGCGAGCAGAAGGCGACGTTGAAGAAGCTCTCCCCGGACCAGGTCACGGCCACCACGCTGGCGGGCGACCCGATCACCGCGAAGCTCACCGAAGCACCCGGCAACGGCGCGGCCATCGGCGGGCTCAAGGTCACCACCGACAACGCCTGGTTCGCCGCGCGCCCGTCCGGCACGGAAGATAAATACAAGATTTACGCCGAATCATTCAGCGGTGAGGAGCACCTGAAGCAGGTGCAGAAGGAAGCCCAAGAGCTGGTCAGTTCAGTGCTCGGCGAATAAGAATTCGCTGCCGGCGTGACGGAAACCTCACTGCGCGAAACTTCTCGGCGCCCCGCCCATCGACTAAGGTCGTTGAGGTGGCGAATACATACGATGTGCAGGTGGCAGAGCCCGACACTCTGGACGGCGCGGAGCCGGGAGCAGGGGAGACGTCGACAAGCGAACGCGTGCTCGACGTGCTCTCCGCGCTCGCTCGCTTCGGTCTCGCCGTGATGTGGATTGTCAGGGGCACGACAAAACTCGGCAACCACATGACGGTGGCGCGGAATATCGAAGCATACGATATTTTCACCCCGTACTGGTCGAGTCTGCTGGCGAACCTCATCGGCCCGCTGGAACTCGCTGGCGGCCTGATCCTGCTGCTGGGCATCAAAATCCGGCCCGCTGGTTGGGTGTCGTTCGGCGTGCTCCTCTTGTTCGTCATCGGCCTTTCGTCCGCGTATGCCCGTGGACTGCAGATCGACTGCGGCTGTCTCGCGCCGGACCCGGGAAACCCCAGCGGTGACCTGCTCTGGGACATCATCCGCGACATCGGCCTGATCGCCGTGACGCTGTTCATGATCTACCGCCCGTTTAAGAAATTCGCGCTGTACCCGTAGACTTGCCTGCTGAAACAGCTTGACCCCCAATTCATAAGGTGATGCACTGTGACTTCCTCTTCTACGTCGAACACCAAGGGTTCCACCAAGGTGTCCAACCCCAACTCGACCGGCGGCAAAGGCTTCCTGTGGGCGCTTCTCGCCCTGGTCCTCGTCGGCGCGCTGGTGATCGGCCTGATCGTCTACAACGGCCGCGGCGCGCAGGCTGACCGCATCGCCGAGAACGTCGAGCCCGTCGACGGCGTGACCATGGAGCTCACCGACAACACCATCACCCTGTCCGGCGAGAACAGCGACGGCGCGAAGGAAGCCTCCCTCTACGAGGACTTCGCCTGCAGCTACTGCGCCGACCTGGCGAAGAAGACCGACGCTGAGATGCTGGGGAAGATCAAGGCCGGCGAGGTCACGGTCCACATACGCCCCATGGTCTTCCTCGACGGCACCGGTGAGCAGCACACCGTCGGCCACTCGACGAACACCCTGGCCGCTGTGCTCGCGCTCGCCGACAAGGGCGAGACCGAGGCGTACTGGAACCTGCGCAAGGCCCTCCTCGAGGAGCAGGAGGGCCTGTACGGCAGCGCCGACCCGGAGAAGCTCGCCGACCTCGCGAAGGGCGTCGGCGCTTCCGGTGACGCTGTCGACGCCATCCGCAACGGCGACTACGTCGACCAGGCAAAGGAGCTCGGCGAGGCCAACCAGAAGGACCTCGTGGACAAGACCGGCGAGCTTTCCTCCCCGCGCGTGCTTGTCGACGGCAAGGACGTCGACTCCAACCCCCTCGAGAACTGGATCGACGACCTTCTGGCTAGCTAAAAGTCACTGACTGCGGGCGATTTTGGTCTCGCCCGCACCCACGGTGTATATTTATCGGAGTCGCTTCGCGGAGATCCGCTGAAGCAACGGGGCTATGGCGCAGTTGGTAGCGCACCACACTGGCAGTGTGGGGGTCACGGGTTCGAATCCCGTTAGCTCCACCAACATTGAAACCCAGCCGCGATCACGGCTGGGTTTTCGCATTTGAGTAGCCCGTATTATTTAAGGTCGGGAAGCGCGGTGACGGACGGAGCGGCGATTTGTGTGATCATGGCGTGAGCTGCGCGAAATCTAGAGAAGATCAGTACCGTGGGGGCCATGGACGAGCTGCAGTTTCACCAGATCGATTCCCCGATCGGCCGGATCGGGTTGGTGGTGTCGCAGGCGGGGGTTGCCAAGGTGCTGTTCGAGTCCGACGGGATCGACGCTGAACGCGACCGCATCGGGGCAAAGGCTGTGGTCCCGCTCGCCGCGCACCAGTTGAAGGAGTATTTCGCGGGGCGCCGACGCGAGTTCACGGTGCCTTTGGACTACCGTTTCGCCACCGACTTCCGCGGGCAGGTTCTGCGGGAGCTCGCACGCGTGCCGTACGGGGAGACCACGACGTACCGCGAGCTCGCCGGCAAGGTCGGCAACCCGAAGGCGGTGCGCGCCATCGGCGGAGCGTGCGCGAATAACCCGCTGCCGCTTCTCGTCCCGTGCCACCGCGTGCTGCGCGCGGACGGCGGGCTCGGCGGGTACCGTGGCAGCTCCGAAACAAAGCGATTCCTACTCGAATTGGAGGGCATCGATGTCTGACGCATTCGTGAAGCAGGGCAGCGCGCCGGGCGCCGCCGCAGCTGAGGCGGCGTACCTGCGTTGGCTGCGGGAGGGCTCCGACGCGGTAGTGGAGGTTTTAGGCCTCGACGAAGACGCCAACACGGTCACCATCGAGCGTGTCGTCAGCGCCCGCCCGAGCGCTGACGCCGCCAAGGAGGCCGGGCGCGAGCTCGCCGCCATTCACGCGATGGGTGCGGACGCATTCGGCGCGCCCGCCGACGGCTGGGACGGCCCCAATTTCATCGGGCGCGCGCAGCAGGAATGCACGCCGACAGAACGTTGGGGGGAGTTCTACACCGAGCAACGCGTCCTGCCGTTCGCAGAGAAGGCCCACACGAGAGGCAACCTGGACGCGGCAGGCTTAGACACGGTCCAGCGCGCGTGCGACGCTCTACTCGCGGAGGACGAGGACGCACCGCTCGCGCGCATTCACGGCGATCTATGGACGGGCAACCTCCTGTTTTCAACGACCGGCCCGCGGTTCATCGACCCGGCCGCGCACGGCGGCCACCCGCTGACGGACATCGCGATGCTCGAGCTCTTCGGCGCACCGCACCTGCGCTCGCTTATCGACGGCTACCTCGCCTCCGGAGGATCCTTGGGCGATGCCTCCGGCGGCGACTGGGAACGGCGCATCCCGGTCCACCAGCTCCACCCGCTCGCCGTCCACGCCTACACCCACGGACCCAGCTACGGATCTGCGCTGGTCCGCGCGGCGGAGGAGACGCTGCGCGTCGTCGGTTAATGCCATTGACGGGAAAATTTCCTGTGGCTAACGTCGAAATTAGAAACTGCGGAATTGAAGCCAACAAGGGGTGGGCGTAAATGGCCAGTTCCGCGCTAAACCCACCAGGTCTCTGCCGGGCCGGGTGGTAGGTGCCGCTTGTGCTGGCCGACCGTCCAGAGGTGCTCGAGGCGCTGGGCGGAGGAGGCGTCGATAAGCGTGCCTTCCAAGTAGTCGTCGATCTCGGCGTAGGTGATGCCGAGCGCCTCCTCGTCGGGAAGCGCCGGGCGGTCTTCCTCGAGGTCGGCGGTGGGAACCTTCTCGTAGAGGCGCTTGTCGGCCTCGAGGTGAGCGAGGAGCTGCGCGCCTTGGCGCTTGTTCAGACCGGCGAGCGGGACGAGGTCCGCGGCACCGTCGCCGAATTTTGTGAAGAATCCCGTGACGTTCTCCGCCGCGTGGTCCGTGCCGATAACGAGGAGGCCGAGCTCGCCCGCGATCGCGTACTGGGCAGTCATGCGCAGACGGGCTTTGACGTTGCCCTTGTTGAAGTCGCCGAGCTTCTCGCGGTCGAGGCTGCCGGCGACTTCGGCTGCGAGCGCGGTCGTCGCGGGTTCGATATTGACCGTGACGCGCCGGTCCGGCTGGATGAAATCGAGCGCGAGCTGCGCGTCGTCCTCGTCTGACTGGACACCGTGGGGGAGGCGCACCGCGACGAACGTGGCCTCGCGCCCCTGTTCCCGGGCTTTCTCCACGGCAAGCTGCGCGAGCTTGCCCGCCAACGTCGAGTCTTGGCCGCCCGAAATGCCGAGGACGAAGCCTTTCGCCCCGGTCTTCTCCAGGTAGTCGACGAGGAAGTCCACGCGCCGGGCGATCTCGCCGGCGGGTGCGATGAACGGCTTCACGCCGAGCGCAGCGATGATCTCTTGCTGCGTAGCACCGATCGCGTCGTGGGACGGGTTCTCGGACAGATTGTCGGACTCGTGTGGCATATCCGCTATCGTAGCGCGGAAGTAACAGCGTGAGCTTCGGCCGTTTTGGTGCTGCGGGGCCGGTCAGGTAGCATTGACTCCCGTTGCACGGCAGCGCCGATTCACGGTGCGCCGAGGAAAGAAACGAATGTCCGTCGCCACCTGCTCGTATTTAGGTGGAGTCGCGGCGGCCACTCGGAACATTAACGAGTAGAAAGGAGCGCCCGATGAAGGTCCGTAAGTCCCTTCGGTCGCTGAAGAACAAGCCGGGCGCTCAGGTTGTCCGCCGCCGTGGCAAGGTCTACGTGATCAACAAGAAGGATCCGCGTTTCAAGGCACGCCAGGGCTAAACGCATAAAAAGATCGACGCCCCCGTCGCAATGAGCTTCGTGCTCTCGGCGGGGGCGTTTTTCATGCGCTGCGCACGCAGCTTGTGGGTTGAACGACAAAATGTGTGTCTAGCTCGGCGTGTCGCACGGGGGTTAGATTTGGCCTTTCTGGATGCCTCGTGGTCGATGAGTGAGGAAGACGCCGACGGTGGCACGCGTATGGATGCGGCGAAGCAGGCGTCGCATGATTTGGTGAATTCGTTGCCGGGGCATGCCGTGAGACAGTGGAGTCGCGGCGCGGTTTCGGCGCAGTTCCGGTGTGATCTTGGACGCAGAGGAAAATATTTCGGCGAAAATTCCATCTGTGTAAGCCGTTTTTCGTGTGCTAACGGCTGTGGTGAAACTACATGTAGGTTATTTCCCCTGTCTATCCTGCGAATACCATGCGTGTAACTACTACATATAGTATCGGTTGCCATAATATGGCACAACGTATAGTGTCTCTTGGTGTTCGCCCCCATGGGGTGCGGGCGCGGCGCATCGCTCGATGCCGCACCACTCTTCAGTTGATTCGAGCGCTAGCGGCACCCCTGTGGCCGCCAGGTAAGTCTCACTAGCCCGAACATCCTCTGAGAAGAAAAGAGCCTTGAGAACTATGTCGATCACCCTTTACACCAAGCCGGCTTGCGTTCAGTGCAATGCGACGAAGAAGGCACTGGACCGCGCTGGTCTGCAGTACAACACCGTGGATATCTCCATGGACGATTCCGCGCGCGACTACGTCATGGCGCTGGGTTACCTGCAGGCCCCGGTCGTCGAGGTCGACGGCGAGCACTGGTCGGGCTTCCGCCCGGACCGCATCCGCTCCCTCGCTGAGAGCGCCGCGTAGCCGCCCCGCATGAAGTTCAAGCCGTCACGTTGTTGGCGGCTTAACGTTTAGCGGTGGTTGCTCCGCGCAGCGTATCCATAATTTCATCGTTTGTTCTAGTCGTTCCTCGTTCTTGTCGTTTCTGTCGGACATTTTGTGAGTCAAAGGTCGGCAATCAGTCATGTTGGTCGTTTACTTTTCTTCCGCGACGGGCAATACCCACAGCTTTGTGGACAAGCTCGGTCTGCCGAGTGCACGGATTCCGCTCCGGAGGAGTGACGCGCCGCTGAAAGTTCACGAGCCGTACGTGCTGGTGTGCCCGACCTACGGCGGCGGGGTGTCGTTGACGCACGAGAATGTGCGGCCGGTGCCGGCGCAGGTGATCCGTTTCTTGAACGACGAGGCGAACCGGAAGCTGCTGCGCGGCGTGATCGCCGCGGGGAACTCGAATTTCGGCCCGGATTTCTGCAAGGCGGGCGACGTCATCGCTGAAAAGACGGGTGTGCCGTATCTGTACCGCTTCGAGCTGATGGGCTCGGAGGAGGACGTGGAGAAGGTCCGCGAGAACTTGGTGGCGGGCGTCGATAAGCTCGGCCTTGAACCGCTGACCGCGCAGGAGCGTGAGGTGATGGAGGCGCGTCGGGCGGAGACGTCGGAAAGTGAACTGCGTCTCGCCCGGCTGCGCGAGCGCTACCACGCTGTGTAGCTGCATAACTGCTGGCCGTCCAACTGGACGGTTGAATATTTAGCCCTGAAATTACGTATTTGATCACTGCTTGAGAAAGGCCCGAAAACCGTGACCGACACTGTGGGGAAGACCGTAGCTGAGCCGGTGAGCCAGACCGAACAGCTGGATTACCACGCGCTGAACGCGCTTTTGAACCTGTACGACGAGAACGGCCAGATCCAGTTCGACAAAGACCGTGAGGCGGCGAACCAGTTCTTCCTGCAGCACGTCAACCAGAACACCGTCTACTTCCACGACCTGGAAGAGAAGATGGACTACCTTGTCGAGAACAAGTACTACGAGCCGGAGACGATCGAGAAGTACGACTGGGAGTTCGTGAAGTCCACGTTCAAGCGCGCGTACTCCTACAAGTTCCGCTTCAAGTCCTTCCTCGGCGCGTACAAGTACTACACCTCGTACACGCTGAAGACGTTCGACGGGCGCCGCTACCTGGAGCGCTTCGAGGACCGTGTGTCGATGACGGCGCTGTTCCTCGCCGACGGCAACGAGGCTCTGGCGTCCGCGCTGGTCGACGAGATCATGACGGGCCGTTTCCAGCCGGCCACCCCGACGTTTTTGAATGCGGGTAAGGCGCAGCGCGGCGAGCTCGTGTCCTGCTTCCTGCTGCGCGTCGAGGACAACATGGAGTCCATCGGCCGTGCGATCAACTCCTCGCTGCAGCTGTCCAAGCGAGGCGGCGGCGTGGCGCTGCTGCTCAGCAATATCCGTGAGGCGGGCGCGCCGATCAAGCACATCGAGAACCAGTCGTCCGGCGTCATCCCCGTGATGAAGCTTTTGGAGGACTCCTTCTCCTACGCCAACCAGCTCGGTGCTCGCCAGGGCGCCGGCGCGGTGTATCTGAATGCGCACCACCCGGACATCCTCCGCTTCCTCGACACCAAGCGCGAGAATGCGGACGAGAAGATCCGCATCAAGACGCTCTCGCTCGGCGTGGTCATCCCGGACATCACCTTCGAGCTGGCCAAGCGCAACGACGACATGTACCTGTTCTCCCCGTACGACGTCGAGCGCGTCTACGGCGTCCCGTTCGCGGACATCTCGGTCACCGAGAAGTACGAGGAGATGGTCGAGGACCCGCGCATCCGCAAGTCCAAGATCAACGCCCGCCAGTTCTTCCAGACCATCGCGGAGATCCAGTTTGAGTCCGGCTACCCGTACATCATGTTCGAGGACACGGCGAATAGGGCGAACCCGGTCAAGATCGGCCGCGTGAACATGTCCAACCTGTGTTCCGAGATCCTCCAGGTCAACACCCCGTCGGTGCTCAACGACGACTTGACGTACAAGGAGTTGGGCAACGATATCTCCTGTAACCTCGGTTCGCTCAATATCGCGATGTCGATGGATTCGGATGATTTCTCGAAGACGGTGGAGACCGCGATCCGAGGCCTGACCGCGGTGGCGGACAAGACCTCCATCGACTCCGTGCCGCCCGTGCGCGAGGGCAACGACGCGTCACACGCCATCGGCCTCGGCCAGATGAACTTGCACGGCTATCTCGGCCGCGAGCACATCCACTACGGCTCCGAGGAAGGCTTGGACTTCACCAACGCGTACTTCGCATCCGTCCTCTATGAATGCCTCAAGGCGTCCCACACAATCGCCGTGGAAAAGGGCGAGGCTTTCGAAGGCTTCGAGCGCTCCGAGTACGCCACCGGCGAGTTCTTCGACCGCTACAACCCGGAGGATTTCCAGCCGAAGACGGAGAAGGTCAAGGCGATCTTCGCCAATTCTTCCGCGCAGCCGCCGAGCGCGGAGCAGTGGGCGCAGCTCAAGGCGGACATCGCGCGCGACGGCATCTACAACCGCTACCTGCAGGCTGTCCCGCCGACCGGCTCGATCTCCTACATCAACAACTCGACCTCGTCGATCCACCCGATCGCGTCCAAGATCGAGATCCGCAAGGAAGGCAAGATCGGCCGCGTCTACTACCCGGCGCCGCACATGGACAACGAGAACATCGACTACTTCACCGACGCCTACGAGATCGGCTACGAGAAGATCATCGACACCTACGCGGTGGCCACGAAGTACGTCGACCAGGGCCTGTCTTTGACCTTGTTCTTCAAGGACACGGTGACCACCCGCGATCTCAACCGCGCACAGATCTACGCGTGGCGCAAGGGCATCAAGACGCTCTACTACATCCGCCTGCGCCAGATGGCGCTCGAAGGCACCGAGATCGAAGGCTGCGTGTCCTGCATGCTGTAAGCAGCAGCTTATCGACGAAGCGTGCATTCCCACCCCGACGTTTTCCCTGCAAATAGATAGGATGATCTGCGTGACTGACGCGCATGAATACGACTCGTACTTGGCCGCTAATGAGCAGCCGATCAAGGCGATCAACTGGAATTCCATTCCGGACGATAAGGACTTGGAAGTCTGGGACCGCCTGACCGGCAACTTCTGGCTGCCGGAGAAGATTCCGGTGTCCAACGACATCCCGAGCTGGAACACGCTCACCGACGACGAGAAGCAGGCGACGATGCGCGTCTTCACCGGCCTGACGCTGCTGGACACGATCCAGGGCACCGTCGGCGCCGTGTCGATGCTGCCGGATTCCACGACTCCGCATGAGGAGGCCGTGTACACCAACCTCGCCTTCATGGAGTCCGTCCACGCGAAGAGCTACTCCAATATCTTCATGACGTTGGCGTCCACCCCGATGATCAACGACGCGTTCCGCTGGTCGGAGGAGAACGAGAACCTCCAGCGCAAGGCGAAGATCATCATGAGCTACTACGAGGGCGACGACCCGCAGAAGCGCAAGATCGCCTCCGTGATGCTCGAGTCCTTCCTCTTCTACTCCGGTTTCTACCTGCCGCTGAACTGGTCGGTGCACTCCAAGCTGACCAACACCGCCGACATCATCCGCCTGATCATCCGCGACGAGGCAGTGCACGGTTACTACATCGGCTACAAGTACCAGCGCGCGCTGGCGGGGGAGAGCGAGCCGCGCAAGGACGAGCTGAAGGAGTACACCTTCGATCTGCTCTACGACCTCTACGACAACGAGAGCCAGTACACCGAGGACATTTACGATCCGTTGGGCTGGACTGAGGACGTGAAGCGCTTCCTGCGCTACAACGCGAATAAGGCGCTGAACAACTTGGGTTATGAAGGTCTGTTCCCGTCCGATGAGACCCGGGTCTCACCGACGATCCTCGCGTCCCTGTCGCCGAATGCCGACGAGAACCACGACTTCTTCTCCGGCTCCGGGTCGTCCTATGTCATCGGCAAGGCCGAGGACACCCAGGACGACGACTGGGATTTCTAAACCCGACTTTTCATAAATCAATCCGCATCATCGGGAGCGGGCCTGAGCGATTCAGGCCCGCTCTCCCCAATCCGGGGTCAATCAGTCACGGCCAATCGAGCAGGTGCCACGCCCAAAATGGGTGTGGCCTGTGATGTCTGGATTTTGGCTGGGCCGACCGTTAAGATGAAGCGGTACTAGTTGCGCCTACCCATGCGCCTGCTTGGGGTGCCGCCGGTGACTCGGAGAGCGCCAGCGGTGAGACGCGGCTGAGTCTCAATCAGGAGGAAACGAATGACTGCTGTGGCACCACGGCTCGACAACACGGCTGGGACCGACGTTGTCGCCCCGGTCCGGCCGGAGCCGACCGGAAAGGCACGTAAAGGTACCCGCTTTTACGACCTGTTGACCACGACAGACCACAAACAGCTGGGCATCTTCTACATCATCATGTCCTTCGTGTGGTTCTTTGTCGGTGGCCTTATGGCACTGCTCATCCGCGCGGAGCTCTTCTCCCCGGGTCTGCAGTTCCTGTCCAACGAACAGTTCAACCAGCTGTTCACCCTTCACGGAACAGTGATGCTGCTGGCGTTCGGTACCCCGATCGTCTGGGGCTTCGCCAACTTCGTGCTGCCGCTGCAGGTCGGCGCACCCGATGTGGCCTTCCCGCGCCTGAACTCCTTCGGTTTCTGGATCACCCAGGCCGGTGTTTTGGCGATGCTCGCCGGCTTTCTCACCCCGGGCGGCGCAGCCGACTTCGGCTGGACCATGTACCTGCCGCTGGCTGACGCGATCCACACACCGGGTGTGGGCGCTGACCTGTGGATCCTGGGTGTCGGTGCGACCGGTATCGGTACCCTGGCGTCCGCCATCAACATGGTCTCCACCATCCTGACGCTGCGTGCGCCGGGCCTGACTATGTTCCGCCTGCCGGTGTTCACCTGGACCATCTTCGTCGCGTCCATCATGGCGCTGATGATCTTCCCGCTGCTGACCGCGGCTGCTCTCGGTGTGCTGTACGACCGTAAGCTCGGCGGCCACATTTTCGACCCGGCTAACGGCGGCGCCATCCTGTGGCAGCACCTGTTCTGGTTCTTCGGCCACCCGGAGGTCTACGTCCTCGCACTGCCGTTCTTCGGCATCATCTCCGAGGTCGTTCCGGTCTTCTCCCGTAAGCCGATCTTCGGCTACATCGGCCTGGTCTTCGCGACCCTGGCTATTGGTGGCCTGTCCATGGCTGTCTGGGCGCACCACATGTACGCCACCGGTGCAATCCTGCTGCCGTTCTTCTCGTTCATGACCTTCCTGATCGCGGTTCCGACCGGCGTGAAGTTCTTCAACTGGGTTGGCACGATGTGGAACGGCCACCTGACCTTCGAGACGCCGATGATCTGGGCGATGGGCTTCCTGGCTACCTTCCTCTTCGGTGGTCTGACCGGCATCATGCTGGCCTCCCCGCCGCTGGACTTCCAGCTGCACGACTCCTACTTCGTCGTCGCGCACTTCCACTACACCCTGTTCGGTACTGTGGTCTTCGCTTCCTGCGCCGGCGTGTACTTCTGGTTCCCGAAGATGACGGGCCGCATGCTCGACGAGACCCTGGGCAAGTGGCACTTCTGGCTGACCTTCATCGGCTTCAACACGACCTTCCTGATCCAGCACTGGCTGGGCAACATGGGCATGCCGCGCCGTTACGCCGACTACCTGGACTCTGACGGCTTCACGCTGTTCAACCAGATCTCCACTGTCGGCGCGCTGATCCTAGGCATCGCGTTCCTGCCGTTCATCTGGAACGTGTACAAGTCCTGGCGCTACGGCGAGGTCGTCACTGTCGACGATCCGTGGGGCTACGGCAACTCCCTTGAGTGGGCGACCTCGTGCCCGCCTCCGGGACACAACTTCGAGTCCCTGCCGCGCATCCGTTCGGAGCGTCCGGCCTTCGAGCTGCACTACCCGCACATGGTTGAGACCATGCGCCGTGAGGCTCACACCGGCCACCACGACCCGCGCTCCGAGGCGACCACCCCGGGCGAGACCGATGGTCGTGCCGTGCGCACCGAGACTGAAGCGGTGACCACCGTCCGCCCGGCTGAAGGCCGCGGTCCGGCATCGGGTTCCACCAAAGTGACCGACTAGTCGCGTACGACTCAGCGGCTGCGAAAAGCCGCTCCTGATTGACAGCCCCGCACCACTTCGAGTGGTGCGGGGCTTCGTGCTGTAGTTTCGTATCCATGAGTTACGCCGTCGCTTTGCAGCCTGGTCTCCACTACGCCGTGATTACGTTGACGGGAGCGGACCGTCCGGGTGTGACGGCGGCTTTTTTCGCCATCCTGTCGCAGCACGGGGTGCAGCTCCTCGACGCGGAACAGGCTAATTTCCGGGGACGTCTGGCTCTGGCGGCCTTCGCGGGGGTCAAACCGTCAGCGGTGGAGGCGCTGCGCCGCGATCTGGAGGCCGCATCGGAGCTGTCGGACCACGCCGTCCTGATCGAGACCGAGGAGGAGGCTCTAGCCCCGCAGCGCAAGCGTTCCACTCACGCGGTGGTGGTGCTGGGCAATCCGGTGACGGCGGAAGATGTCTCGGAGATCGGCCGGACCTTGGCAGATTTCGGTGCCAATATCGATCGCATCCGCGGGATTTCCGACTACCCGGTGACGGGTCTCGAGCTGTCCATCACCATCCCGGGGCAGGGCGACGAGGTCAGCCACACGGTGCGCAAGGCGCTCGCCGAGCTGTCGTCGGGCCTCGGGGTGGACATCGCGATCGAGCGTGCCGGGCTCGCGCGCCGCTCGAAGCGCCTGGTCTGCTTCGACTGCGATTCCACCTTGGTCACGGGCGAAGTCATCGAGATGCTCGCCGCGCACGCGGGGCGCGAGGAAGAGGTCGCCGCGGTCACGGAGCGCGCAATGCGCGGCGAGCTCGACTTCGAGGAGTCCCTCCGCGAGCGCGTGAAGGCGTTGGCGGGGCTCGACGCGACGGTGATCGACGAGGTCGCCCGCGGTATCGTGCTCACACCGGGCGCGCGGACGACGATCCGCACGCTGAAGCAAATGGGGTACCGCACAGCGGTCGTCTCCGGCGGCTTCATCCAGGTGCTCGAGCCCCTGGTGGCCGACCTCGAGCTGGACTACGCGCGCGCCAACACGCTCGAGATCGTTGACGGGAAGCTGACGGGCGAGGTGATCGGGCAGGTCGTCGATAGGCGGGCAAAGGCTGATTTCCTCGCGGAATTCGCCGCGGATTCCGGGCTGCGCATGTCGCAGACGGTCGCGGTGGGCGACGGTGCCAACGACATCGACATGATCACGCAGGCGGGCCTGGGCATCGCGTTCAACGCGAAGCCGGCGCTGCGCGAGGTCGCCGACACCGCATTGAGCTACCCGTTCCTCGACTCGGTGCTCTACATCATGGGCGTTCCGCGCCACGAGATCGACGTGCTCAACGACGAGCAGGGCATCGACGGCAAGGTCGCACTCGATTGATGGGAAGCGAGCTTATCGACGCCCACCGCTTCCTCGTCCAGTCCCTAACCGCCCCCGGGCGGGGCGACGAGGACCCCGACGACCCGCAGACGGTGCAGGCCATGCAGATCGCGCTGCACGTGCCGAAACCGGACCGCCCAAGGCGGGACGAACTGCTGGCCGCCGCTGCTCAAGCCGTCGTCGCGGTGTGCCTCGACCCCCGTGCGGGCCAAAACGGCGCCTGGCGCGACGCGCTGGGGCAGTGGTACGGCCACCGCATCCGCAAAATCGCCCGGCGTGCCCGCGGTGCCGGGTGGGATAATGTCCAGGCGCTGCCGGGCTGCACCGCGACAGTGGGTGGAGCTTCCGCCCGCGCGTTCATTCCGTCGGCGGTGGCTGACGTCCCGCACCTGCTCTCCAAGCTCCAGATCCGCGGCACGGAGCTGCCGGTAGATGAGCAAAGCCAGCCGGACGCATCGATTCCTCTCATCGCAGTCGATGCCGAGCTGGAGATGACCGCCGGCAAAGCCGCCGCCCAGGCCGGGCACGGCTCGATGCTGCTCGCCGCCGCGATGAGCGAGGAACACGTCTCAGCGTGGGCCGCCGACGGCTTCCCGCTGCAAGTCCGGGAGATCCCGCGCGCTGAATTCGCGCAGCTCGCCGCCGACACCGCCGCGGTGGCGGTGCAGGACAGCGGCTTCACAGAGGTCGCTCCCGGATCCACGACCGTCGTCGCCCTGCCGGGTAAATACGCCTAGGGCTGTCTACTTCCCGCCCTTTTGCGGCGCGGTCAACCGGCGCAGCGCGCCGCGGACGACCTCCGGGTCGGTCGTCTGCCAGAAATCCGGCAGCGATGCGCGGAGGAATTGGCCGTAGCGCTTCGTGGCCAGGCGACTGTCGAGCACCGAGACGACGCCGCGGTCGGTGGTGCTGCGCAGCAGGCGGCCGGTGCCCTGCGCCAGCAGGAGAGCGGCGTGTGTGGCGGAGACTTCCATGAACCCGGAGCGGCCGGCGGCGTCGGCGGCGTTGCTGCGCGCCTGCAGCAGCGGGTCGTCGGGCCGGGGGAAGGGGATTCGGTCGATGATCACCTGGGACAGAGAGCTACCCGGCACATCCACTCCCTGCCACAGAGTCAGTGTGCCGAAAAGGCAGGAATTCTCGTTGTTAGTGAACTCTTTGACCAGCGCACCGATCGAATCGTCGCCTTGGACATAGATGTCGAAGGGCAGGCGGGGGTGCAGTGCTTCGGCGGCTTCGACGGCCGCGCGTTTCGACGAGAACAGCCCCAGCGTCCTGCCACCGGCCGCGGTGATGAGTTCGGCCATCTCGTCGAGGGTCTCGCTGCGCAGCCCGTCGCGTCCGGGTGGCGGCAGGTGCCGTGCGATGTAGAGAATGCCGCTCTTTCGCGGGTCGAAGGGCGTGCCGGCGTCGAGGCTGTCCCAGGAACCGTCGGGCAGGCCCCAATTGGCCGCCATGGCGCGGAAATTACCGCCGACGGCGAGGGTGGCTGATGCCAAAACGACGGTCTGCTCGGTGAAGAGACGCTCGCGCAGAAGGGCGGCGACCGACAGTGGCGCGACAGCCACGGAATCGCCGTAGCGCTCCGAACGGGTCAGCCAGACCACGTCGAAGTGCTTAGTCGGATCCTCCTCGTCGAAGACTTCGAGGATGCGCACGAGTGAATCGTGCTGCTCCTGCAGATGGTTCTTCAGGTTCTCACGCTCGGCGAACGTCTCCGGATCATTCGTCGCCTCACCTTCGGGTACGCGCGCGATCGCTTCGCGAGTCCGCCACAGGGCGTCGCGGACAGCGGCAAACGAGGCGCGGGCAGGATCGGAAATCGTCTCCCAGCGGCCGGGGGTTTCCAGGTCGAGGACGGCGGAGAAGTCGTCGATAAGCTCTTCGAGCTTTTGCTGTTCGGTCTTCGCCTTCAGCTTCCCGGCGCGGCGCGCGGCGAGAGTGAGTGCGCGTGCGGAGAGCTCGTTGGTGGCCACGGATGTGACCCGGCCGTCGAGCTCGTGGGCCTCGTCGATGATGACAACGTCGTGCTCGGGGAGGATATTCACGTCCGACATGGCATCGATGGCGAGCAAAGCGTGGTTGGCGACCACGATGTCCACGTCCTGCGTGCGGCGGCGCGCGGCCTCGGCGAAGCATTCCTCGCCATGCGGGCAGCGCGTGGCGCCCAGGCACTCGTTCGCGGTGACGGAGACCTGGCGCCACGCCATATCCGGCACGCCCGGCTCGAGCTCGTCGCGGTCGCCCGTTTCCGTCTCGTCGGCCCATTCATGGACGCGCTTAATGTGCCCGCCGAGCCATGAGACCTCGTCGGTGTCCATGAGCGCTTCCGGCGCTTCCTGGTCGACGGTGAGCTTATTGAGGCACAGGTAGTTCGACCGGCCTTTCTGGATGGCGAAGGTCGGTGTGCGCGGCAGCAGCGGGTCGAGTGCCTCGACGAGCCGCGGCAGGTCGCGCTCCACGAGCTGGCGCTGCAGCGCGAGCGTCGCGGTGGAGACGATCACGGTGGTGTCAGTGGCCTGGGCGTGCCGGATTGCGGGCACCAGGTAGGCCAACGACTTGCCCGTGCCGGTGCCGGCCTGGACCGCGAGGTGCCGTTCGGACTCCACGGCATTCGACACTGCTTCCGCCATGGCCACCTGGCCAGGACGGCGGGCGCCGCCGAGGGCGTCCACCGCTGCGTCGAGAAGCTCTTCCGTCGACAACGAGAGCGGGCGGTCCGGATCCTTATCCTGCTCGTTGTCCTCTTGCGCGCCCGTCACTCTTCGGGGAAGCCGATAAAGCGTGTGCGCACAGCCGGTTCGTCGCGGGACAGGGACAGGCCCTCCCACGGCAACGTCTCGCGCTGCTTGGCCAGGTGCTCGCGGGAGGCATCCAGATCCTCTTGGCCGTCGACGATCTCGCCGTCGCGCATCAGCGGGATGACAAGCTCGCGGTAATCCAGCGTTGTCGGGTTCACCGGCGGGTTGGACTGCGGGTAGACGATCTCGTCCACCGCGACACCCGTGCCGCGGTAGGTCCGCACCGCGCCCTTCGCGCCGCCCTTCATCTGTTTGCCGGACGAGCGCTTCGCCACCGCGACGCCGTCGACTTCGACGAGCTTGTACACCATGCCCGCGGTCGGGGCGCCTGAGCCCGTGACCACGGATGTGCCCACACCGAAGCCGTCGACCGGGTCGCCGCGCAGACCGGCGATGGCGAATTCGTCGAGGTCGCTGGAAACGATGATCTTGGTGTTATAAGCGCCGAGGCCGTCGAGCTGCGCGCGCACACGCCGAGACATGATGCCCAGATCGCCCGAGTCAAGGCGCACGCCGCCGAGTTCCGTCCCCGCGACTTCAATCGCGTTGGCCACGCCCTGGGTGATGTCGTAGGTGTCCACCAGCAGCGTCGTGTCCACCCCCAGCGACTCGATTTGCGCCTTGAACGCCGCCTTCTCGTTCGGAGTGCCGTCCGGGTCGGTGTGCAGCAGGGTCCACGCGTGCGCCGCGGTGCCGGCGGCCGGGATGCCGTACCGCAGGCTGGCCTCCATATTGGAAGTGGAATCGAAGCCTGCGATGTACGCGGCGCGTGCCGAGGTCACGGCGGACTGCTCGTTGGTGCGGCGCGACCCCATCTCCATGATCGGGCGGCCGTCCGCCGCGGTGACCATGCGCGACGCCGCGGTCGCCACAGCGGAGTCCGAGTTCAGGATCGACAGAATCACCGTCTCCAGAATGCAGCACTCCGCGAACGTGCCGCGCACCGTCAGGATGGGGGAGTAGGGGAAGTACAGCTCGCCCTCGCGGTAGCCGTCGATCTGCCCGCTGAAGCGGTAATTGCGCAGGAAGTCCTTCGTCTCCTCGCTCAGGAAATCGGCGGTGGCGAGCTGCTCCTCGGTGAAACGGAATTTGCGCACTGCCTCGATCAAACGGCCCGTGCCGGCGACGACGCCGTAGCGGCGTTCGTGCTGCAGTTTGCGGGCGAAGACCTCGAACACGCACGGGCGCGAATGCGTCCCGTCCTTCATGGAGGCGTCGAGCATGGTCAGCTCGTACATGTCCGTCAAAAAGGCGGTGGAGGTCTGGTGGTCGCTGGACTGGATGTCCGACTCGGGCGTAGTCATGGGCACAACATTAGTCCGTGGGTGGACCACACGGCGCCCTAGTGCGTTCAGCGGGCACACGCACGCGTGACGACGGCCGCCCCGCGACGGGCAGCGGAAGTCTAGTACCCTTGGGCTTATGACTGGTGTCACACGCGAGATTCGGATGGGCTCCCCGATGGCTACGCCTGAGCTCGACGAGGACATCGACGTCGACGTCGATGTCGCCGAGAACCTGCCCTGGATGTGCATTGTGTGGGATGACCCGGTGAACCTGCAGAGCTACGTCACCTACGTCTTCCAGACCGTCCTGGGGTACGGGCGCAAGCGCGCCCAAGAGCTAATGATGCAGGTGCACACCGAAGGCAAAGCCGTCGTCTCCTCCGGCGAGAAGGACAAGGTCGAAGGCGACGTGAAGAAGCTACACACCGCTGGCCTGTGGGCCACGATGCAGCAGGCCGGCTAGCACCGCGGCCAATGCCGGTGAATTCAACCGGCAGTGACAGACAGCGACAGACATTGAAACTGGTTCGAGGGAGAGGCGAATAGATGCAGCCGTGGCGGCGGAAGAAAGGGCTCATGCGCACCCCGCGTTACAGCACCGTGTTCGACCCGATGGAGCGCGAAGTCATCGGCGACCTGACAGCCACGGTCTCTGAGGCGCTGATCCAGCGTGCCCAGTCGGCGCCGAAGGATGAGCTGGCCGCGATGATGGACATGCCGTCCGGCCACAGCGAGGCGCCGGAGGATCCTTCCCTGGCGCGCTTGTTGCCCGATTTCGAGCGCGAAGGCGACGAGGAATTCGACGGGGACAACTCGTTGCTGCGCAGCCTGCACGAGAACGACATCATCAAGGCGAAGTTGATGAACCTCCAGGTGATCAACGCTGCGCTGGGCCCCACCGGTGGCGTGGCCGTCACCGTCGAGGAAGAGGAAGCCCACCAGGTTATCGCCGCGCTCAACGACATGCGCCTCTACGTCGCCTCCGCCGACGCGAAGAATGAAGCGGCGGAGCAGGACCGCGACAATCTCGTCGAGTGGCTGGCGTTTTGCCAGGACTCCCTGCTGGAAGCCCTGATGGGTGAATAGCGTGCCCGCCACTCCCGCCGCTGTGCAGCCCGGACAATTCGACATCCCCGGCTTGCGAGTTGGTCACGTCTCGCTCGGTGACACCGGCGTGACAGCGCTCGTCGCTGCGGATAACGCGGGCATGACCGGCGCGGTCGACGTGCGCGGCGGTGGTCCCGGCACACGGGAGACCGACCTGCTCAATCCCCACAACACTGTCCAGCGCGTTCACGCCGTCGTCTTGTCCGGCGGATCCGCTTTCGGTTTGGGCGCGGCTGACGGGGCGATGCGCGAACTCGAGTCCCGCGGCCGCGGCTTCGCTGTCTTCGGCGAGGATCAGCCCGGCCCGCGCGTGCCGATCGTCCCCGCCGCAGTGATCTTCGACCTCATCATCGGCGACCCCGGCCACCGTCCGGGAGCCCAGGACGGAGCCGCTGCGGTGCAGGCTGCCCTCGACGACGGAGGTGCGCCCGAATCTGGCAGCGTCGGTGCCGGCTGCGGTGCGACGGCCGGCGTGCTGCGCGGGGGAGTGGGCACCGCGCAGACCACCGTCGCGGGCGAGAACGGCGCTGTGCACACGGTCGCAGCGCTTGTCGTTGCGAACCCGCTTGGCAGTGTGATCGACCCAGAGACCGGCAGGTTCTTCGGCGACCCCTCGCGTCCGCCGGTGGACCTCGAGCAGTTCAGTGCGCTGGAGCGGCCGGCACCGAAGCTCAACACCACTATCGGTGTAATCGCCACCGACTGCCCGCTGCCGCAGGCGCAGCTGGAGCGTCTCGCCATGACGGGGCACGACGGCATTGCCCGCGCGGTTCGCCCCTCGCATTCGCCGCTGGACGGCGACTCGCTCTTTGCCGTGTCTACTGCCAGTGCCGACGCCTACTCCGCAGTGAGCCCCGCGGATGCCGACCCCGATCTCTATTACACGCTGTGCGACGCGTCCGCCCGCTGCGTCGAGGCGGCCATCGTCGACGGCGTCGCTGCAGCATCGCCCGGTTACGACGTTGCGGCGTGGGGAGACATCGCCACAGCAGCACATTAAGCTGAACGGCACCATGAGCAATAACCCGTATTCCACGCCGCAGAACTCTTGGAACCAGCAGACGCACAACCCGTATGCGCAGTCCGCCCAAGCGCACCGCACGAACCAGCAGAGCCAGTCCGCTTCGTTCGGCCAGCCCGGCGGTTTCCGCACGCCTGCGCACCAGCGACCATCGCAGAACACGCGCCGTGCGCAAATGAAGCGTGGCTTGACCTATGCGGTGGGGTATGTGGTGCTCATCTGGGCCGTGCACATCATCAGCACGCTCATCTTCGGCGGCGCTTTAGTCTACTTCGGCATTCACCCGCTCGAGCTGTCGAGCCTGCCGTATATTTTCACGTCCCCGATCCTCCACGTGGACTTCAGCCACGTCTTGTCCAACACCGTGCCGGGCGCGATCTTCGCGTTCCTGATCGGCTGTTCTAGTCACCGCGTGTTCTGGGAGGTCACCGCGTTCGTGGTGCTGATCGGAGGCTTGGGCACATGGCTGTTCGGCGGGCCGGGCACCAACCACGTCGGTGCATCGATGCTGGTGTACGGCTGGTTGGCGTACCTGCTCGTCCGCGGCATCTTCAACCGCTCCGGCGCCCAGATCGCGCTGGGCGTGGTGCTGGGGCTCCTTTACTCCGGTCTGGTGTGGGGCGTGCTGCCTGTTGACGAGGGCATCAGCTGGCAAGCCCACCTTTTCGGCGCGATCGGCGGCATTGCCGCTGGCATGCTCATCACGTCCGACGACCCGCCGGCACTGCGCGCGAAGCGGGAAGCGAAAAAGGCTGAAAAGCTTCGCGCGGAGCGAACTGTCGGCGCCACCGCAGCGCAGCAGCAGCCCTATCCGCAGCCGGGCCCGCACACCCACCAGGGGACGCAGCCGGACCCGCACACCCCGCGCTTCCCAAGCAACCCTCCGCAGTCGGGGCCGTTTTACAATCCGCCGCGGGCGTAAAGCGGGGCAAAAAGCCTTCTAGCGGGGCACCGGTACGAACATGAACCGCCCGGTGCCCCGGTTCCTTTTGTCTTGAAGCTTCCCGCAAAAATAAGTCTGTGACCATCGCTTTCCAGGCAAGCTAAGCCGTTCCTTAATGACACGGATGTGATCTGATGCTAAGCCGTGCGTGGTGTCTAGTAAGTTTGCAGAATGTAGACGTGTCCCGTTATGGAACTCTTAAACCTTAAGTTAATCTAAGTTCCATGGAAAACATGGAGAAGCTCACCGCCGAGGAAGCGGATACCTGGGCACGCATGTGGTCGTGCAACATGCAGTTGCCGTGCGTCCTGGACGCGACGCTGAAGCGCGACGCTGACGTCACCTACTTCGAGTTCCAGGCGATGCTGAAGATCAGCGAGAACCCGAACGCGTCCCGCCGCATGACGGACTTGTCTGAAGCGACGGCTATGTCGCTGTCTCACCTCTCCCGGGTCATCACCCGTTTGGAGAAGAAGGGCTTCGTCGCCCGTATCCCGGACCCGAACGACGGCCGCGCCACGTTCGCGGCTCTGACTCCGGCCGGACAGCGCGCAGTGCAGGCGGGCCACCCGGGCTACATTGCTGAGTTGCGCCGCATTCTCTTCGACAATCTGACCGGCGACGAACTCGAGGTTTTCTCCACTGCGCTGACCCGCATCAACGCCGCGCTCGCGGGCGAGGCTGTTCCTGCGCCGCGCCAGCGCGCCGAGCTGCCCGCCGCCGGTGTCGCATAGCGTCTCTTTAGCAGGGTATGCGCCACGGTAGAATCCGTCACCGTGGTTGAGTTGAGCAGCGAACACAACAACGCCCCGATCGGCATTTTCGATTCAGGCTTCGGCGGCCTGACAGTCGCGCGTGCGGTCATGGACCAGCTGGGCAGTGAGTCCATCATGTACATCGGCGACGGCGCTAATGGGCCCTACGGCCCGAAACCGATCGCGGACGTCCGCCGTCACGCCACTGCTATCGCGGATGAACTGGTGGAGCGCGGCTGCAAAATGATCGTGATCGCGTGCAACACGGCCTCGGCCGCTTTCCTGCACGACGCGCGCGAACGTTACGACGTCCCGGTCATCGAGGTCATCCAGCCAGCGGTCCGCCGCGCGATCGCTACGACCCGCAACGGCAAGGTCGGCGTCATCGGCACGCAGGCCACGATCCGCTCGCACGCGTACCAAGACTTGTTTTCCATCGCGTCGGGCGTCGAGGTCACCGCTGCCGCCTGCCCGGCATTCGTCGAGTTCGTCGAGAGGGGAGTCACCTCGGGGCGCCAGATCCTCGGGGTGGCGCAGGGCTATCTGGAGCCGCTGCAGGCCGCGGGCGTCGATACGCTCGTGCTCGGCTGTACCCACTACCCGCTGTTGTCCGGCGTGATCCAGTTGGCGATAGGTGACGACGTCACGCTCGTGTCGTCCGCTGAGGAGACCGCGAAGGACGTGCTGCGCGTGCTCACGGAAAAGAACATGTTCGCCGACCCGGACCACGCGCCGACGCGGACATTCGAGACGACCGGCGACCCGGAGGCGTTCGACCGCCTCGCTGCTCGTTTCCTCGGTCCGCAGATGTCCGCTGTCGCGCACGACGCCCAGTAAGTGGCGTGAAACACCACACCCGACACGGCATCGAAAACCTCACTTTTGTTTAGATTTTCACCCGCGTTCGTGGCACAGTAAGGCCATGAAGTTGACAGTTCTCGGCTGCACGGGCTCGCTCGCGGCCCCGGGCAATCCCGGCTCGTCCTACCTGATCGATACGGAGGACGGGCAGCCCGGCATTCTGATGGACTTCGGCCCAGGCGCATTGGCCGCCCTGCAAGAGGTCGCGGACCCGTCGGATGCGCATCTGGTGTTCAGCCACTTGCACGCCGACCACTGTTCGGACACGACGTCGCTGATCATCTGGCGCCGTTTCCACCCGACGGCCCCAGCCCGCCGCCGCAACATTCTGGTCGGCCCGAGCTACGCGCCGGAGCACCTCGGTCGCCTCGGCGGCAACGGTCCAAACGACATCGACGATATTTCGGACACCTTCGACATCCGCGCGTGGAACGGTCGCCCGGTCGACATCGACGCGGTGACGGTCGCGCCGTATCCCGCGGTTCATCCGGCCGCAGAGTCACAGGCGCTCCGCATCGAGCACAAGGATTCGGGCAAGGTCATCGCGTTCTCCGGCGATTCCGCCTACACGCCCACGCTTATCGACGCCGCCCGCGACGCCGACCTCTTCCTCTGCGAAGCCGCGTGGGGGCCGGAAACGGACGAGAACACTCCGACAGGCATGCACATGTCCGGCCGGGACGCCGGCCGCATCGCCCGCGAAGCAGGCGTGAAAAAGCTCGTGCTCGTCCACATCCAGCCGTGGAGCGACAAGGAAGCGACCCGCCGTGCGGCCGCGGAGGAATTCGACGGCGAGATCGTCATTGGCAACGCGAAGGACGTCTACGAGGTCTAGTTGGCGCGGGCTGTAGGCTCGGTCCCATGACTGAAGCGAATACCCCGCAAGAACCTTTTGTCCGCGCGGACGGCCGCGTCCTCGACGAGATGCGCCCGGTGCGCATCACCCGCGGCTTCACCTCAAACCCGGCGGGCAGCGTGCTCGTCGAATTCGGCAACACCCGCGTCATGTGCACCGCCAGCGCGGAAGAGGGCGTGCCCCGCTTCAAGAAGGACTCCGGCGAGGGCTGGCTCACCGCCGAGTACGCCATGCTGCCGTCGGCGACTCATGAGCGCATGCCACGTGAGTCGATGAAGGGCAAGGTCAAGGGTCGTACCCACGAGATCTCACGCCTAGTGGGCCGCTCCTTGCGCGCCGCGGTGGATCTGAGCCAGCTCGGCGAGAACACGATCCAGCTCGACTGCGATGTGCTGCAGGCCGACGGCGGCACCCGCACCGCGTCGATCACCGGCGCCTATGTCGCGCTGGCTGACGCGATCGCGCACCTCAAGGAACGAGACCTTGTCCCCGGCGAGCCACTGCTTCCGCCTGTCGCCGCAGTCTCCGTTGGCATTGTCGACGGCCGCGTGAGCCTCGACCTGCCCTACGAGGAGGACTCGCGCGCGGAGGTCGACCTGAACGTGGTCATGAGCGAATCCGGCAATTTCGTTGAGGTGCAGGGCACCGGCGAGCACGGCCTCTTCGGCCGCGAGCAGCTCGACCTGATGCTCGACGCGGCGGAGAAGGGCTGTTCCGAGCTCATCGCCGCGCAGAAGGCGGCGCTGGGATGGTGAACGGCCCTTTGAAGGTACTTGTCGCCTCGGGCAATGCGAAGAAGCTGATAGAGCTCGAAACCGTTCTTAGTGAACTCGGAGTCGACGGCGTCGAACTCGTCTCTCTCGCAGACATTCCCGCATACCCGGAGCCGGTGGAAAACGGCCTCACATTCGCGGAGAACGCGTTGATCAAGGCCCGCGAGGGCGTAAAGCAGACCGGCCTGCCATGCGTGGCTGACGATTCCGGCCTCGCCGTCGCAGCCCTCAACGGCATGCCCGGCATCCTGTCTGCCCGCTGGTGCGGCCGTCACGGCGACGACGCCTCCAACAACGAGTTGCTGCTCGCCCAGACCAGCGACATCGGCGACCCGCACCGCGGCGCTGCCTTCGTGTCCTGCTGCGCCCTCGTGACTCCCGATGGAGCTGAATTCACCGCGGAGGGGCGCTGGGAAGGCTCCCTGTTGCGCGAACCGCGCGGGGAAGGCGGCTTCGGCTACGACCCGCTCTTCGCACCCGCCGATGCCCCGGGGCGTTCCGCCGCGGAGCTCACCCCGGAGGAGAAGAACACCCGCTCGCACCGCGGAAAAGCGCTGCGTGAACTGGCCCCCCGCATCGCTGAACTCGCGCAGTAGATTTCGGGGGTAGGGTCGGTGGGGCTGAACATAGACATCAATAAGTGTGTCGAAGGAGCCATTGATATGAATAAGAAACTCGTCCTCGCTGGAACCGCAGTGATGTCCGCCGGTCTGTTGACCGCCTGCGGCAACTCCCTCGACGGAACGTGGGAGGGGACCGGCCAGGACTCCGAGACGGGCGCTGCCGCCGGCAATGTCTCCCTGGAGATCGACGGCGGAGACTGCAACTGGTCGGTGACCGATACCTCGACCGGTGAGACGAAGACCGCGCGCTGCGAGGAGAGCGGCAACTCCATCAAGCTCGCCGATGTCGACACCGGCAAGGACCTGAAGTACGACATGGAGCAGACCGACGAGTCCCTCACCCTGACCCCGGACGGCGGCGACGCGAAGGACATCCTCGTCCTCACCCGCGTTTCCGAGTAGCCGCTGGGCTACTCGTAGCCGGTTCGGTGCGAGTAGTTGAGCGCACTATGCGATGTCCCCTATGCGATGTGAAAAGCCCAGGCCGCAGTCGACCGAATTTCAGCATCGCATAGGGGACTCGGCATAGGGGCTGGTTCGCCCCACCCCCTCCTTAGAGGTCGAATTCCTCCGTGACTTCCTTGCGGCGCCACGCCTCGACAAAGAAGGAGAGGAACGGCACGACACCGGCGATAGCGGTGACGATCCACTGGCTCGTTGACCAGCGGGCCTTCATGCCCAGGTTCAAAGTGGCCAGGAGGAACAGGGCGTACATCCAGCCGTGGAGGATGGCGACCCAGCTGAGCAGGCTGACATCCATGTCGAAGCCGTACTCCATGATCATGCGGGCGCACAGCAGAAGCAGCATGACACCCGTGATCCACGCGGCCACAGAGAACAGCCGCAGAGCCGTGCGAACGCGGCGCTGACGCTCCGGGTGGACGCGCGGTGTGCTTGAGGCCCCGGGGGCGCTCGTCGGCGCGGAGGTGTCGGTGGGATTGTCAGTCATGGTGTGTCCTACCTCTCTGATCCGTCCGGATCGGTCATGTCTGCCTCGGCGCCGCGCCGCGGGGCGAAACGGGCGTTGTACTCGTCGATGTCCATCGTGGGCCGGCTGGGCAGAAAGTCTTCGTCGATCTCCGTGACCACTTCGGGTTCGCCAAATGCGGCTTTGTCGGCCTCGTAGAGAGCCTGCATTTTGTCGCCGGAATTCTCGGCATCGATTTTCTCGTTCTCCATGCGCATGCCGGCGCGGTAGATGAAGACGAGGAAGGCACCGAAGAACGGCCATTGTAGCGCGTATCCCAGGTTCTGAAGCGAACCGGTGCCGGATTGGAAGCGTTCCCATTGCCATCGGGCGAGCAGTAGCGAGATGATGACGGCGGCGACGAGCAGCAGGACATGCCAGGCGCGGACCCGTAGGCGCTCCCGCTTGGGGGCCTCGGGCGCGGTGTCGGCGCCACTGGCCGTATCCCCGTGGTCGGGGTCTGTCGCTGCGTTGCTCACGCTCGGCATTCTAGCAAGCGGGGCAAATCCCCCGAAAGTTTGATTGGTGCGCCCGGTGAGACTTGAACTCACACGCCTTACGGCACTGGAACCTAAATCCAGCGCGTCTGCCAATTCCGCCACGGGCGCTCGAAGCGGTTCACAGTGTACCGTCTGCGCCCAGCGCAGAAAAACAAACCCTTGCTTGATATTCAGAGTCGTAGCCCCGACGCGCGCCGGGGCTAACGGCTGCCTAGAGGTCGAGGTCGCGCAGCAGGCGGCCGACGTGGCCGGTCGCCTTGACGTTGTACTGGGCGGACTCGATGGTGCCGTCAGTGCCGACGAGGAAGGTGGAGCGGATGACGCCCTGGACGATCTTGCCGTAATTCTTCTTCTCGCCGAAGGCACCGTAGGCCGTCATGACCTCTTTGGACTCGTCGCTGAGAAGCTCGATGGTCAGGTCGTGGTCGGAACGGAACTTAGCTAGCTTCTCCGGCGAGTCGGGGCTGATACCCACGACGGAGACGGAGGCGTCCTCGAAATCGGAGAGGTTCTCGGTGAAGTCGCATGCCTCGGTCGTGCACCCGGGAGTGTTGGCCTTCGGGTAGAAGTACACGATGACGCGCTTGCCGGCGTAGTCGGACAGCGAGACCGTGTCGCCTTTGTCGTTGGGCAGGGAGAATGCGGGGGCTGTGTCGCCTTCAGTCAGACGTGTTGCTTCAGTCATGTACGCCACTGTAGCGACATCAAGTACTGTGGGAGCGAGACAAAAGCTTTATCGGCTTCGTTGACGTTCAATCAGTTCGATCTGGGAGTAAAAAGTGGCACGAGACATTAACGACATTCAGCGCGACATCGAGCGCACCCGCGGCAACCTCGCCGCCACCATCGACGAGCTGGCGGACCGCACCCGCCCGGAGAACTTGGTGAATGATGCGAAGAAGCAGGCCACCGCGAAGCTGCAGGACGACAACGTGCAGAAGATTCTCGCAGGTGTCGGCGTCGCCATTGCCGCGCTCATCGTGATCAGCACCGCGAACAAGCGCAAGAAGAAGAAGGATCTGAAGGAGCTGCAGCGTCTGCTGTCGCAGCGCTAAACAGCCCGCCGATACGCGCGCCGTTCTCTGGAGAAGGGGAGCGGCGCGTTTCGTTTTAGACCAGTTCAGCGCCGGCGGACCGCATCTCCTCGAGGGCGGCGGATCCGCGTGCGTCGTCGACAGGCGAGCACATGCCGCGCAGCACGCGCACACCGAAGCCTTCCTTCCGCGCGTCGAGCACGGTCGCGCGCACGCAGTGGTCGGTCGCGATGCCGACGACGTCGATGTCGCTGATGCCGCGCGCACGAAGCCAATCCGCGAGAAGAACTTTATCGATTATCGACGCCCCCTCAAACCCGCTGTACGCCGCCTCGTACTCGCCTTTCCGGAAGAACTCGTCGAAGGCGATGTCCGCGATCGGTCCGCGCAGTGCGGCCCCCTCCGACTCCGCGACGCAGTGCACGGGCCAGGAGTCGACGAAATCGGGGTCGTCGGAGAAATGCGCGCCCGGGTCGATGTGCCAGTCCTGCGTAGCCACAATGTGGCTGTAGTCGTGGCCCCGGTTGTCGCCCTCTGTGATCAGCGCGGCGATCTTGGAAGCGACTTCGTCGCCGCGCGCGGTGCCGAGTGCTCCGCCAGGGCAGAAGTCGTTCTGCACGTCGACGACGACGAGCGCTCTGTTCCCGTTGCTCACATTGCTGGTGCTAGCGGTGCCAGCTGGGTTCTCGGTATCCATAAAACCCAGCGTACAACGTTGTTTAACCCCAGCGGGGCGGTTGCGGCGTCCACTGTGCCAGCGCACCGATGAGCTCGTCCGGGTCGTCCGCCACTATCAAGCTGTCCCGGTCAGCCTGGCGGATGAAGCCCGCGGCGACCATGTGGTCGATCATCGTCGTGAGAGGTTCCCAGAATTCCGCGCCCAATAGCCCGATCGGTTTGGTGTGGAGGCCGAGCTGCTGGTTGGTCCATTCGTCGAAAAGCTCGTCGAGTGTGCCCGCACCTCCGGGAAGCGCGACGAACGCGCCGCACCTCTTACTCATGAGGCGTTTTCGTTCCGCGAGCGTGTCGACGATCACCAGTTCACTCAGGCCCGTGTGCGCGATCTCGTGCTGCGACAGGTGCTCCGGCATGATGCCGACAGTCTCGCCGCCGGCGTCGATCGCCCCCTGCGCGACAGCGCCCATCATGCCCAGCCGGCCGCCGCCGTACACCAGCGCGATCCCGTGGCGGGCGAGTGCGGTTCCGAAACCGTACGCGGCTGTGGTCATCGACTCGTCCAGGCCCTCGCGCGCACCGGCGAAGACCGTGACTGCGGTGATGGGGGACTGCGGCTGGCTATTCACGCCTCCCCAATGTAGCTGCCGGGTGGAGGCGCGCAAAGCTGAAGGCCAGGTCGCGGTTTGTACCGTTCGACCTGGCCGTATTGTGCGCCATCAGGGAATCGAACCCCGAACCCACTGATTAAGAGTCAGTTGCTCTGCCAATTGAGCTAATGGCGCTTTGCCGTGGAAGGCAACGAGAAGAAAATATAGCAGCTTGTTTCTAATGGGAGAAATCGCCTGGTCAGGCGGATGGATCATGACTGGACTTAATATGTTGATCTAGCTTCTGTCGCGCATGCGTTGCAGAGGTGCCGCGGGGGTGAGCAGCCTCTCCTCGAACTCGGCGCGTGTAACTAGCTTTAGGGTCGCGGCGGACTATAGGGTAAATACTCGTTGCACTGGGAACAATAAGCATCTTCATAGCGGATTCAAGGGTTGCGTGGTTGCACTATGACTGAGAAGACGGGGGCGCGGATGCGCCGGATCATCGCTGCCGGGGCGGTCGTTCTGCTGGCAGGCGGGTCGTTGGCGGCGTGCACCATTGACCGGCAGGGAGCTGCGGCGGAGCCGGGGGAGTCGGTGGAGACCACGGAGCCCGAGAAGCATGACCCTGCGGTCATTTCCGTGGAGGACGGCGCCGAGGGCGTGGCGCCGGACGAGCCGGTGGCCGTGACGTCCCCCGACGGCCTTGAGTCCGTCACCATGACCAATGAAGAGGGTAAAGAGGTCGAGGCCGAGCTCAACGAGGACAAGACGGAGTGGACCACGGCTGAGCCGCTCGGCTACGGCCGCGAGTACACCGTCGAGGCAACCACCACCCAGGGCGAGACCTCCCAGTCGGTGTTCACCACCGTCGTTCCGGGCGGGCAGACGAACGCTTACATCGGCCCGATGGACGGCAGCGAAGTCGGTGTCGCCCACGCGATCAACGTCTACTTCGATATTGCGCCGAGTGATCGACAGGCAGCCCAGGACGCCATCACCGTCGAGTCGTCGAATGATACGGAGGGTGCGTTCTACTGGATTGATCCTGCCCACCTGATCTGGCGCCCGAAGGAGTACTGGGAGCCGGGCACCGAGGTGACCGTGAAGTCCGTTATCTACGGAAAGAATCTCGGCGGCGGCATCTACGGTGCGGAGGACTCCTCGTCCACCTTCACCGTCGGCGACCTGGTGGAAACGCTCGTGGACGACAGCACGAAGACGCTGACGGTCTACCGCAACGGTGAAGAGGTGAGGTCCTTCCCGGTCTCCCTCGGCCGCGACGGCCAGTTCGCCACTCCGAACGGCATGTACGTCATCGGCGACCGGAACGAGTCCATGGTGATGGACTCCACCACCTACGGTTTGGCGCTGGAGAACGGCGGCTACCGCACCCCGGTGAACTACGCCACGCAGATGTCCTGGTCTGGCATCTACGTTCACTCCGCCCCGTGGGCGATCGGTGCGCTGGGCAGCTTCAACCAATCCCACGGTTGCATCAACGCCACGCCGGATGACGCCCAGTGGTTCATGAACTACGTCAAGCAGGGGGATCCGGTCGAGGTGGTCAACACCTCCGGTGGAACCCTGTCGGGCCTGGACGGCCTCGGTTACTGGAACCTCGACTGGGAGACCCTCAAGGCCGGCAACGTCGACGAAGGCTAGGCGGACTCAGGTCAACGCAAACACCCTGTGCGGATCCTCGCGGAGAGGAACTGCACAGGGTGCTTTTATCACAGGCGCTTTTATATCGGTGCCTTAGTTGCGGGGTTGAATTTCGCTCTCCACGACCCATTTGTGATTGGTCATCTCCATGCCGCCCATCTCGAAATCGACCATGTAGACGGTTTCGTCGGTGGAGCTATCTATGGTGGCTTCTGCTCCCTTCATTCCAGGCATGTGATCGGCGTTCAAAATGACTTGACTGCCTGCTTCAAGCGGCGCTTCGCCGTGGCCTTCGAGTTCTTCGTGGACGACCCACTTGTGGTCCGTCACAGGGGTGCCACCATCAGTGGGCGTGTAGCTCACAGAATAAGTGGTCGTATCAAATGCGCCAGAGATGGTGGCTTCAGCATTATCCATACCTGGCATATGGTCGGCGTCGAGGATCACAGAGTCGCCGACAGCATATGTGGGATCGGTGGCTTCTTTCATTCCCGACGGTGCTGGACCGCCATCCGGGTCATGATCGTGGGCCTGTGCATCGGAACTGGGGGTATCGGTCTGCACCTGGTCTTGGGTGGGCGCGGATTCTGGGACAGTCTCGTCGTCACCGGGTCCGGCGCAGCTGGTCAGGGCCAAGGTACCCACTGCTGCGACGAGAGTAAGTCGAGTTATCTGGGTCAGTTTGTTCATCAGTGCTCCTGTCATTTCGGGGTGGACGGGGATGCCACCCATTGAAACCGAACCCTATAGGGGTATAGGGTATATAGCAAGCGGACTAAGATGGGCTGTCGAGGCGGCGGGTTAACGCGCGTCGCGTGTCTAGTGCGAAACCGCCACCCAGTCCGACGAGTGCATGAGCCCGCAAGTTCTCGCGAGGCGCTACACGCTCGATGGATATCGCTCAGCTCTTCGGACGCGGAAATATTTCACAATCACTTCCACGGAAAGGCTTCTGACATGGTTGAACGCGACCACCATCACCCCCAACACCACATTGCGCATCAACAGGCTCGCACTACTGAAACCGAAGTCCACCAGGCGGATCATCAAGCCAGCCAAGCTGGCGCCATGGGGCACGACGGGCATGAGCATCACGAACACGGCGCGGGCGGGCACGGCCAGGAGGGCCAACACCATTCCGGCCACGAGATGCATGGCGGCCATGCCGGACATGGCCACGGGGACCATGGGGATCATGTCGGACAATTCCGGCGGTTATTTTGGATCATGTTGGTGCTGGCAACTCCAGTGGTCGCGTTCAACCCGATGTTCGCCGACCTGTTGAGCTATCAATTACCTGACACGGCCTGGGTGTGGTGGGTGTCGCCGATCCTGGGCACAATCATCTATTTCTGGGGTGGCCGGCCTTTCTTGACGGGGGCCGTCTCCGAGATCCGGTCCCGACAACCCGGCATGATGCTGCTTATCGGGTTAGCAATCACGGTGGCCTTCATTGCCTCCTGGGGTGCGACCCTGGGCATCTTGGATTACGAGCTGAACTTCTGGTGGGAACTGGCGCTACTGGTGGTCATTATGTTGTTAGGCCACTGGATTGAAATGCGGTCCTTGGCCCAAACCACTTCCGCCTTAGACTCCCTGGCCGCCTTGCTGCCGGATGAAGCTGAGAAGGTCGACGGCGATGACGTTGTCACCGTCGCCCCGGCGGAGCTGGTCGTTGGAGATGTCGTCATTGTTCGGCCTGGATCTGCGGTCCCGGCCGATGGCCAGATCGTCGATGGTAGTGCCTCCATGGATGAATCCATGGTCACCGGGGAATCCAAAACCGTCCGACGCGGCCCGGACGACCACGTCGTGGCCGGCACTGTGGCCACGGATTCCGGGCTGCGGGTCAAAGTCACCGCCATTGGAGATGACACCGCGCTGGCGGGGATCCAGAAACTGGTCGCCGACGCCCAATCCTCCTCGTCCAAAGCCCAACGCATTGCCGACACCGCCGCCGGTTGGTTGTTCTGGTTCGCCTTCGGGGCTGCGGTAATTACTGCGCTGGTGTGGTCCATACTGGGTATGCCCGACGCCGCTGTAGTACGCACCATTACGGTGCTGGTCATTGCCTGCCCTCACGCCTTGGGCCTCGCAATTCCGTTGGTGGTATCGATTGCCACCGAGCGTGCGGCTCGTGGCGGGGTGTTGATCAAAGATCGCTTGGCACTGGAATCGATGCGCTCCGTGGATTCGGTACTGTTCGATAAAACCGGCACCCTGACCAAAGGTGAGCCCACCGTCACCGGGATCCACCCTGTGGGTGATAGAACCAAAGATGAGGTGTTAGCGTTGGCCGCCGCTGCTGAAGCCGACAGCGAGCACCCCCTAGCGCAGGCCATTGTCGGCGCGGCCCGGGCCCGCAACCTCGACGTACCTGGCACCAGTGATTTTTCCTCTTCCCCAGCTGTGGGCGTCAAAGCAACGGTCAATGGCACGGTCATTGAAGTCGGTGGCCCTTACCTGTTAGAACACCACTCCCAAGATGAGATAGCGATTGCTGAGCGGTGGCGCGACGAAGGCGCAATCATTCTTCACGTGATGGCCGATGGCCAAGTTATTGGCGCGCTGCGTCTAGCTGATGAAATCCGACCCGAATCCCGTGACACCGTGGATGCCCTGCATGCCCAGGGGGTCCAGGTCGTGATGATCACCGGTGATGCCCAAGCCGTGGCCGAGACCGTGGCCGAAGAGCTGGGTATTGACCGAGTCTTTGCTGGGGTCCGGCCCGAAGATAAGGCCGCCAAGGTCGCAGAACTTCAAGCTGAGGGCCGCAAAGTGGCCATGGTCGGTGACGGGGTCAATGACGCGCCAGCTTTGGCTCAGGCCGATGTGGGCATCGCCATTGGTGCCGGCACCGATGTGGCCATCGGCTCGGCCGGGGTTATCCTGGCTTCCTCGGATCCCCGCTCGGTCTTGTCCGTATTTGAGCTCTCCGAGGCCAGTTACCGGAAAATGAAACAGAACCTGTGGTGGGCTGCTGGCTACAATATCGCAGCCGTCCCCCTGGCCGCTGGAGTGCTGGCTCCGATCGGGTTTATGCTGCCGATGAGTGTGGGGGCAATTCTGATGTCGGCCTCAACCGTGGTAGTAGCTCTCAATGCCCAGCTGCTGCGCCGCTTGGATCTGACCCCGGCTGCCAGTGTTGCTAAGTCCCTGGACCGGAAACCCGAGACCATGGACGCCTAACATGAGACACTGCTGTGACAACGTTGGCGCACGAAGAAAGCAGGCCCATGACTAAAACCCCGCATGCTGATTCCGCTGACCACGGCTATATCAGTGACAAAGACCGCTACCTGGCCCGATTGAAACGCATTGAAGGCCAGGCCCGCGGGATTCATCGCATGATCGATGAAGAGAAATATTGCATCGATATCCTCACCCAGATCAGCTCCATCACCTCAGCCCTGAATAACGTCGCGCTGAGCCTGCTCGATGACCATATGCGCCACTGCGTCGTTCGTGCAGCCCAAACCGACGGGCCAGCCGCCGAAGAAAAACTTGTCGAAGCTGCCGACGCCATCGCCCGCCTCGTCCGCTCCTAAATCCTCAAGGCCAGACGTCCAACCTCCTGCGCCCATTGCTCAAATGGGGGCAGAGGGCGGTAGGCCTCTCTAGAAATGATCGGAACTAAACCCAGGAGGTTTCAATCCGCCACCATCCGTGACAATCTCGAGGTGAGGCATTACCCTAGTTGTTGATACGTCACCAAAAGGAGTGTTACCCAATGAAAGCATTCGGATTCTTAAGCTTCGGGCACTACGCCTTCGGTGGCCAGCACGGGCCATCTGCGGAAAAGATCGCCAAGATCCACCTGGAAATCGCCCAGGCTGCGGATGAGATCGGCGCGAACAACGCGTCCTTCCGCGTCCACCACTTCGTGCCGCAGGCCTCCGCCCCGATGCCGCTGCTCGGTGCTGTCGCGGCCACCACCAAACACATCGAGGTGGGCACCGGTGTCATCGACATGCGCTATGAGAACCCGCTCTACCTCGCCGAGGAGGCTGCGTCGCTCTACCAGATTTCCGGTGGCCGCGTGGCCTTGGGCGTCTCGCGCGGCGCCCCCGAGGTGGCTGACCGCGGCTGGGAGGCCTTCGGTTACACGGGCGAAGCGCTCAACGGCGCGGACGTGGCGCGCGGCCACCTCGAGGCGTTTATGGCTGCAGTGGACGGCAACGGATTCGCCACTGCCGCTCCGCTGGACCGGCAGTACCCCAACATGTTCCAGCCCGGCTCCGCCCTGCCGGTCTTCCCCATGGTGCCCGAGCTGCGTAAGCACATCTTTTACGGCTCGGGCACCCACACCTCGGCGGATCAGGCCGCCAAGGACGGGTTGAACCTGATGTCCTCCACCCTGGTCTCTGAGACCACTGCCGAGTCCTTGGGTGAGATCCAGGCAGATCAGATCAGCCGTTACCGCGCCGCGTGGAAGGAGGCTGGCCACGACTGGACCCCGCGCGTGTCGGTGTCCCGCTCCATTTTCCCCATCGTCGACGGCGCGGACATGCAGATGTTCGGCATGCAGGCCACCGGTTCCGACCAGGTGGGCGCGCTGCCTGATGCCGGCTCAACCACCTTCGGCCGCACCTACGCCGCCGAGCCGGACAAGCTCATCGAGCAGCTCAAAGCGGACCCCGCCGTCATGTCCGCCGACACCCTGCTCATCACCATTCCCACCGGCATGGGCGTCGACGTCAACGTGAAGATCTTGGAAAACTTCGCCACCCACGTCGCCCCCGCGCTGGGCTGGCAGCCGAACACTGACGGCCCAGTCACCGGCTATCCCGTCGACTAATCGGGTTAAACGACAAAAACCGGCGCCTTGGAAAATGAAAACCAAGACGCCGGTATTTGTCCACCATCTCGCGACTCATATGCCAACGATGTCGCGACTGATGACTTTGGGGTGGCTGACGGGGCTCGAACCCGCGACACCCAGGATCACAACCTGGTGCTCTACCAGCTGAACTACAGCCACCATCGCTGCAAATTGCAGCGGGTTTCTACATTAGTTCACGCGCTCGGTTTTACAAAAACTGCTGGTACGCCTCGGTCGCGGCCTTCGTGCTCTCGCTTGCTTCAGACGAGGACGGCCCTGGTGCGGGCACGAACACGCTGCGGCGGTAGTAGTCGAGCTCGCGGATGGACTCGACGATATCGGCCAGAGCGCGGTGGGCCATGCCCTTGTCCGGCTGGTTGTAGTAGGCCTTGGGGAACCAGCGGCGTGTGAGCTCCTTGACGGTGGAGACGTCGATCATGCGGTAGTGCAGCGCCGCGTCCAGGCGCGGCATCTGCGCACGGATGAAGGAGCGGTCCGTGGCGATGGAATTGCCGGCCAGCGGAGGGCGGTGCTCGCCGCAGTGCTTTTCGACGAGCCCCAGCACCGCTTCTTCCGCCTCCTCGATCGTGACGGTGGAGGCCTTGATCTGCTCCGTCAGCCCGGAGGAGCCATGCATCTCGGTGACGAAATCGTCCATCTCGGCTAGCTCTGCGTCGGTGGCGTGGACGACGAGGTCAATGCCGTCGTCGAGAATATTCAGCTCGGCATCGGTGACCAGGGCAGCGACCTCGACGATGACGTGGCGGTCGGGGTCGAGCCCGGTCATTTCCAAATCGACCCAGACAATCCGGTCGTCTTTTTGTGCCAGTGCTTCACTCATGAGGCCCACGCTAACCCATCTTGGCGTAGAACCAGCCCATGACCGGTGCGAGCGCACCGCGCGGCGCGTACGAGGAGACGAAGTCCATGGCCTTGGACAACGGGCCGGGGGTGATGCGGCGGCGGTTCTTCTTCATCGCGTCGATGGTCTCGCGGGAGCAGGACTCGTAGGTCGTCCACAAGAACTCCGGGACCACCTTGTCCACGATGGACTGGTCCTCTTCCGGAATGACGGCGTCGCGCACCGGGCCGGGCGCGAGCAGGGTGCAGTGCACGCCGGTCTTCTTTAGTTCGTAGTGCAGCGCCTCCGTGAACGCGTTGACGCCGGCTTTGGTGAGCACGTAGGTCGCGTTATTCGGGATCGGCACATTTCCGGCGGCGGAACCGACGTTGCACAGCGCACCCTCGCCTCGCCGGACCATCTGGTCGAGCACCGCCTTGGTGATGCGGAAGACAGCCGTGGCATTGAGGTTGAACTGGTTCGTCTCGTAGTTCCAGTCCTGGTCCATGAAAGGCCCGAAGGAAGCGATGCCGGCGGAGTTGACGCAGATGGAGATGCGCTTTTCGTCGATGAGCGAAAGCAGCGTATCGACGTCTTCCGTGACCGATAGATCATGCGCCGCCACTACGACATCGACGCCGTAGTCCTTCTCTAGCTCCTCTGCGAGCTGCGTCAGGACGTCTTCGCGGCGGGCAACGATGATGAGGTTGTGGCCTTCGGCGGCGAAATCGCGGGCCATGGCCTCGCCGATGCCTTGGCTCGCGCCGGTGACCAGTGCGTAGAAATCACGTGCGGGGGAGGGGAAACTCATGCCTGCGAGCCTACAGGTGCGCTGCGGACTGCTCCCGCATTATTTGACCGAGAACACCTCGCCCGGCTGGCAGTCGGGCGCCTGGCAGATCGCGGTGAGCGTGGTGAACTGGAAGGCTTTCGCACGGTTGTTTTTCAGAACGGACAGATTGACGGGGGGGTGATTAGATAAGGCGTCAAGTGCGGGCGCACGAAAAACGCCACCCAGTTTCCAGGGTGGCGTGTTCGGCCCAGGTAGAGCGGTGCTGCGTGGTTAGGTCAGCTCGCTTGGTCCATCCGGGTTGTCGTTGGCGAAGCTGCTGTCGTCCTCGCCGATCTCCTCCTCGTCTAGGCGGTCCAGGTCGCGGGACTCTAGACGGTCCAGATCGGAGATGGGATCGGTATCGGGCTCGTTGCCGATGCGGCGCGTCGCTGCGTCGAGAAGCTTGCCTTTTTCGCTGCCTGCGTTACCAGTGTTGTTGTCCGGCTGCGTCATTATTTCTGCTCCTCTGCGTCCGTTTCCGTGTCCTTTTGGCCGGTCTTGTCTGCACGGTCCTGCAGATCGGCGTCGGCCTCCGGATCGGTCAGGTCGTCGATGCTGTCCTCGCGGATAGGGCCTTCGTTGGACATAGCGTCCTCCTTCAGTGCTAAAGACGTTGTTGACGCTTTACACGGACCAGCATAGCCATTCGTGGGTAGCCGCGACCGGAAATCCGCCCGAACCTGGTGGGCTGGCGGCCGGCTCACTCACCTGCTTCGAAGAATCGCACGTGGCAGTTCGGCCCCTCGGGCGGCTCCTCTGGGTCGTAGTCGTAGAGCCCGTCCTCGCCCTCCTCCCCGGCAGGGATGCCGTGGGTGCGGGTGAGTTCCTCGAGCGCGTAGTCATCCACCACCTGCTGGAACCAGTCCCGCATGTAAAGCGCCTGAATGGTCCTCGACGGGCGGTTGCGGTTGAATTCCACGATCTGGCCGCGGTTGCCGCCGGCCACGCCTTTTGCATCAATGCACAGGTAGCTGTCGGACCACGATTCGGCGAAAGGGATCCAGCTTGGGTAGTACCAGTCGTCGGAGGGGAATTCGGTGTCTCTGGCGTCGATAAGCGCGCGCCACGTCTCTAACGCCTCCTCGAGGCTGAGTAGCTGGACTGGGCCGATAATGTCCTCGCGGTTCGAGCCATTGTGCCAGTGGTACAGTTCGACCAGCTCGGACGGGAAATCGACGCCGGCCTTTTCCAGCACAGGCGAGTACGCGTTCACCGTGCGTTGGATATCGGCGAGCGCCATCCCGTCGCCTAAAGCCATGAACGCCGGCGGATAGATGGTGCTCATGAGGAATTCGAGTTCGTTGAGTGTCGCGGTGATCGTGGAAGTGCCGTTCATGGCCCTCATCGTAATTTCACGCGGCGCACTTGTCGCGCGTTCGCGCACGTCAAATGTACATTTCAGTGCGCAATCGCGGATGCTTCCCTGGCCCATGGGAGCAGCTCATGTTCCCCACGGGCCGAAGGGGCAGGCTACAGGGGCAGGTTGTCTACCGCGTACTGGGCCTGCTCCGGAGTGAACTGCTCACCGTACTCGGACACAAGCTGGTCGTAGATCGCGTCGGGTGCCATCTCCATGGTGTCCTGGTATGTCTTGGCCATCTCGAGAGCATTCTTGTTGTAGTCCGCCTTCACATTCTCGATGGCGTACTGGGCAGCTTCTGGGCTGAACTTCTCTCCATATTCGGACGTGAGCTGCTCGTACAAACCAGCTTCGGACATATGCATCGTGTCAGAGTAGGTTTGGGCCTTCTTGAGCGCGCTCTTGAATTCGCGGGGAACGTCCTCCTTCTTTTCCTCCGGCTTCTCCTGTGGCTCCTCTTCTGCCTTTTCGTCTGGCTGGTCGGCGGGCGCTGCTTCAGGCGCATCGTCGGCGGATTCGATCGCGGTGGTTTCTGGTGCGGAGCTTTGCTCTTCGGCACTGTCGCTGCCGCCGCCAATCGCGCTACCAATGCCGATCAGAATCAGGCCGCCGAGAATGATTCCGCCCCACTTCAGGCAGCCTCCCTTCCTCTTTGGCTGCTCGGGCGCCTGGGGTTGCTGGGGAGCCTGGCCCGGCTGGGGCTGCCCCTGTCCCCACTGTGGCTGCTGGTTCTGGATCCACTGCGGGTCACCCTGGTTGGGGTTGAATGCGGTACTCATGTGTTGGCCCTTTCAGGAACTGTCCGCCTCGTCGTGGCTAGGGGGATGGTCGATAGAAATATGGCGCTAGCGCCCAGCGAACGGGCCACTGTGGAGAAAGGCTTTGCATCTCAGCGCGGTCTTCTTACCTGTGGCCTTTGAATCGCTGCATGTCGCACTCTAAGAAACTGGATGAACCAAGCTGTCAGCTTTCTCGAATGGTTTTTCGAACCTTCTTAAAACTTTGGGTGTCGGCTCGTGGAAAGCAGTGCCCCGATACCTGAAACCGGCACCCGGGAGAACCTAGGCGCTGGTTTATCCACCATGTCGCGACTGATCTGTCAACGATGTCGCGATTGTTGACAACGCGCCCCCAGCAGGATTCGAACCCGCGACCAGCCGGGTAGAAACCGGATCAAATATGCAGGAGAGCAGGCTAATCCCTGGTAGTGAGGTATTCGCTAATTCGGCAAAATCCCAGGCAATACTACCGAATCAAAATAAAATGTGTCCAAAACGGGTCCATGGCCGGAGGACGAAAATGTTGGCGCGACAATCAATTAGTCGGGTAGGGGGCGCTTTTACCGGAGACCGCATGAAGAGGCTCCCGCCGGCGAAAAACCGAGGTACGGGTTTGCACCAAATACCTGCAGGAAGTCCCCGACGACTGTTTCATGCGATCCCAGGAAAAGGCTCCCGCCAGCTCACCGGAAGCTTTGGGGTTGCCCCTAAAAAAGCAGGTCAGTGTGGACGTCAGAGCTCAGAACTTGAGTTTCCCGGGGATCACCGAAAAACTCCCGGAGCCGGGAAGATCTCCGAGGATGTGAACACTTTTGAGCGAAACTCTTGAGAGTACGTCCCAAACACGTGCCGGGTGGCTAGGTGCTCGGGGTTGGAAGCCCCACCGATGAGAGGCACGTTCCCAGCCACCTACACGCGCGAGACCTCGGCCCGCGAAGCCACCCTTCGCGCAGGTAAACTCGTAACTTTCCACCACCCTGAAGAAAACCCTGATGGCAGGCAGACGAAGGGGCCAGGGCGGCAGCAGATCTAAGACTCACGAGGGGGATCCTTCTAAGTCGAAGGCAATCCGGGGATTGATTGGGGAATCACAATAATCCGTTTATCAGAGAATCAACAACGCAAATCCCGCTCATGGAGTCATAAACCACCAATGACCCCTATCGGAACCAACTGACCGCCACTGCCCTTTGATTACCTTTACTTCCGAGGACACCGTGGACTCTATAGTGTCTTAGAAATCGCTTGATTCGAAGGAGTGCTCCATGTCGGAGATATTTAACATCTACTGCGATGAAAGTGGCCATTTGCCTGCGGACGAGATACCGGTGATGGTGTTAGGCGCAGTCATGTGCCCGCTAGGAAAGACTCGAGAGATCGCTACCCGAATCCGTGAAATCAAACAAAAGCACGGAATCCCCCCAGCGTTTGAAATTAAGTGGACAAATGTCTCGCCAGCGAAAGAAGACTATTACCTCGATTTAGTCGATTACTTTTTCGACGACGATGACCTTAGATTCCGTGCGGTGGTAGCCGACAAAACTTCCCTGAACCACGACCATTGGAACCAAACGCACGATGACTGGTACTACAAAATGATGTACCAGCTGATCGTCAGGCTCCTCGAGCCGGATTCAAGCTATCGAATATACCTCGATAAAAAGGACACCCGCGGCGGAGAAAAAGCAAGCCGACTCCACGACATTCTGGCCAATAAACGCCACGATTTTGACAAGCGGATCGTTCAGAGGCTCCAGATCGTCCAATCGCACGAAGTTGAACAACTGCAACTTGCGGATTTACTACTAGGGTCCATCTCCTACGCCAATCGACGTCTCAAGACTAGCTCAGCCAAAATGGAAATAATTTCAAGAGTTAAAGCGCGATCTGGCACGACCCTTCTGCAATCAACTCTCCCCCAGGCGCAGAAGTTCAATATCTTCCAATGGGAGGGAAGGGCGTAGTGCACGATTGGCTTCCTACCCAAAAATTTTGTGATTTTAACGGGGGGATCGAAGAATTCCGCCGACATTGCTTTCTGTTTTACGAAGAGGCCTTCGTACTAGATAAGCCCACATGGCCCGTCGATGATCGGAAGTATGGGGAAAAGCGGGAGCCGTTCCGCGCCGGGTTACCGGCGACCTACGCTCATCTGACCTCTAGTGGGAAGGAAGAAGATTCCCGAACCCCTGATCTCGAGCGACTCGAACGCATCACGTGGCCGCGCCTGATTCTGGATGAATTCGCTAGTTGTTATCCGCGGCCTTCGAACGAGCGGATAGCGTGGTGGGTGGAGAAGCGCAGAAGCGAATACCGATATCACATCGCTTTGAGTGACTTCACCTATTTGGTTGTCGTTGCTGCTCGTACGAGCGAGGTGCTGTTGTGGACAGCATTCCCAATCGAGTTCAACAACCAACGCCGTAAGCGCGAGAAGAAATTCTCGCAGTATTGGGAAGGCAGGAATGGCTAGAGCCGCCCCCTTGGGGACGGCTCCGTAACTCCTTCTACCGTTGGTAGATGAGATAGTGCCATTGTAGCGCGCGCCTCTAGCTTTTGGTCAACCTGGATCCTAAGACTTCGGTCGGGTGTTTGCTTTCCCCCCCTCCAATTCCCAGACCCGTACGCAGCCTTAGCGCCTATACGCTCGGGGGGGGGGGAGGCATCCTCGGCGCGGGGTACCCCCCAGGGTCGCTGCGTAAAGCGAGGGCAGAGACCCCAGGGGGAGCGCACTCACGCCTTCTCCTGCGCGCCGTTGATCAAATCAGGCTGTGGTACCTGCCTGGCGGGCAAGCGGCAATGCGGTGAAGCCGCTCCATCTAATGAAGCGTCCTGGTTTTTGTTCCGCTTATTTAACGCCCAACGTTTGAGCGCCTGATCGTTGATAGTAAGCGTCCTCCATCTCCTGTGGAGTGATATATCCTAGGGATTGATGAAGTCGCTGGTTGTTCCACCAGTGCACCCAGCGAAGGGTGGCAATCTCGACTTCACCGACCGATGCCCACGGCCGGTGGGGATAAATCAGCTCTGTTTTGTAGAGCCCGTTGACCGTTTCAGCCAACGCGTTGTCATAGGAGTCGCCAACGGTGCCGACAGACGGATCGATACCCGCCTGGGCGAGCGCTTCACCGTAACGGATCGACACATACTGCGAGCCGCGGTCACTGTGGTGGACAAGCCCTTCTGAGCGAAGATCACCAGCGTGATACAGGGCGTGCTCAAAGGCCTCCAGCGGCAGTTCATCGGTACGCATGCTCGCCCGAGTCGCGACACCGACGATCTTTCTGGAGTACACATCGGTGATAAACGCGGTGTAGGCAAAACCAGACAAGGTGCGCACATAGGTAATGTCAGCGACCCACAACCGGTGCGGTGCGGGGGCAGTGAAGTCACGGTTGACCAGGTCAGGGCGGCAATCCGGCACGTTGGCCCGAAGCGTTGTCATCGGTGTGCGGCCACGCCTGCGGCCGTAAATGCCAGCTTGCTTCATCAAACGCGCGGTCTGATCACGACCGATGCTCCAGCCGGCGCGCTGCATAGCCTTCCACATCTTGCGGACCCCGTAGACGCTGAAGTTGTCCTCGTAGACCCTCACCAATTCAGGAATGAGCAGCGCATCTGACAAACTCCTCGCCGACGGCGGTCGTGTTTTCGCTGCTCGGTAGCCGCGAGAGGTGATGAACCCACATTCTGTCTCTTTCAATGTGCGACAGATAGCCTCGACCCCGAAGCGATCGCGATACGCATCGATGTATTCGATCATTTTCTGGTGGGACGGTCGAGTTGCGCCGCGAAAAAAGCTGACGCGGTTTTCAAGATCTCATTAGCCCTGCGTAGCTCCTTAATCTCTTTCCGCAGCCGCTTCAGTTCGTCAGCCGTTGACTCGCCGGCGCCAATCTCAACATCGGATGAGACCATATTCGGCTTCAACCAATCGTTGAGCGTGTGTGCTGGAATGCCGAGCTTTTCACCGATCTCTACGGCTGCACCCCATTTCGAACACCCTTCGAGCTCAACGAGGTCCTCAGCCAAACGCACTGCCTTGGCCTTGAACTCGTCACTGTACTTCCTTGGCATGATTCCAATCCTTCTCTAGAAATGATCGGAACTAAACCCAGGACACTTCAAATTGTGTCCAAAATGTGTCCACAGGCACTGGCTAGCGTTGCTGGAGGTCGATGTTTGCCCAGATGAACAGCAAAAACGAAGCGCCCCCAGCAGGATTCGAACCCGCGACCAGCCGGGTAGAAACCGGATGCTCTAATCCACTGAGCTATGGGGGCTTGCCCTTTTTTTGCGCTCGAGGGGCGCGTGTTTTGGGCGGACCTCATCGTATCGCACGGGGGACGGCTTTCCATATTGCCGTCCAACGAAAGTAGGGTGATTGCCATGTCGGAGAAGCAAGCAGTGAAGTCGGCGTGGCCGGTCTACCTCGCGGTGTTGGCGGTCGGCGCCGTGGTGGCCGGGGCGTTGTCGTTCAGTTTCGTGGGTGGTTCCCTGGCGGCGCTGGGCATCCCGGATCCAGGCCCGCTGACCACGGTGGGGTTGCCGGCGTTGCGCGGGGTGGCCTGGTTGCTGGGGGCGCTCGCCACCGGGTCGTTCATGTTCGCGGCGTTCATGATTCCGCCGAATAGCAGGAAGCTAATCGACGCCTCACTCGCCGTCGACGGCCACCTTGCCGCCCGCACTGCGGCCTGGTCGAGCGCAGGGCTGGCGCTGATAGCGCTGGTGATGATCCCGCTGGTCCTGTCGGATGTGTCGGGCACACCGCTGCCCGAGGTGATGTTCTCCCCGCAGATGTGGGCGACTGCCCTGGAGCGGGTCGCGGAGGCGAAGATCTGGTTGATCGTGGGGCTGATCGCGGCGGTCGTCGCCGGTTTCGGTTTCGCGTGCAGCTCGTGGTCGTCGCAGGTCGCGCTGTTCATCGGTTCGATCATCACTGTGATCCCGCTGGGCCTGTCGGGCCACTCCGCCTCGGGCGGAAACCACGACTACGGCACGAACTCCTACCTGTGGCACCTGGTGTTCATGCTGCTGTGGGTCGGCGGGCTGCTGGCGCTCATCGCGCACGCGCGCAGGCTCGGGCCGGAGATGCCGCGCGCTGTGCGGCGGTACTCGTCGGTGGCGCTGTTCGCGTTCGTCACGCTGATGGTCTCCGGCGTGGTCAACGCGCTGATACGGGTGCAGTTCTCCGATCTGACCTCGACGGCCTACGGGTGGACGGTGCTGCTCAAAGTCATCGGGCTGGCCGTGCTGGGGTTGCTGGGCTACGCGCACCGTCAGTTGACCATTCCGCAGTTGGAGAGCAGGCCACGGTTGTTCGGGCGGATCGCCGTCGTCGAAACGCTCGTGATGGCAGCGGTTACGGGCGTGGCTGTGTCGATGGGCCGCACCCCTCCGCCGGCGCCGCTGCAACCGGACTTGACGCCGATGCAGATCCAGATGGGCTACAACCTTGAAGTCGCGCCGACGGTGACCAACGTGTTCGGCATGTGGCGCTTCGAGGTCTTCTTCAGCGTCATCGCGCTCCTGCTCGCCGCCTACTACCTGCACCTCGTGCGCCGGGTGGACGGTTGGAAACACTCGCGCACCGCATGGTGGCTGGCCGGCTGTGCGACGACGGTCGTGATCATGTCGTCGGGCATCGGCATGTACATGCCGGCGAGCTTCTCCGTGCACATGGTCGTGCACATGATCCTGTCGATGGTCGTGCCCGTCTTCCTCGTGCTCGGCGCCCCGCTGACCCTGGTCAAACAGGCGTACCCGGAAGGCGAGTTCAACGCCCGCGCCTGGGTCGAAGCGTTCGAGGAATCGACCTTCCTCAAGGTGGTCACATACCCGCCGGTGTCCACTGTGCAGTTCCTTGTTGTCTTCTACGTGCTCTACGTTTTCCCGTCGTTCTACGAATTCGCGGTCTCCGAGCACGCCGGCCACCTCATCATGAACGCCGTCTTCCTGCTGTCGGGCTACTTCTATTTCTGGGACCTCATCGGACCGGACTATGTGCCCAACCGCCGTGCCACGGTGATCCGCTTCGCGTGGTTCGTCTTCTCCATGCCGATCCACCTATTCATGGGCGTGTACCTGATGCAGCTCTCCTACGTCTTGGCCGAGGATTTCTACACCAACCTCGAATTGCCGTGGAACCCAGATCTGCTGCGCGACCAGAAGATCGGCGGCGGCATCGGCTGGGCGGCCGGCGGCTTCCCGATGGCGCTCGTCTTCGTCATTCTCCTTCTGGGCTGGCTTCGCGACGACCGCGCTGACGCAAAGGACAGCGACCGCCGCGAAGACGAATCGGATGACGAGCAGTGGCGCGCCTACAACGAGATGCTCGCGCAGTACTCGGCGCGGTCGAAGCAGAACTCGAATCGGGGCTCGAACGGAACCAACTAAGTGAACGGGTAGGGGACAGCCTGGCAAACCGCGCCTGTGGATAACCCCGCGGAACTGGGGGTTATCCACAGGTTCCGCTTCGTGTTCTCGTCCTGAACCTTTTTATGGGAAAAGCTTGAAGCGTCACCGCCTTGTTACAAGTGCGTGGCGCTAACAAACATCTGGACAACTCCCACAACGAAAGGTTCGAACCGACATGTCCCAACTTCCCATCACCCTGTCCGGCAACCTCACCGACGATCCGGTGTGCAAGACCTTCGACACCGGCTCCACCCTGACGCGCATGCGCGTGGCCACCAGCCGCCGCGTGCGTACGGAGACCGAAGACGCAAACGGCAACGCCCAGTGGGCGGATACCGACCTGCTCTACATCGACGTCGAGTGCTGGGGGCAGCTCGCCGTGAACACGCAGGCTTCCCTGGCAAAGGGCATGCCCGTTGTCGTGGTCGGCCGCCTCGTGTCCGATAAGTGGACCGACGCGGACGGCAACTCCCGCTACAAGCACATCATCAAGGCCAACCAGATCGCGTTGGAGCTCACCCGCTTCCAGGTCTCCTCCCGCTCCACCAGCGTGCAGAAGCGCACGCTGAAAGGCATGGACGATGTCGCCGAAACCACGCGCGACGACATCGCAGAGGTAGTCGGCACCACCAAGACCGGTGTCCAGAACGGCGCGAACGGCCCGGCCGGCGACGGCACCGACGGCGTCATCGAGCGGAACGGCACGCCCGAAGAAATGAGTTTCGTCGACCGGCAGCGCGAATCGGCACAGGAAACCCAAGAGGCGCAGGAGGGGCAGAAGGCGCCGGTGCCCGTCGGTTAGCGCAGCTGCTCCCACGCGCGCACCTCCACGTTCCGGCGCGGGGTGCGCGCTGTGCTGCGCGCCAGTTGCCCGCGGTGCCACTGAGCGAGTCTGCGCGCCAAGCCCGTGATGTACCCTTTGTGGTGATTTACGTTTTTCCACCTACACGCATGTAAAGGGGACTTAAGTGGCCGAGTTCATCTACACGATGAAAAATGTTCGCAGGGCGGTCGGTGACAAGGTCATTCTGGACAATGTCACGATGGCTTTTTACCCGGGCGCCAAGATCGGTGTCGTGGGCCCCAACGGCGCGGGCAAGTCCTCGCTGCTGAAGATCATGGCGGGCATCGACCAGCCGAATAACGGCGAGGCATTCCTCGACCCGGGCGCGACCGTGGGCATCCTGCTCCAGGAACCGCCACTGAACGAGGAGAAGACGGTACGCGAGAATGTCGAAGAGGGCCTGGGCGACATCTTCGAGAAGAAGCAGCGCTTCGAGGAGATCGCCGCGGAGATGGCCACGAACTACTCCGACGAGCTCATGGAGGAAATGGGCAAGCTGCAGGAGGAGCTCGACGCGGCTGACGCGTGGGAGGTCGACTCCAAGATCGAGCAGGCCATGGAGGCACTGCGCTGCCCGCCGTCGGATTCCCCGGTGACCAACCTCTCGGGTGGCGAGCGCCGCCGCGTGGCACTGGCCAAGCTGCTGCTGTCCCAGCCGGACCTGCTGCTTCTCGACGAGCCGACGAACCACCTCGACGCCGAGAGTGTCCTGTGGCTGGAGAAGCATCTCCAGGACTACCCGGGCGCCGTCCTGGCCGTTACCCACGACCGCTACTTCCTCGACCACGTCGCGGAGTGGATCTGCGAGGTCGACCGCGGCAAGCTCTACCCGTACGAGGGCAACTACTCCACCTACCTGGAGAAGAAGGCTGAGCGCCTCGAGATCGCGGGCAAGAAGGACCAGAAGCTGCAGAAGCGACTGAAGGGCGAGCTGGAGTGGGTCCGCTCCTCGCCGAAGGCACGCCAGGCGAAGAACAAGGCGCGCCTGGAGCGCTACGAGGAGATGGCTGCCGAGGCGGAGCAGTACCGCAAGCTCGACTTCGAGGAGATCCAGATCCCGACGCCGCCGCGCCTGGGCAACAAGGTCGTCGAGGTCAAGGACCTGAACAAGGGCTTCGACGGCCGCACTCTGATCAAGGACCTGTCGTTCACGCTGCCGCGCAACGGCATCGTCGGTGTCATCGGCCCGAACGGTGTGGGTAAGTCGACGCTGTTCAAGACGATCGTCGGTTTCGAGGAGCCGGATTCCGGTTCGGTCGAGGTCGGCGACACTGTGCAGATCTCGTACGTGGACCAAAACCGCGAGAACATCGACCCAGAGCAGACGGTGTGGGAGGTCGTCTCCGACGGGCTCGATTACATTCACGTCGGCCAGAACGAAATGCCGTCGCGCGCGTACCTGTCCGCGTTCGGCTTCAAGGGGCCGGACCAGCAGAAGCCGTCTAAGGTTCTCTCCGGTGGTGAGCGCAACCGCCTGAACCTGGCTTTGACCCTCAAGCAGGGCGGAAACCTGATCCTCCTCGACGAGCCGACCAACGACCTCGACGTCGAAACCCTGAGCTCTTTGGAGAATGCGCTCCAGAAATTCCCGGGCTGTGCCGTGGTCATTTCGCACGACCGCTGGTTCCTCGACCGAACTTGCACACACATCCTCGCCTGGGAGGGCAATATTGAGGAAGGCAAGTGGTTCTGGTTCGAAGGCAACTTCGGCGACTACGAAGCCAATAAGGTGGAGCGTCTCGGCGAGGAAGCCGCCAAGCCGTCCCGCGTCACGCACCGCAAGCTGACGCGCTAATCCACGCAGCTCACCCACCCGCGCAACCACGATCCGCGCGGGTGGACTCGCTTTAAGAGAAAGGATCCACGGACTCATGGCTGACAACGCCCCGAACAATATCCAGCACATCACGCTGCGCTGGAACGATTTCGACCGGTACGACCACCTGAACAACTGCAAGTTCCTGGACATCTCCCAGGAGGCGCGCATCGCGTTCCTGCGCGAGAATTTCGCCGACCGCGACCAGGAATTCGGGGTGTTCGTCCGCCACGTGGACATCGATTACCTGCGCCCTGTCATGGCGGACACGACCGCGGTCGAAGTGGAGACAACAGTCACGGAGATCGGCAACACATCGTTCAAGACGCGCCAGGACCTCAAGGACCGTCAGGGCCGTGTGTGCGGCGTGGTCAACACGGTGCTGGTCGCCGTGGATCTCACCACCGCCGCCCCGCGCGAGATCACGCAGGCAGAGCGCGGCATCCTGAACGCCGGTTCCGGCGAGTCCGCAAACTAGTGGGTACAGAGACACTCACGGTCGAGTCGGGGGCAGCCGGGCTCAAGGCGCTCGTCGAGCGTGCGCTTCATCTGGAAGCAACAGGTTCAGCACGCTTATCGACGCTTCCTGCCGCCCCCACCCCCTCCGTCGACGTGTTCGTGACCACGCCGTTTAGCTGTGTGGCCTCGCGCCGGGTGGCGGGGCAGGCCTCCCGCGACGGGGCAGTGGTCTCGCTGCAGGACCTGCGCGACGCCCTCGCCGGCGTTACCGATCTAAGCTCCGGCTCCTCCAACGGGCCGTTGGAGATCGGACCGGCACGTGACGCGAATTGGCTGGGCGCACTGCCGCCGAAGTCCGGCTACGTCCAGCGCGATATTGTGCCGGTTCACGTGGTGCGCGACCTCGCTGACCAGGGCCGCCGCTTGGCGCGCCAGTTCTCCGGGCCGATGGGCCCGCCGCGCTCGCTTCTCGAGCAGATCGTGCTCACCGCCGACACCGAAAAGACCGGCGGCACTCCGGTCGATGTGCCGATGCGGATGATCTTCACCTGCACCTCGCTCGGACTCATACCGGGCCCGAGCGCCCCGGTGGAGATCCCGCGGCACATGCGCATCTCCACCGCGGGCCGGTGGATCCGCCTCGATGCCCCGTTCGGCAGCGTCTACTACACCTCCGGCGGGATCAACCTGTTCGGTTAACCCTTATCCGAACAGTTGCGTCAGGTGTTCCGACCCGAATTTCCGGGTCGGGTCCATCTGCTCGCGCAGGGTGCAGAATTCGTCGAAACGCGGGTACATCTCCGCGAAGTCTTCTCGGCCGAGCGTGTGCATCTTGCCCCAGTGGGGGCGCCCGCCCGCGGCTTTCAAGATGTCCTGGATCGCGGGGAAGAACTCGTGCGGATTCATCGCCTTAGACACGTGGAAGGCGATGTACATCGACTCCCGCCCAGTGGAAGTGGACAGCGCTACATCGTCCGCGGCGGTGGTGCGCAGCTCCAGGGGAAGGGGATGAGCCAGTTGCGGCGCTCAAATTCCCGATTGATTTCGCGCACCGCCTCCGGCCCGGCCTCGAGGGGCACCGCGAATTCCATTTCGTGGAAGCGAACCCGGCGCGGGGTAGCAAACACGTCGTGGGCGCGGGAGCGGTAGCGGTTCGCGGCCATGGCGCTTGCCGCGATGTTGTTCAGCACGGGAGTGGTGCGCGGAATCGCCCGTGCGACTGCCAGGGAGGCGGCGAAGGCGCCGTTGCCGATCACGTCGTCTTCGAGGAAACGGGTTAATTTACCGCGCACTTTCGGCTCGCCGCCGGGCGCCCGCACACCGGGGGCCAGGCGCGTATTGGACTTCACCATCGCGCGGCCGGTGTGCGGGAACCAGAACGCCTCGTAGTGGTCGACGGCGCGGGAGCGCTCCTCCCACGAATCGAGCACCGCATCCAGGCTTTCGGCGCCCTCTTCCGCCAGCAGGTCGAAGGCGTCGACGCACTGCATTTCCACCTCGACGACGACGCCCAGGGCGCCCAGTGAGACGGTCACCAAACGGAGCATGTCCGGATCGGGGTCGATGGAGTAGTCGCGGCGCTCACCGGTGGCGTCGATAAGCGAAATGCCGGTGACTGTGCCCGCGAACCCGGTCCACTCGATGCCCGTGCCGTGCGTCGATGTGGAGATCGCGCCGGCGACCGACTGGACGTCGATGTCGCCCTGGTTGGCGAGCGCGAGGCCGAACGGCTGGAGGTATTCCGGGATGCGGTGCAGGCGCGTGCCGGCGAGGAAGCGCACGCGCTTGGTCTCCGTGTCGATGCGCATGATGCCCGCGAGCTTGTCCAGGCTGATCATCGCCTGCGTGCCCGCTGCGACCGGCGTGAACGAGTGGCCGCCGCCGACCGTGCGCACAGATTGGCCCGCAGGCAGCGTGCGCACGATGCGCTGGACTTCCTCGATGGTGGCGGGGTAGTAGAACGCCGTCGGGTTGGTGCTCACCGACCCCGACCAGTTGGTGAAACTTTGGCCCGTGCGCATTTCAGGTTCGCTGATTGTGAAGGTCATCGCAGCGTCCACCCATTTCCTCTGTATGTGTCCCACGTTTCTGCTGTCCCGTCCGGGTGGACGGCGACGATTCCGTCGACGTGCTCCGTCATCTCTCCGGCTTTTGCGTGGCGGAACCACACGAGGTCGCCGACGCGCACGCTGCTCGCGCCCGGCCCGTGGAGCGGGGTCTGCACCTCGCCCGCGCCCTCCGTCGCGGAATATTTCAGTCCGCCGGGGTGCACGGCCACGGGCACGCGGTCCGCGGCGGGCGGGCCGGACGCGATCCACCCGCCTGAGTTCACCGTCGCCCAGCCCTTCGCCGGGATGCGGGAGACCTGGCAGATGAAGAATGCGGCCGCGCGGTGGTTGACGGTGGCGAAGTTGTCGAAGATGACCGGCGTGTAAAAGCCCGAGCCCGCCGCGAGCTCCGTCAGGGTTCCCTCGTCGGCGCTCACGTCCAGCGAGCCCGTCCCGCCGCCGTTGACAAATTCCAGGTCCGCGAATTGCCGCGCCGCGTCGATGCACGCCTTTCGGCGCGGCGCCAGCTGCTCCATCGACGTGCGCCGCAACCACCGCTTCACGGAACCCGCCACGCCCGATTCCGCATCAGCGACCGACGCGACCTGCCCCTCGTACGCCATGACGCCGACCAGACGCAGGCAACGCTTATCGACGATCGCCCCCGCCAGCTCCTCCACCTGCTCCGGCGTACGCACCGGGGAGCGCCGCGGCCCGATGACCGCGCCGGGCAGGTGGAGCGTGCAGTCCAAATCGATGGCCACCCGCACCGGCCCCGCGCCCTGCGCTGCCGCCTCAATCAGCTCGAGGTGCTCGGTGCAGTCCACCATCGCGGTGATGGTCTCGCGCAATTTCTGGTCCGCCGCGAGCTCTCTGAGAGCCGCTGTGTTCACACACGGGTAGGCCACGACGATATCGTCGAATCCCGCCTGTGCCAGGTGGATCGCCTCCGGCACGCTGTAGGACAAAATCCCCTGGAAACCGTCGTGGTCAAGCGCCCTCCGGAGTGCTGCGACGCTGCGCAGCGACTTCGACGCCACCCGGATCGGTAACCCCCGCGCCCGGCCGACCATCTGCTTCGCGTTGTAGTCGAAGGCTGCGATATCCACGGCGGCGTACGGGGCCGCTATCTGCCCGCTCTCCACGAGCGGCGGCACGACCGCGAGCAATGTCTGTGAAGGACTGATCACCGTAGATGGCATGACGCCATCGTAGTTTCAGCAAACTAACTATGTGGGTGTTTTCACGGTGCGAATTTCCCGCACCTGCGCCGCTACATCAAATTGCCGCCCTGCGGACTCATTCCCGGGTGGTCTTCCGGCTGGTTGATCATCATGTACGCCACGCGCTGCATGTGGTTCCACAATGCGTGACGCTGGGCCGGCAGCAGTTCGTCCTCGGTGAACTGGTCGAGGGAATTCTCCATCAGCTGCAGCCAGCGCTCCGCTTCCGCGCGGCCGATTGTGTAGGGGAAGTGGCGCCGGCGCAGCATCGGAGCCCCGCGGCGCTCGGAGAAGGTCTGCGGCCCGCCCCAGTACTGCACGAGGAACCACCGGAGCCGGTCTTCTGCTCCTTCGAAGTCGCCTTCGGGGTACATGGGGCCGATCAGGTCGTCGTCACGCACTTGCTTGTAGAAGCCCCCGACAAGCCGGCGGAAGAAATCCTCCCCGAGTGCCTCATACATCGTTTGGGCCGTGTTCTCGGCGTCGCCGCTCGCGTTGGTAGTCATCCTCCTCATCCTACGCTGCGCGCTTGCGGGTCCGTGAATGTAATCCACCACCCGCCATGGGCGTAATGAACCGCTTGGTCTATTGTGCGAGGAGGATAAGAAAGGATTGTGATGTCTGCCGGATTTAGCACCGATTCCATCCACGCTGGGTACGAGCCCGACTCCCTCTACGGGTCGATCAACACCCCCATCTACGCGTCGACCACCTTCGCGCAGGACGACCTGGCGGTGACCCGCAACGGCTACGAATACACCCGCGTGGGCAACCCGACCATCACGGCGCTGGAGAAGACCGTCGCCGCGCTGGAGAAGGCCGACTACTGCGTCGCCTACTCCTCCGGCATGGCCGCGGTGGATACCGTGCTGCGCATCCTGCTCAAACCTGGCGATCACATTGTCATCGGCAACGACGCCTACGGCGGTACCTACCGCCTGATCCAGCAGATCTTCACCCAGTGGGGGATCGAGAACACCCCGGTGGATATCACCAACACCGACGAGGTCGCCGCCGCGATCCAGGACAACACCAAAGTCGTGTGGGTGGAGACCCCGACGAACCCGCTGCTGTCCATCGCCGATATCCAGGCCCTCGCAGAGGTCAAGGGCGATTCCACCCTCGTCGTCGACAACACCTTCGCCTCCCCGTACCTGCAGCAGCCGCTGGAGCTCGGCGCGGATGTGGTGCTCCACTCGACCACCAAGTACATCGGCGGCCACTCCGACGTCGTCGGCGGTGTCGTGTGCGCCAACCGGCCCGCGGACACCGAGTCGAAAGGCGTGACCGGCGTGACCGCAGCCAGCTTCGACAAGCTGAACGATTTCGAGGACCAGCTTCGCTTCTTCTTCGGCTGGATCGGCGCGATCCCGTCGCCCTTCGACACCTACCTCACCGGCCGCGGCCTGAAGACCCTCGGCGTGCGCATGGACAAGCACTGCGACAACGCCGAGGCTGTGGCGAAGCACCTGCAGGCCTCCGACAAGGTCGCCCGCGTTTACTACCCGGGGCTCGAGGACCACCCGGGCCACGACATCGCCGCCCGCCAGATGAGCCGTTTCGGCGGCATGGTCTCTGTCGCCTTCAACACCGTCGAGCAGGCCGAGACCTTCTGCCGCTCCACCAAGCTCTTCTGTCTCGCCGAATCCCTCGGCGGCGTCGAGAGCCTCCTCGAGCACCCGGCCACCATGACCCACGTCTCCGTCGCAGGTTCCGCGCTCGAGGTCCCGCCAGAGCTCGTGCGTATCTCCGTCGGCATCGAGGACGAGGCCGACCTCATCGCCGATCTGGAGCAGGCGCTCGCGAAGCTCTGACCGGGTCCGCTGGATGCAGATTGCATCCAGCCCCGGAATCACTTAGGCCTGCGCGTCCACCTTGCGGTTCCGCAGTGCGCGGGCGGCGCGGTCCTGGCCCTCGGAGATGATGCGGCGCAGACCAGCCGGGATATCGCTGGCCAGCATTTCATCGGCCTTCGCGATCGCCTCCTCGGAGACATCCCACAGCGGGTATATGCCCTCGAGCGTGCGCTGCGCCATCTCGTTGGTCAGACGCTCCCACAGCTGCGGCGCCACACGGAAGTACTCGTCGGTCAAGCCGTCGAGGCCCTCGCGGGAGAAGGTCAGGCCATCCATGAGGTAGCGGGATTCGAGGTTGGTGAGGTCCTCGTTCACCAGCTTGTCCCACGCCCAGCGCTTATCGACGCTCGCCCGCGCCCTCAGCCTCGACACCGCCCCCTCCGAGGAGGAATCCTTTTCTTCCTCGGCAGCCGACAGATCCAACTCGCCGGCGGCGATGAGCGCGGTGATGGCCAGCCAGCGCACTTCCTGGTTATCTGAGGTCTCCAGCAGCTGCGTGAAGTGGTCCACCGTCTCCTTTTCCGGAGTGAGGCGGGCCAGGGCCCGGTCGAAGACGACAGCGGGCTCGGCGCCGCGGAAAGCGGTGTTGAGCAGCGCCATGCCCTCGGCGCGCCAGTCGTCGGCGACGTACTGCTTGACTGCCTGGGTTGCCTGGGCGAGCAGACGCTCCTGCACACTCGGGTGAGTCTCCTGGCGGGCAAAGCGTGCCACCAGCTGGACGAACTGACGGGCGGGCAGGAAGCCGTCACGCACGGACTCCCACAACGACGACCACACGAGAGTGCGTGCGAGGGAGTCCTCGATATCGCCGAGGTGTTCCAGGGCGAAACGCTGATGCTCCTCGGTCAGGCCCATGAGGCAGTAGGTGAGGTCATCGTCGTTGACCAACGTGAGGTCGTGCTCCACGCCCGCCAGCTCGGGGATCTCGGTGCGCTCGCCGGAGACATCCAGTTCGACTTGTTTGATGCGGGTGACGGTGCCGTCGATAAGCGAGTACAGGCCGACGCGGACGCGGTGCGTGCGCATCACATCGGACTCTTGCACGACGGCGAAGCTGTCTGCGGAGATGTCCGGGCGCAAACGGGACACGCCGGTGGTGCGCAGCCACTGCTGCGCCCAGTCGGACAGGTCGCGTCCCGACGCTTCCTCGAGCGCCCCAAGCAAATCCGCGAACTCCGCATTGGAGTAGGCGTGATTGTCGAAGTGAGTGCGAACCCCGGCGAAGAACTCCTCGTAACCGACATAAGCCTGGAGCTGCTTGAGCACGCTGGCGCCCTTGGCGTAGGTGATGCCGTCGAAGTTCTGCTCGGCAGTCTCGATATCGGGCGCGTCAGCCGCGATCGGGTGCGTCGACGGCAGCTGGTCCTGGTTGTAGGCCCATGCCTTCTCTACCGAGGCGAATGTCGTCCACGCCTCCGGGTACTCGCCGATGCCCACCTGGGCTGTTGCGGCGGACCAGGTCGCGAAGGACTCGTTGAGCCACAGATCGTCCCACCACTGCATTGTGACCAGGTCACCGAACCACATGTGGGCCATCTCGTGGAGGATCGTGTCGTTGCGGCGCTCGAGACGGTACGGAGTCGGCTCGGATGTGAAGACGTACTCGTCACGGTAGGTCACCGCACCGACGTGCTCCATCGCGCCCATGTTGTACTCGGGGCAGAAGATCTGGTCGTACTTGTCGCCGAACGGGTAGGTGCGGCCGAATTTCTCGTGGTAGAAATCGAAACCGTCCTTCGTCTGTGCGAACAGGCGCTCCGAATCCATGTGCGGAATGAGGCTTGCACGTGCGTAGAGGCCCAGCTCGATTGTCCGCTCCTCACCGTTATCGGTGAAGGTGAAGGTATCGGCGACGCGCTCGAATTCGCCGGCGCACACGCAAATGAGGTAGGTCGACAGCGGGTAGTCGATCGTCGTGCGGGTGGTGGCGGTGCCGTCGCCGTTGTCGGTGCGCTCCACGGCCTCGTTGAGCACCACCACATAGCGTTCCGGCGCGGTCACCGAAATCTCATAGGTCGCCTTGAGGTCGGGCTGGTCGAAGCACGCGAAGGTGCGCATCGCCATCGCAGGCTCGAACTGGGTGTACAGGTAGTCCTTGCCGTCAGCCGGGTCGGTGAATTTATGCAGGCCCTCGCCCGTGCGGGAATAGGTGTGGGTGGAGGTCACGGTCAGCTCGTGGGGGCCGGGGGTAAGGGGGAGGGCGCGGCCGTCGATAAGCGTGCCGTCGAGCCTTGCCTCGAAGCTGTCCGCAACGAGGTCGAAGAACGTCTCGCCCTCTTTTGATTCAAACGTCACCGTCGTGCGCGCGGTGAAGGTGTCCGTGCCGGTGATATCCAGCGCGATGTCGTAGTGGACCCCGCTGATCAGCTCGGCGCGGTGTTGTGCATCGGATCGCAGCAAATTCGTCTTCATGCAAACCAACGTACCGTTGGAGGCGTTACCGATTTCTAGAGGAGTGGATTATGACTGAGCAAGTGACTTTCTGGTTCGACGTGGCGTGCCCGTTCTGCTGGCAGACCTCGCGCTGGATGAAGGAAGTGGAGAAGGTCCGCGACGTGAACGTCGAGTGGGTCCCCATGTCCCTGGCTGTGCTCAACGACGGAGCCGATATCCCCGCCGATTATGCCAAGGCAATGGAAGCGAACTGGGGGCCGGCGCGTGTCTTCGCGAAGGTCAAAGCTGAGGCGCCCGAGAAGATCGACGAGCTGTACACCGCCATGGGCACCCTCGTGCATCCCGGCGGCGAGGGCGGCAAGAAAGGCTACGGCGCCTACGACGAGATCATCGCCAAGGCTCTCGAGGAAGTGGGCCTCGATGCGTCCTACGCCGACGTAGCCAACACCGATGATTACGACGAGAAACTCCGCGGCTACCACCAGGGCGCCATGGACGCCGTCGGCGACGAGGTGGGCACTCCGGTGCTCAAGCTCGGCGACACCGCCTTCTTCGGCCCTGTGATTACCCGCGTCCCGGAAGGCGAGGAAGCCGGCAAGCTCTTCGACCACGCCGTCGGCCTGGCCGAGTTCCCGTACTTCTTCGAGCTCAAGCGCTCCCGCACCGAGGCGCCGCAGGTCTAAATCGTTCCGGTGCGGCCCGCGCCGGCGCGGGATATCCGACGTGAAGTTCCCGTAGGCTGGGCGCCATGCGTATTTACCTAGGAGCGGACCACGCCGGATTCGAGCGGAAGAACCAGATCGCCGAGCACTTGAAGGCCAAGGGCTTCGAGGTGATCGACTGCGGCGCACACGAGTACGACGCCGCTGACGACTACCCCGCGTTCTGCATCGCCGCCGCCGAAAAGACCGTCGCCGACCCGGAATCCCTCGGCCTCGTCCTGGGCGGTTCCGGCAACGGCGAGCAGATCGCCGCGAACAAGGTCAAGGGTGCCCGTTGCGCTCTCGCGTGGTCTGTTGAGACGGCGCAGCTCGCACGCGAGCACAACAACGCCCAGCTCATCGGCATCGGCGGACGCATGCACTCGCTCGAAGAGACCCTCGCTATCGTCGACGCCTTCGTCGGCATCGGCCCCGACCACCAGGTGGAGGAGCGCCACCAGCGCCGCATCGACATCCTCGCCCGCTACGAGGAGACCGGCGAGACCGAAGAGATCCCGGCGCCGAAGACACTGTAATGCCCTAGTTTTTGGTCTGACCCGCTCTTCGGAGCGGGTTTTCGGTGTTCTCGGTGTTTTCGGTGGTTTTCGGTGAGCGCCGAGGTTGAGTTTCAGCGCGGTTAGTCCCGTCGTGCCCAGCGCGGTTAGTCCCGTCCGGAATAGCCTCCGCAAAAGGCCAGGTCGGCTGTGACTGCTGTGGCGTCGCACTGCAACGGGACTAACTTCACCTATGAGGGTGCGGAAGTGTCCACTCAAGTGGACACTTTTCCCTCGCACAACCTGCCGCGTAGAGGAATCATTGGCACGCGTGAGGGGAGAACCACGCGTGAGGGGGAAACACAGCAAACAGCAGGGGCTGAGCCTGCAGGAGATCCGGGAGATTGCAGCTGCTTTTCCTCGTGCGGCAGTCACGGGGCCAGCTGCGGCGGTTGCACTGGGGTTTCCCACCTTGGGGTGGGTGGAGGCGGTGGATCTGAGGTATCTGTCGGGGGCCAAGTCGGGGAAACAACCGAAGGACCCGCGGGTGATCTATCGCAGTGGGCAGGTGAGGTCTGACCTGGTCCAGGAGCACAATGGCGTTACAACTGTCCATCCGATTCACGTGCTGTTCGACATTTACCGCTACTACGGCAGGCTCGAAGCGCTGGTGCCCTTGGAGCATGTGCGTTTCCACCAGCGCATTTCCCAGGAAGAGTTGCTGGATGCGGTCCACAGCATGTTGCCCAGGGCGAACGGGATTCGGGGGTTCGAGGAATTGGTGGGGTGGAGCGCGGGGACGTCGCAAAGCCCGCTGGAGACGATTGGCCGCGACGCGGTGCTACAGGCGGAGATTCCGGAGGTGCATTCCATCCAGTTCCAGGTTCGGTTTGAATACACCGGACCGTTCGGCGAGTACCGGACAGCGGTGGTGGACGCGCTCATCAACGGGTGGCTCGTCGTCGAGTTCGACGGCCGCCTGAAGTACGACGGGACGTACGGGGCACCCACCGATGTGGTGCTCGCGGAGTTGGAGCGCCAAAAGCAGCTCCAAAGTCTGGGGCTTACCGTCATCCGGGCGGGTTGGCGCGATGTGATGACTGGCAAGCTCGTGAGCGATATCCGCCGCCTTCTGCGCGCCCACCCCAAAGCCGCTTGATCAGGAATGCCACTGCGCGAGCCGTTCGCGCAGAATCTTTTCCGCGTCGTCGTGGGCGGCGCGATTTCCTTCCACCGTCCCGCCGAACATGATCTGCCACCCGTTCGGGACATCATCGGCATCCGGGAAGAACGCGTGTCCCGCGTCCGGGTAAACGTGCGCCTCAATATTCCCGCCCTGCTCCGCCAGCGCACGCGCGGCATCGGCGGACTGCCACATCTGGTCGTCTTCGCCGCCGAAGAGCAGGACGTTTCCGCCGAAGTCGCCGAGCTCAATAGGTGCCTCGTCCGCCGCATTCCGGGCCGCGCCCTCGTATGTTGTGCGGTAGGAGACGGGGTATTCCGTCGCCATGTCCCACGCGAGTTTCACGCCAGCGCTTATCGACGTCTCCCTGAACGACGCATACCCCACCGTCTCACCCCGGTCGGTGAATGAGGGCAGCTCCTCGCCCCTGGCGAAGTCCAAGCCGCTGTACGAATAGTGGGATGGCGCGAAGGCGACAAGATTGTCCACCGGGTAGCCGCGCGCTGCGAGCAGTTCCGCGAATTCCGCGCCCTTCGATGTTCCGATCACGGTGACGGGGCCGGAGCCTTCGGCATTCTTGCCGATGTAGTCGATGACTTCGTCGAACTGCTCCAGCGGGACATTCGCGAGGGTCGGTTTCTGATTCGGCTGGCCGAAGAAGAACAGGCTTAGGACTTCGTAGCCGTCGCCTGCAAGCTGCACCGCACGGTCGTAGTCCGGGGACCCTTCCGATCCGCCGTAGACCACGACGACCCCGCGGTGCGTCTTTTTCTCTGGGCGGAAGTGGAAGCCGTTCAGGTACTCGCCCTCGATGGCGGTGACGCGTTCGGAGGTGGCGTAGGAGGATTTGTCCGAGCTCAATCCGCTATTCGACGCCTCTGTGATCGGATACTTCTGCCCGTTATAGGCGCGCAGGCCGACAATCACGAGCACTAGCACGAGAATGACAGCTAATAGCCCGAGCACGACTTTCCCGATGACGCGCAGTGCTTTCATGCTTCCACTATCGCACCTTTTTGGAGGTCAATGGGTCGTGGTGGTTTGGGTGTAGAGCTTGAGGCGGGGGTGACCGCCCACAAGTGTGTACGTGCTGGTCATGAGTGCTTCAAAGGTGTCGTCGCCACGCACAGCGGTGGCGTTGTAGACCAGGGCGGCGGAATCGGTGCCGAGGGGGATGACTCGGGGATCGCGGATCTCGTAACGGTCCCATGCGGGTGCCTGGTTCATGGTGCTGGCGATTGTGGGCTGGTCCATGACCATGCCGTTAACAAGCACCATGACAGCGTCGTCGGTCATGAGATCGCCGTAGAAGGTGCCGCCGGTCTGGGCGCACAGTGCATCCCAACCATCGTGTTCGAGCTGGAGGAGAGTGTCGAGGTCCATGGACCCTTTCTTACCAGCCGGCGAAGCGCCGTTCGAGGCGTACGGGTCCGTCGACTCGTGATATCCCGACTGAGGCGAGGGAGCTATCGGACCCGTCGAGCGTGCGTGGGCGGGAGCGCAGAATACGGGAGCGGTGCGAGCGGATCGCAAGCGTGGAGGAAGTGGAGGAAGGGGACGAGAACTCGAAGAACAGCCCGTCCTTTGTCTCGCGGAGCGCTCGGTGGAACCGCTCGGCATCGCTGACAAGGAAAGCACCGTCGACGTTGACTGTGATGCGGTGGTCCGAAATGGGGCTGTAGCCGGTCGCCGGAAAAAGGCGTACGCGGGGATCGGCCCGGAAGAGGTCGGGGATCTCGAGGGCGGAGCTGAGGTAGATGGTCGCGTCGAGGGCGAGCCAGGTGCTGACCACCAGCTCGAGGACACCGGGGCTGGCGAACGCGGCATGGTGGTTCAGGCACACACTGATGTCGGTGGTGTCGAAGCGGACACCGGACGGGCGGGCGATGGGATGCGTGATGCGGTGGGCGAGGGCCGTGGTCTCCACATTCTTCACACGCGCTTCCTCTGCGGGGTCGGGGAAGCGGCCCCCGAAGTCGTCCTCGTCGTGGACGGCGACGGCGGCGGGTTCGTGAACGAAGGTCGCGCCGGCGTTCCAGGCGCGGAAACCGAATTCCCAGTCCTCGCCGCCGTAGCCGATAAAGGAACCGTCGAAACCGCCGATGCGCTCGAAGAATTCCCTCGAGCAAGTGAGCACGGAGGAGATGATGAAGCGCCAGGAGGTGTCGTCGGGGGTGGAGAGGTGGTGGGTGGTAGACCAGGCGTCGATAAGCCATTGGGGCTCCGTGCGTGACGGTCCTGTCAGCCGGGTGCCCACGACCACGGCGCGCGAGTCCGCCGCAACGTGGCGCGCGGCGGCGGCGAGGTAGCCGGGTTCGGGGACGGTGTCGCCGTCGAGGAAAGCGAGAATCTCGCCGCGGGCGTGGGACGCGCCGAGGTTGCGTGCGGCCGCGGCGCGGAAGCCGAGGTCGTCTTGGGTGACCACCGTCGCGTCGGGCACGTGAGGGACGTGGTCGGACCCGTCGTCGGCGACGATGATCTCCACCTCGTCGGCAACGTCCTGCGCGCGGACGGCCTCCACGACCCGGGCGAGGTGCTCGGGGGCGTTGTAGTGCGGGATGACGACGCTGATCATGCGCGGGTCTCCCAGAGCGTCTGCCACTGGGCGGCGACGTCGTCCCACGTCCATGACGGTGGGGCGGCCGGGTCGGTCGCAGTGAAAGAGTCGACGGCGGCGGCCCAGCCGCCGGGCGCGGACGGGTCGACGAGCGTGATGCGCCCGGGCAACCAGGCGTCGATCTCGCGGGTGTAATCCGAATCGGTGGCCAGCACGTGCCGGCCGGCCCCCAGCCACGTCATGAGCGAACCGGACGCGGAGAAGTGTGTGTGCGCACACACGGGAACGGCGATGCGGCCCATCTCAGCGGCGAGTTCGTCGTCGGTGAGCCAACCGGTGATCTCCGCGTCCAGTCCGGCGACGTTGGCGCGCCGGAGCAGTCCGTCTGCCCAGTCCTCGTGGCCTGATGACACGGAGCCCAAGAACCGCAGGCGGTAATCGGTGCCTGCGAGGTCGTCGATGAGGGCCTCGTACCCCTTACCGGGGTAGAGGAAGCCGAGAACGCCCACGGTGCCCGGTTCCGGGGCGAACGTGGAATCCACACGGGGGATGGGCAGGCGCACGACGGAGACCTCGGCGCCGCGGGAGCGGAAGAAGTGGGCCTCGTGGTCCGAGTTGGTCACGGCCACGCCGCCGGATTCCATGCAGGCGGAGGCGAGGCGCAGGTAGGCGGGGGTGCGCCGGGCGAAACGCTCCTCGCCCTCCTCCGGTTGGGGAATGTCGTGGAAGCTGACACTCAAGCGGCGCTGCCCGGCGCGGGCGAGCAGATTGTCCACGGCAGCGTCTGGGCTGGGGCCGAAGAGGTGGTCGGTGAACGTGGTGTGGATGAAGCCTGCCGGAAGCGGTGCACCGCTGAACTCTTCTTCGCGGATCACGGGGGCGTCCGCCGCCGCGGCGAGGGCGAGCGCGTACTCCGTCACCCCGTGCCCATCGGGCCCGACAACGAGGTGAGCGGGCTGGCTCATCGCAGCAGCTCCAGCGCCTCGATGCGATCGGCGTGGCGTTCCAGCCCGTGTTGGACGAGTGCCGGGCGTGCACGGAAATGCGCCAGTTGGGCGGCGACGATCTCGTCCCAGGGGATCTCCCCGGCGCCGCGGCGGGTCCATGTGGCGCGTTCGGGTACGTCGGCGCCTAGGGCGGAGGCGGCGTGGGCGTCGATGGGCGCGTCGAGCTCGCCGAGCATCTCGTAGTCGGGCAATTCGATGTCACCGCCCAAACCGAGAGCCTCACGGGCGCGGGAAGCGACGACCGCGAGCGTCGCGTTATCGGGGTGGTTCACGGTGTGCCAGACAGGGGCGGTCTGAAGGTAATCGGACACGACCACGGAGCCGTGGCGCTGCTCGCGGGAGCGGAGTTGCTCCACGGACATGTCTGCGGCGCGGCGGTACGCCTCGGCGGCGGGGCGGTGGGAGACCGGCTCATCCAACCCGCGTGCGGCGGCGGCCAGGATGCGCAGGTCGTGGTACGGGATCACCGGCGGGTCCTGGGAGGAGTCCTCCGGGTCGCGGATGATGGCCTGGTAGGGCATGAGGCCGTCGTAACGCAGGACAGGCACGATCACGTGGCGTGCGCCGCGGGGCAGCTGCGCGAGGGTCTGCGAGGTGCCCACGGGCAGTCCGCGGTAGTCGTCGCGGATCGGCTGGGTGACCAGGATGTCGGTGCGGGCGAGCATGTCGGCGAACCACTCCATGTCCTCCGGCTCAAGCTCGTGAACGGGGGCGATCCGCGTGGACTCGAGGTCCCCGGCGGACGAGATGAGACGGCGCAGGGACTCGGCCTGGCAATTACCTACGACAGTGAGAAACGGCATGGTCCCCCAATATAGCTGCGCAAACAGCAGCGAATCACGGGCGCTATGCCGATATGTGCGCGAGCGTTTATATTAGGTACGTGAAACGGGCCGACCCATCGGGGCCGGCCCAATTATTGCGAGCAGCACGTGAAGGGCGGTGGAATGAAAGTTCTCTCGATCCCTGCGGAACATGTCTACCCGCAGGCGATTCAGCCTGAAGGAGTGAGCTTTCACCCCGACCCCGACATCGACGGCAACTGGTGGCCGCACCCTGCGCTGGAGGCGCAGTGGTGGGACACGGAGCGCAATGTCGATCTCGTGCACATTCACTTCGGTTATGAGCACCGCACGCCGGAGCAGCTCCAGGAGCTCGTGGACGCGTTGCCGGTGCCGCTCGTGGTCACCGTCCACGATTTGGACAACCCGCACTTGTCGGATCCGGCTGACCAGGAACGCCACCGCGCGAATGTGGGCGTGCTCGTCCGCGCGGCCACGCAGGTGGTCACGCTCACCGAGTCCGCGGCGGCCACCATCGCGCAGCGCTACGGGCGGGAGGATGTGGCGGTGGTGGGGCACCCGGCCGTCGTCAAGCAACTGCCCGATGTGGAAGCGGACGCGGATGCCGCGGTCTTCCTGAAATCCTTGCGCGCGAATGCCGTTGCCGACGTGGATTTCTACCGCGCGATCGCAAATTTTGTCCCGCTGACCGTATACATGCACGACGTCGATGCGACGCGGGAGTTGCGGGAGGAGTTTGCGCGTATCGACGGCATCACCCCCGTCACCCACGCCCCCATGAACGACTCTGAACTGCACTCCGCTGTCGCCTCCCACCGCGTGTGCATCCTGCCGTACGTCAGGGGGACGCACTCTGGCTGGCTGGAAATGTGCCGCGACCTGGGAGTGAGCGTCGCTGTCCCTGATTGCGGCTGCTACGCCGACCAAGCGGACACGCCCGAGGCTGTGTCGGTGTACCGCAAGGGCGACGGGGCCGATGCGGGGCGCGCCGCCGCCGAGCTCCTCGCTGCCGGCCCGGTGCCGTACCGCGGCGACCGCGGGGCACAGCTGCGCGCGATCAAGCAGACTCACGCCGGGATTTACGCGGCTGCGCTCGACGCAGGGGAGGGGCGATGACGATCACTCTGCACGCAGCTAGCGATGTGCTGAGCACCCCGAAACTGCGGATCGCGTTTGTCGCGCCCGCGCGCTATCCCATCCGCGAGCCGTATGCCGGCGGGCTGGAGGCCTTCTGCCACACCATGGTCAAAGCGCTGCGCGAGGAGGGCCACGAGGTGGACTTCTACGCCGCCAGGGGCTCGGACGGCAACGTGAAGGGCTTCGAGCTGCCTGGCGTGGACTGGGGGTCCAACCCCGAGCGCGCCACGGACACCGGCTACCCGGCCGGTGAGAAGGAGCGGGAGGAGCAGGCATTTCTCGACCTGCGTGCGCACCTCGTCGCGGAGCAGTACGACGTGGTGCACAACAACAGCCTCAGCCCAGCGATGTTCCCCTCGGGGGCGTCGCCGGAGCCGTTGCCGATGCTGACCACGCTGCACACCCCGCAGCTGCCGGAAATCCAGGACGTGGTGGACGCCGCGGGTGAGGCGGCCGGCCGGTTCGCGGCGGTGAGCACCACCACGGCGCGCAGCTGGGACATGCCCACGCCCATAGAGGTCATCCCCAACGGGGTGAACGTGCGGCGGTGGGCAGCGGGCCCCGGCGGCGACGGCGCCGTCTGGTTCGGCCGCATCGTCCCCGAAAAGGGGCTGCACCTGGCCATGGACGCGTGCCGTCTGCTCGGCCTGCCGCTGACTATCGCGGGCCGGAAGGGCGACCACACCTACTTCCAGGAGGAGATCGCGCCGCGGCTGGACGGTCAGCTCATCCGCTGGGTGGGGGAGCTGTCCCACGCGGAGCTGCGCCGCCTTGTCGGCCGCCATGCCGTCTGCGTGGTCACGCCGCGCTGGGAGGAGCCGTTCGGGCTGGCGGCATTCGAGGCCATGTCCTGCGGCACGCCAGTGGCGGCCTTTGACCGCGGCGGGATGGGCGAACTGCTCGCACATGCCCCAGCTGTGCTGGTCAAACCGGACGATGTGGTGGGGCTCGCTGGTGCGATCCACCGCGCTCTCCACACTGACCGAGCCAAAGTCCGCGCCTGGGTGGTGGAGAACCACAGCCTGACACAGACAGCGCGGCGCTACGTCGATCTCTACCGGGAAGTGATTGTGCGGTGAGCAAACTCATCGGTATTTACTCGCACCACCAAGGCAGCGGGCACATTCAGCGGTGCCGGATGATCCAGCGTGAACTGCGCGAGCTGGACTGGGACGCCGTCATCTTGTCCACCGCGCCGGGTGCGGATGTGGTGATCGCCGATGACGCCGGCCACGGCCACTCCGGCCGCGCGATAACCGCTGGCGGCACCCTCCACTACGCGCCGTACGGCAACCGCGGGCTGCGGGAACGCTTCGCGGCCGTCGCTTCCTGGGTGGCTGGGAATGACCCGGCGGCGTTCTACGTGGACGTCTCCGCCGAGATGTGCATGTTCCTGCGCCTCATGGGCGTGCCCGTGATCACGCTGGCCATGCCCGGTCTGCGGGATGACCCGCCGCACCAGCTTGCCTACCGCCAGTCCGACGCCATTATCGCCGCGTGGCCGTCCTGGGTGCCGGTGCCTGAGCACATGCGCATGCACTCGGACCGGCTGCACCCGGTCGGCGGAATCACCAGGCTCCAGCGGCTCGATCCGGCGCAGGAGTCCGAGCGCGACCCGCACCACGTCGTCGTCATGGCCGGCCAGGGCGGGTCCACGTGGGAGCCGGGGGACTGGGACGCTGTGGCGGTGGCCTGCCCCGACTACCGCTTCACGTTCCTGACCGGGGACAACCGCGTGGATGACCCCACGGAGCTCATTGCTTCCGCCGGGGTCGTGGTGGCTGCAGGCGGCCAGAACTCCATCGCGGACATCGCGCACCTGGGTGCGCCGGCCGTGATTCTCCCGCAGCCGCGGCCGTTCATCGAGCAGAAGACGTCCGCTCAGCTCCTCGCGCGCAAAGGACTCGCTGTCGTGCCCGAGAGTTTCCCGGCGCCGGAGGACTGGCCGGGGGTGCTCGCCGCCGCACGCGAGCTGGGCGCCGACTGGTCCCGCTGGGAAACAGACGGGTCCGCGCGCCGGGCAGCCGAGGTGATCGCGCACGTCGCCGAGGACCCGGCGGGCGCGAAAGCGGCCATTGTGACGCTCGCCAACGTGGGCCGAGCCAGCCACCTCACCCACCAGGTCAACCTCGCGCCGGAGGGCACGGACCACATCACGGTCGCGCTCGCCGACCACAAGGCGCTGGAGAAAGCGGTGCCCAAGAGCCACGTGATTTCCACGGGCAGCGGTGAGCACGACACCACCAGCCACCCGAATCTCGCCCGCGCGCGCAACCGTGGCGCCGCCGAGGCGATTGCGCGCGGCAACGAAGTGCTCATCTTCCTCGACGCGGATTGCCTCGCCGGCGGCGATCTCGTCCCGCTCTACACGAAGGCGCTCGCGGAGCACCCGGATGCAGTCGTGGCTGGCCCCGTCACCTACATGGATGAGGGGGAGCTGCGCACCGTGCGCCCGGACCCCCACCCTGCTCGCCCGAACCCGCCCGCAGGCGAGATCGTCCGCGCCGACAATTACGACCTCTTCTGGTCCCTGTCGTTCGCGTGCACCGCTAAGACATGGGCAAGAATCGTCGAGGCTTTCGGCGGCTTCGACGAGGCATATTCCGGCTACGGCGGGGAGGACACGGACTTCGCCTGGAACCTGCGCTCCCACGGCATCGACCTTCTGTGGGTCGGCGGCGCGCACGCGTTCCACCAGTGGCACCCGGTCTCATCGCCGCCGTGGCAGCACCTCGACGACATTCTCCGCAACGCCGCGGTCTTCCACGGCAAATGGGGGACGTGGCCCATGGAGGGATGGTTGCGCGCGTTCGAGGAAGCGGGAGCAATCGCGCTTATCGACGGAACCTGGCAGCGCACGCCCTAAACCTCCTGCTCCTCCACATCGAGGCCGAGGAGGTCTGCAAGACGCGCTAGATCCTCGTTGAGCTGGCTGAGTTCGACATCCGATTTCTCAGCGGTCCCCCCACCGGTCTCCCCAGCGGTCTCGGGGTTCTCGAGCTCGCCGATTGCGGTTTCCGCAGAGCGCTGTAGGGAATCGAGGTGGTTCTCGGTCTCGCTGACAAGTGTTGAGCCCTCCTCCCCGCGGTCGGCGGCTAAGTCTTTGACCGCTTCGAATACGGCGCGAGATGCGTGAACCGCCCCGATCGCGTCGTGGGCATCGTGTACCGGCTGCCCAGTCTTACGCAGTGCGCCGCGCACGATCGTATCCATGGTGATGTCGCGGGCTTCGATGAAATTCGACTTGTCGACGGTCATCTTGAGCTGTTCGACATCGCCGATGAGTGTGTCCGCGATCTCGCGGCGCTCGCGCGGAGTGGTCGGTTCTTCCGGCTCGGATGTCTCCGCAGCTAATTCCGGCCACAGGTCTTTCTCGATGCGGTGGAATCCGAGCCACTCGGTGAATGTCTGGTCGCGCTCCTTCAGGTCACCGGCCTGCGTCCTGTACTCCTCCTCGCGTGCGTTGATGCGCTCGTCGAGCACGCCGACGGACACTGCCAGCGGGCTGATGCGCATGTATTTCTCGCGGGCAGCGGGGTAGAGCTGCTTGGCCCGCGCATCGTCGCCCGCGGCGTAGGCTTCGGCGAAGTCCTCGACCTGAGGAAGGAACTCAGCGAGTTCCCGCCGCGCAAACGTGACGTAATTATCGCGGGCTGTCTCGAGCTGCTCCTCTGCGGAACCTTCGGCGGCGGTGTCCGTATCGCCGGTGACCGTGAATTCCGCCGGGCCGATATCGGGGCCGCGCCACCCAAGTTTGCAGGCGGTGGCGTAGTCTCCGGGATCCAGCGACACAGTGAGGTCAGCCGAAGAGCCCGGCATGATGTTGTCGCGGGAGGCGTACACGCGCCCGCCGCCCGGTGCGAGCACGAAGAAAGCCAGAGGTGCGCCGGCGGAATTCTCGACTTCAAATGTCGAGGTGCCTGCCTCTACCGAGTCCACAGCCACCGCGCACTCGGTATCGGTTGCGGTGACCTCGATGGTTTCCCCGGCGGTGGCCTGCGCGCAGCCGCTCAGCGTGAAAGTGAGGGTCGTCGCCGCGAGAACGGAAGGGAAGCGATTCATGGTGCGACTATATCCATTCCCGCGCGAGTGGCTAGAACTTCGGTGCGCGACGCTCCAGGAAGGCGGCGACGCCTTCTTTGTGGCCGGGGCTTTGCAGCAGCTCGGTCTGGAAGCGGGCCTCGTTGACCATGCTGTTCGGCAGCTCGGTGAGGGAGACGCGGTTGACGGCGCGCTTCGTCTCGGCGACAGCGCCGCGCGGGGAGGCGGTAAAGCTCTCCGCCCACTGCTTCGCTTTCTCAAGGGCGCCACCAGTCGGCGTGACTTCCGCGAAAAGACCGAAATCAACAGCGTCGGCGGCGGGGATGCGCTCCTGCAGCAGCACCAGCTGCATTGCACGGTGCCTGCCTATCGACGCCGCCAGCGTCGCCACCGCGCCACCGTCCGGCATGAGGCCGATGCGGCCGAAGGGGAGGGTGATGAACGCGGATTCTGCCGCGACGATGAGGTCGCACGCGCAGGCGAGCGACGCCCCGACACCGGCGACGGCGCCCTCGGCGGCGGCGATGACTGGGACGTCGGCGCGGGTGATCGAGCCGATCATGTGCTCGATTCCACCCAGCGAGTGAGCGGCGACCTCCGCGGTGCTCTCACCGGTGAATGCCTCGATGTCCATGCCGGAGCAGAAGGACTTCTCGTCGCCGGTGACGATGATGCACCGCACCTCCGGGTTGGCGTTCGCCGCCTGGACGGCATCGCCGATCGCCCAGTAGGAATCCGGCTCCAATGCGTTCCGCTTGGAGGGGTTGGAGATGCGGACGAGGGCGGTCGCGCCGTCGATAAGCGAAGTGATGTTGCCCTTGAGTTCGCCTGACATAGCTGCCTCTACTTGACGAAGCCCGCGAGGCGGCCCGTGATGATGTCCGCTGCTTCGTTGGCAATGCGCGGGACCAACTCGCCGCAGGTCGGGATGTCGTTGATGACACCCTGGACCATGCCGCAGGACCAGATGCCCGCGTCCAGGTCACCGTTCTCGTACACCTTGCGGCCGCGCTGGCCGGAAACGAGGTCGCGGACCTCGGGGAACTGCGCGCCAGCATTGAGCTTTTCGACGACCTCGCGGCTGACCTCGTTCGACGCTACGCGCGCCGTGTTGTTTAGAGTGCGGAAGATGAGCTCGGTGTCCAGCTCGGAGCGCTCCACGATCGCTTCCTTGACATTGCGGTGGACCGGCGCCTCCTCGGTGCACAGGAAGCGGGTGCCCATGTTGATGCCCTCCGCGCCCAGCGCGAGAGCCGCCGCCATGCCGCGGCCGTCGGCGATACCGCCGGACGCCACGATCGGAATGTCCAGCTTGTCCGCTGCGGCCGGAAGAAGAACCAGGCCCGGAATATCGTCCTCGCCCGGGTGGCCGGCGCACTCGAAACCGTCGACGCTGACGATGTCCACGCCCTTTTCCTGCGCGCTGAGCGCGTGACGCACGGAGGTGCACTTGTGGACCACGGTCACGCCCGCGTCCTTCAGCATCGGGACGAGCTTCGCGGGGTTCGCACCGGCGGTCTCCACGATCTTCACGCCCTTCTCGACTGCCACCCGCAGGTACTCCTCGTACGGCGGCGGCGTGATCGTCGGCAGGATGGTCAGGTTCACGCCGAACGGCTTGTCGGTCATCTCCCGCATGCGGTCGATTTCCTTGCCGAGGTCTTCCGGCGACGGCTGCGTCAGCGACGTGAGAATGCCCAGGCCACCCGCGTTGGAGACGGCGGATGCGAGGTCGGCGGTGCCGACCCACTGCATGCCGCCCTGGATTATCGGGTGCTCGATGCCGAGCAATTCGTTGACGCGGGTCTGAATCGCGGCTGCCATTGTCGGTTCTCCTTTTCGTCTCGTTCGACCCGTTTGTTCCGGAGTCGGTTGTTCGAACTAGCTAATGAGAGCCACATTACACATTGGCGGCAAGTGTTGCGTAGGTAACGCGAAACTGGCCTCGGGTGTTCGCTGTGTCCGGCCAGGTTCGTCGAACGGCCATGTGGAATTAACTTTCCTGTCAGTCCGAGCGCATATTTTTCGCAGTGTGTCTTCCACGTCCCGTCGCACTCTGCTCAAGGCGCTCGCGATCGGTGCGGGCTCCACGCTCGTCGCCCCGGCCCACGCATTTGCCCAGTCCAGCAGCGGATCCTCCGGCGGCTCGTCGGTGCTCCAGCTCTTCGGTCCCGCGGGCGGGAGGTCCGTCGGGTCATCGGAATCCGGCCTGGTCGTCGGGAATATCGGCTCCAACGGCCGCGGCCGCTTTCTTGCCGGCGACGTGCAGGTGGTCACGGTGACGGAGGATTCCGCGACCATCACATGGTTGACGTGGGATGCCGAGAGTGCGCGCGACAAAGCGCCGAAAGGTATGCCGACGGCGGGTGAACTCCGCGTCTGGCCAGTGGACAACTCATCCGACACCACCGTGGTGGCCAGCCCGTCCGACCGCTATTTCCACCAGCTCACAGTCACCGGTCTGCGCGCCGACACCACCTACGCCTTCCTGGCCACCTCTCACGGAACCGAAGCCGCCGCGACGCAAAACGGAAGCAGGAGGATACCCGCCTGTTCACCACCCTGCCGCGTCTGTCCGGCCCGATGCTGGGCACCATCGTCGTGGCCAACGACACCCACATCGGCGAGAACGGCGACGGCATCTGGAAGAACAATTTCCCGCCGCCGGCGCGCTCCCTGCCGGGGGAGCGCCCGTACCCGGAAGTCTCCCTCGACGCGGTGATCGACACCGCGCATTCCGTCGGCGCCAGCCACCTGTTCATCAACGGTGACGTCACCTCGGAAGCTCGCCCGTGGGAGATCACCAAAGCTCAGGAGCTGCTCGGCCGCTTCAACGGCACCGTGCGCTGCACGCGCGGCAACCACGACCGACCGCACAAGCTTTCCGACGGGCCCGAGTACGCCGACGCCCTCGCCTACGACGACAAGCGGACCGACGGCTGGGGAGCAGCGTTCGAACCCCGCCAGACCGCCTGGGTGGAAGATGTCCGCGGCGCCGGCGGAAATCTCGTCGCGCGCGTAGTGGGTATCGACTCGACGAAGCTCGACTCCAGCGGCGAGATGATCTCCCGCGAGCAGTTCACACAGATCCAAGCGATTTTCGACGAGGACACGGTAACGCCCACCGTGGTCATGCTGCACCACCCGGCCACGCGTCAGGCAGCGTGGTCGAACCCAGCTGGCCCCGCCTTCGTGCTCCGTGACATGGACATCATGCGCCTGCAGCGGATGATCGCTGCCCAGGACAACATCAAGCTCGTTTTGTCCGGCCACACTCACCGTGGCCGCAACAACCGCCCGGACGTGGCCAAGAACACTGTGTTCTTAGAGACCCCTGCGGCGAAGAACTGGCCCACCGGCGCGACCCAGATTCGTTTCTTCGACGACGGCATGGCGGTCAACTTCCGCCAGAATTCCTCCGAGGAAGCTCTCCGGTGGGCAGCGCGCACCCGCTGGACCATCTTCGGACTCAGTCCCGAAACGATGCTCGGCCCGCTCGATTCGCGGGCTCTGGTGATCCGCTACTAAAAGTCGAAGTCGAAGCCGCCGCCGTCGCCGAAGCCGCCGAAGTCTCCGAAACCGTCGAAGAATCCGCCTCCGTCAGCAGCGCCGCCGCCAACGTCTCCCATGTCTCCGGCGTCCGCGCCAGCGTCGCCCATGTCAGCGCCGTCGGCACCTGCTCCGTCGAGACCACCGGCCTCGAAGCTGCTCGCACTGGCGGCGGTGGCCATGCCCGCGAACATGGTGGAGTAGAACATCATGGAGCTCGCCGCCCACACACCGGTCATGGCGGCGGGTGCCCACCATGCGGTGGAGTACCAGCCGGCTGGGACGGGGCGGCCGGCGACAGCGCCGCCGGGGTAGTAGTGCGGGGTGGCGGAGCTTGCGTACGGGGATGCCTGCACTGTCTCGCCGTCGAACTCGGCGCTGCGGGGCTCGCTCACGCGGCCGGCCTGGCGCTGGGCTTCGAGCTCCGGAAGCTGCGGGCCGGGCGCCAACCCGAGGATCTCCCGTGCCGCGTTGACGTAATACAGGCCCTCGAGCGCGGACTCGCGGGCCAGCTGCGCCTGCTTGACGGTACGCGCCTGAGTCAGTGCGGAGTTCGCGGCGTTGTAACGCTCGGAGGCGTCCGCCATTGCCTGGGTGGAGGCGGTGTCTGTTCCGGAAATGGTCAGCACCTGGTGGCCGAGGCGCTCGACCCAGCGCCGGGCATCGGCCAGCGCGTCCTCGAAATTGGCTCCCTCGACCTGCGCGCGCTGGCTGTTATTCTGCGTGCGGCCGATGAGCATCACGACGCCGCCGACGGCCGCCGCGATGACGAGCAAGGTGAGAAGTCCCATGTCGATCCTTTCCGTAGCTGCTTTCTCCAACGATAACTGAGTCTCCAGCATTCCCTCCGGAACGCTTTAGCTGAGTCTTTTTGGAGTGAACCGTGCGGTGGGATACACTCGACCCCGCGCGTATTCACACACGTTTACGCACGTGGGAATGTCGTATAGTGGCTAATACCTCAGCCTTCCAAGCTGAAGACGCGGGTTCGATTCCCGTCATTCCCTCCACTTTCGGCCGGTCGCCGCCTAATGCGGGGCCGGCTTTTCGCTACTTAGCCCAGAACGCGTGGCAGGGAGGCGTCGATAAGCATGCCGCTTCTTTGCGTCCCGCAGGCATCCTGGAAACATGTGGACCGCAATAACCCGGCCCCCAATGAAACGGCGGTTTTTCGGCTCACGCTAGAATCATCTCCCGTGAGCTAGCGCCGGTCACCGGCCGGGGCTTGCAACGACCAACGGGGCGTGGCGCAGTTTGGTAGCGCACCTGCTTTGGGAGCAGGGGGTCGCAGGTTCAAATCCTGTCGCCCCGACAAGGAGCGCCGAACAGGGCGGCTCCCCGAAAACTTTGAACGAATCCGCAAAACTAGCCAGGAGAGAATTTCCGTGAAGACTTCCGTGGACAAGCTCAGCGACACTCGCGCGAAGCTGACCGTGACCGTTCCGTTCGACGAGCTCGGCCCGGAAATCGACCAAGCGTACAAGGCCATCGCACAGCAGGTCAACATCCCGGGTTTCCGCCGCGGCAAGGCACCGCGCCAGCTTATCGACGCCCGCTTCGGCCGCGGCCCCATTCTCGAGCAGGTCGTCAACGACATGCTGCCGACCCGTTACGAGACCGCTGTGACCGAGAACGACCTGAAGGTCATTGGCCAACCGGAGATCGACATCACCAAGATCGAGGACAACGACTTTGTCGAGTTCACCGCTGAGGTTGACATCCGTCCTGAAATCGAGGTCCCGGACTTCTCCACAATCTCCGTCGAGGTGCCGGCCCTGAAGATCGACGACGAAGCCATCGACGAAGAGCTGGACAACCTGCGCGCCCGCTTCGGCGAGCTCAAGGACACCCGCCGCAAGTTGAAGAAGGGCGACTTCGCGATCATCGATCTCGAAGCCATCATCGACGGCGAGAAGATCGAGGAGGCCTCCACCGAGGGCATCACTTACGAGATCGGCCGCGACGACCTCATCGAGGGTCTGGACAAGGCCATCAAGGGACTCAAGACCGGCGAGGAAGCAGAGTTCACCTCCGAGATCCAATTCGGCGAGCACAAGGGCGAGGAGGCCACCATCAAGGTCACCGTCCAGCAGTCCAAGGAGCGCAAGCTGCCGGAACTCGACGAGGAATTCGTCCAGATGGCGTCCGAGTTCGACACCGTCGAGGAGCTCCGCGAGTCCACCAAGAACCAGCTCGAGGAGAACAAGAAGGCCCAGCAGGCCGCCGACATCCGCGACGAGGTTCTCAAGGCCGCCCTCGAGCAAACGAAGTTCGAGCTGCCGCAGGCAGTTGTCGACGAGCAGGTCCACAACCAGCTCCACCAGATTTTGGGCCAGATGGCCCACGACGAGAACGCGTTCGCCCAGATGCTTGAGGCGCAGGGCACCACCCGCGAGGAATTCGACAAGGAATCTCGTGAGCAGGCTGAGGAGTCCGTCCGCACCCAGCTGTTCCTCGACGCCGTCGCCGACCTGGAAGAGCCGGAAGTCTCCCAGCAGGAGCTCACCGACCACATCCTGTTCACCGCGCAGTCCTACGGCATGGACCCGAACCAGTTCATCATGCAGCTGCAGCAGTCCGGCCAGGTAGCTAACCTGTTCGCCGATGTCCGCCGCGGCAAGGCTCTCGCCGCCGCGATCTCCCGCACCACCGTCAAGGACGACGAGGGCGACTCCATCGACCCGAACGAGTACTTCGGCGAGATCGACGAGGACAAGGTCGCTGAGGCTGAGGCCGCCGACAAGGCTGTTGCCGACGCCGCGACCGAGTCTGAAACCGAAGACGACAAGTAAGACCCTTCTCTGAACCTCCCAGCCGTGTGAATTCGTCGCCGGCCGGGAGGTTCTTCGCTGCCGCGTCGGGGGAACGTCGATTAGCAAAGCGTGCCCCTCTACGCTGTCAGCGAACACGGCCCCGCGGGCGGAATCCGCAACTAGGGTGGGGCGTTATCGTAGGCGAGAAACGATGATTGAAATGACTAAAAGGAGCACATCGATGACTTCTCCGGCAACCGGCATGAATTTGGGCGACTCGGTATACGAGCGTCTGCTGCGCGAGCGCATCATTTTCTTGGGCCAGCAGGTGGACGACGAGATCGCGAATAAGCTGTGCGCACAGATCCTGCTGCTGTCCGCGGAGGACCCAAACCGCGACATCTCGCTGTACATCAACTCGCCGGGTGGCTCAGTGACGGCTGGCATGGCGATTTACGACACGATGAAGTACTCCCCGTGCGACATCGCCACCTACGGCATGGGCTTGGCTGCGTCGATGGGCCAGTTCCTGCTGTCCGGCGGCACGAAGGGCAAGCGTTTCGCTCTGCCGCACGCGCGAATCATGATGCACCAGCCGTCGGCTGGCGTGGGCGGTACTGCGGCGGACATCGCGATCCAGGCTGAGCAGTTCGCGCAGACGAAGCGCGAGATGGCGGAGCTCATCGCGGAGCACACCGGCCAGACCTTCGAGCAGATCACCAAGGATTCGGACCGCGACCGCTGGTTCAACGCCCAGGAGGCGAAGGAGTACGGCATCGTGGACCACGTGATTTCCAGCGCCCAGGGCACGATCAGCAACTAACCGGCAGAGCTACACACAGAGGAGATAAACACTATGTCTTTCCAGATGCCCAACTCCCGTTACGTCCTGCCGAGCTTCATCGAGCAGTCGTCGTTCGGCACGAAGGAGACCAACCCGTACTCGAAGCTGTTCGAGGAGCGCATCATCTTCCTGGGCACCCAGGTCGACGACACGTCCGCGAACGACATCATGGCGCAGCTGCTCGTGCTGGAGTCCCAGGACCCGGATCGCGACATCACGATGTACATCAACTCGCCGGGAGGTTCGTTCACCTCGCTGATGGCGATTTACGACACGATGCAGTACGTCCGCCCCGATGTCCAGACCGTGTGCCTCGGCCAGGCCGCGTCCGCCGCTGCGGTCATTCTCGCAGCGGGTGCGCCGGGTAAGCGCGCCGCGCTGCCGAACTCCCGCGTGCTCATCCACCAGCCTGCCACCCAGGGCACCCAGGGCCAGGTGTCCGACCTCGAGATTCAGGCCAAGGAGATCGAGCGCATGCGCCGCCTCATGGAGGATACGCTCGCGCGACACTCCGGCCGCACCTCCGAGCAGGTCCGCATCGACACCGACCGCGACAAGATCCTCACCGCCGAAGAGGCTGTCGAATACGGCATCATCGACCAGGTCTTCGACTACCGCAAGCTGAACGCCTAAAAAGCATTCGCTTATCGACGCCCCGCCCCATCCCTCCCGGGATGCGGCGGGGTATCGCGTTTCCGGCGGCTAGTCGCAGATGATCATCAGCTCTTTGAGCTCAGCAGGAACGCCAAGCTCTTCTAGATGCGCTTCGTCGTAACACTTGAAGCCGGTGTAGGTCTGACCAGCTGACTCAATGGCCTCCCATTCCTTACCGTTCCAGAACATGTACGCGGAGGCGTCCGTGGCGTAGATGCCCACGCTTGCAAAGCGGCCATCACAGTAGTCAGAGACTTCCTCGCCGACCTCGCCTTCTTCCACCGTCTTCCACTCGCACGGCCCCTTGTCAGATCCGGCTCCCGCGCCAGCTTCCTTGTCGCCCTTGTCTTCAGCATCCGCCTCTTCGTCCTCAGTCTCGTAAATGGTGGACACAGTGGTCGATGAGCGCTCGCTGGTCTCCTCCTTCTCGCTTTCCTCCGCGGCAGAAGAGGTCTCCGGCGCGGAGGTCAGGTCCGGTTCGGCGAGCTTCTCATCGTCGGTGCCGCAGGCGGCGACAGCCAACGGGAGAGTGAGCGCGAAGAATGCGGCGGTGAGTCGGCGGGTAGTCATGGTGTGAGGGTCCTTGTCGTGTCGAATGTCGCTTACCGCATACCTTAGCGCCTTACCTGAACCAGCCCTCCGACCACTACTTTTCCAGGAAAGCCAGCAACGCCTCGTTGAATTTGTCGGGCTGCTCGGTTCCAACTTGGTGGGAGGCGTCATCGATGACGACGCATTCGGCCTCGCCGGTCACGCCCGCGGCGATCTCCTGGAGCTGCTTCGGGCCGGTGGAGGGGTCATCGGCGCCCGCGATCGTCAGCACGGGCACGGTGATCTCCTGCAGGCGCTCGTCGAAGCCCCATTTCGCCAGGGCATCGCCGCATTGCGCGTACGCCTCCGGGTCGACGGAGCCCACCATCGCCTTGAACTTATCGACGACAGCGGCTTCCCGTTCCTTGAACCCTTCCGTGAACCAGTTGTCCACGGTCGGGTCCACGATGGAATCCATGCCGCTGGTGCGGGCCGTGTCGGAGCGTTCCTGCCACTTGCCGGCGCCGCCGAGGAATGTCGCCGTGGAGGCGAAGACGGCGCGTTCGATGCGGTCGGAGGTCGCTGCCAAGTACTGCGCGACCGCGCCGCCCATGGACAGCCCGACGACGGTGCAGCGCTCGATCCCGAGGGAATTCAGGGTCTCCAGGACATCCTGGGCGAGGTCGTCGACGCTCGTCATGCCGAGATCGACGGCAGGGGTGGGGGATCCGCCGTGGCCGCGGTGATCGATGCGCACGACGCGGTAGGTGTCCTCCAATGCGGGAAGCTGCGGCTCCCACGCCTCGTGCGTGGTGCCGATGGACGGCAGGAGGACGACGGTTTTCTCGCTGGATTCATTGCCGGATACGATGGAATGCAGTGTGGTCATGCCTTTCATTGTTCCCAAAAAACACTCCGCCCGCAGGAGCCCAGCGGGGCCTCCCACCGAGCGTGGGGGCCATCTGAAATAGTGGTGGGGAGAAGTACGCGGCTGTGTTCGAGTGGTTCGAACGGCCGCATCGGGAATGTTCACCCCACCAGGTAGCGTTGGGGTTCACAGCACGATCCTGAACCGACGAGAAGACGTGAAAAGCGAGAAGTAGAACACCCCATGGCAGTTACGCAAGACAGTTCCGACCTGTTGAAGTGCTCCTTCTGCGGCAAGAGCCAGAAGCAAGTGCGCAAGCTCATCGCCGGCGGCGGCGTGTACATCTGCGACGAGTGCATTGAGCTGTGTAACGAGATCATCGAGGAAGAGCTCGCCGGTTCCCAGTCCCAGGACAGCGGTGAGGAAGGAAAGCTTCCGCGCCCATCCGAGATCACGGCGTTTTTGGACCAGTACGTCATCGGGCAGGACCCGGCCAAGCGCACCCTTGCGGTGGCGGTGTACAACCACTACAAGCGTGTGCGCACCGAGAAGGGCAGTCTGCGGAAGAAGGACGAGGACGTCGAGATCGCCAAGTCCAATATCCTGTTGCTTGGCCCCACCGGTTCGGGCAAGACCTACCTGGCGCAGACGTTGGCGCGCATGCTGAATGTCCCGTTCGCGATTGCGGACGCGACGAGCCTGACCGAAGCCGGCTATGTCGGCGAGGACGTGGAGAATATCCTGCTCAAACTCCTCCAGGCCGCGGACTTCGACGTGGACCGCGCGCAGAACGGAATCATCTACGTCGACGAGGTGGACAAAATCTCCCGCAAATCGGAGAACCCGTCGATCACCCGCGACGTCTCAGGCGAGGGCGTGCAGCAGGCGCTCCTGAAGATTCTGGAGGGCACCGTCGCGTCCGTTCCGCCGCAAGGCGGGCGCAAGCACCCGAACCAGGAGTTCATCCAGGTGGACACCACCAATATCCTGTTCGTGGTCGCCGGCGCTTTCGCGGGCCTGGACAAGGTCATCGCAGAACGCGTGGGCAAGAAGGGCATTGGCTTCGGCGCGGAGATAGACAGCGCGACCGAGCGCGAGGAGCAGAATATGCTCGCTCAAGTGCAGCCCGAAGACCTGGTCAAATTCGGTCTCATCCCGGAGTTCATCGGCCGCCTGCCCATCGTGGCGGCAGTGGAGAATCTCGACGAGGAATCCCTCGTACGCGTGCTCACCGAGCCGAAGAATTCCCTAGTGAAGCAGTACCAGAGGCTGTTCTCGATGGACGGGGCGGAGCTTCGCTTCACCGATGACGCATTGTCCGCAGTGGCGAAGAAAGCCGCCGACCGCGGCACAGGTGCCCGTGGACTCCGCGCGATCATGGAGGACACGCTCGTGCCCATCATGTACGACCTGCCCGACCGGGACGACGTCGAAGAGGTCGTTGTCGATGCCGGCGTCATCGATAACGGCAGCGAGCCGGAATACGTGCTGCGGAAGTCCAAGAAGTCCGCGTAAGACCCTGCGCTATTCCCCGGAGGGGGTGGCGGGGTAGTTGGGGTCGTAGATGTCGTCGATAAGCGTCTCGCCTATGTAGTCTCCCTCGCTGGGCTCGTCCTCGTCGGCGGGCTCTGCGACCTCGGGTGCGGAAAACGTCAGGTAGGACTCGTAGCCCGAGTGGGGGATATTCGACGTCAAAAACGTCAGCACCGCGTCGATGGTGAGGCGGCGCATGCCCTCCGTGTTCGTGGGGCTGAGCATGTTCATCCCGCCGAATTGATCCATCGTGGCGTGGTTTCCGATGCGGAAGAACGTCAGCGACGCGATCAGCACTGCCACGTCAGTTGCGGAAATTCCCGGGCGGAACGCGCCCGCGTCCTGACCCATGAGCAGCAGGCGTTCGATCTGAAGGAGAACCTCCGAATCGCTGCGTGTCGCGGTGACGTCCTCCGGGCTTAGAACCGGGTCGAGGTTCTCGCGCAGGAAGAGCTGGATGGAATCCGGGTTCTGGATCATCCGGTTGTACAACACGTCCACGAAGCGGCGGATGCCCTCCACGGGTACCGCGTAGGAGCGGTCGAGGAATTCCTGCGGCGGGGTGAAACTCCATGCTGCGCGGGTGAGTGCGCGGCGGTACAGCTCGCGCTTGTCGCCGAAGTGGTAGTGCAGCATGCGCTTCGACATGCCGGCCTCGCGCGCGATCGTGTCGAGCTTCGTGGAGGTGTACCCCTCCCGTGCGAAGTGGGTCAGCGCAATGTCCACGGCGCGGTCCAGTGCGGCGGTGTCGGCGGCATCGGCCTTGTCGGTGTTCTCCGCCGCGCCGCCGCCGGACCGGGTGCCGGGATGCGTGGACTCCGTCACAGCGTCTCCTTCGAAAACTTCCTCATTTATTTGCGACGTCAAAATTGACCGCCGTCTCCTTAACATCGTGCCCAAATGGGGTTGGCCGTGCCGAATGAACGGAAGAATGTGGGCGCAGAATGTGGAAATTGCCTAGTGCGACGGGGGTAGCATGGGTGGTGTCAGGAAGCCCGCACGCCTATTCGGGGGTTCCGTCCCGTCGGGTAAGGGGAAGCCAAGCGAAGGAGAAGAAATGACTAATCCGCTCGATGCCACACCGTCTGTCAAGGTCACTGTCACGGGTGCCGCAGGCAATATCGCGTATTCACTTCTATGGCGGATCGGCTCCGGCGAGGTATTCGGGGCAGACACGCTCGTGGACCTCGCGCTGCTGGACATCCCGTCGGCGGTGGGCACGGTCGACGGTGTGGCGATGGAGCTCAACGACTCCGCGCTGGGCAATGTCCGCTCGATCACAGTCACGGACGACCCGGCGAAGGCGTTTGACGGCGCTAACGCGGCCTTTCTCGTCGGCGCGAAGCCGCGCGGCGAAGGGGAGTCGCGCGCGGACATGCTCGCAGCGAACGGCAAGATTTTCGTCGAGCAGGGCCGCGCGATCAACGACCACGCGGCGGACGACGTGCGCGTGCTCGTCGTGGGCAACCCTGCGAACACGAACGCATACATCGCGAACAAGGCGGCGCCCGACGTCGGCGCGGAGCACTTCAACGCGCTCATGCGCCTCGACCACAACCGCGCGATCTCGATGCTGTCGGAGAAGCTCGGGGAGCACTCGAGCGCGTTCGAGAACATCGTCGTGTGGGGCAACCACAGCGACACCCAGTTCCCGGACACCACGTACGCGACGGTGGGCGGCGAGTCCGTGGCGGACCGCGTGGAGCGGGAGTGGTACGAAAACGAGTTCATTCCGCGGGTGGCCAAGCGCGGCGGCGAGATCATCAAGGTGCGCGGCCGTTCGTCGGCGGCGTCTGCGGCGTCGGCCGCCGTGGACCACATGCGCGATTGGGTCACCGGAACGGAGGGCAAGTGGACCACGGCTGCGGTCGTCTCGAAGGGCAGCTACGGCGTCGACGAGGGGCTCGTGTTCGGCTTCCCGGTCATCGGCATCAACGGCCGTTGGGGCGTCGTGGAGGGGCTCGAGCTTGACGACGATCAGCGTGCGCGCGTCGACGCCAACATCGAAGCGTTGCGCGCCGAGGCGGAGATCGCCGACAAGCTCTTCTAACACCCTCGAAGCCGGCTGGGCGCGACGGCTACACTATTTAACCGTGACTGAATCTAGCGCGACGTACAACGAGCAGCTCATCGGTGTCAGTAGGGCGGACGCCCTGCCGAAGAGCTGGGAGCCTCAGGACCTCGAGCAGGGGATCTACGAAGAGTGGGTGGACAAGGGCTACTTCACGGCCGACCCGTCGTCGGACAAGCCCGCCTACTCGATCGTGCTGCCCCCGCCCAATGTGACGGGTCAGCTGCACATGGGCCACGCGCTGGACCACACGCTGATGGATTCCCTGGTGCGACGCAAGCGTATGCAGGGCTACGAGGTGCTGTGGCTGCCGGGCATGGACCACGCGGGCATCGCCACGCAGACCAAGGTCGAGGCCATGCTCAAGGAGACCGAGGGCAAGGACCGCTACGACTACGGCCGCGAGGAATTCATCTCGCGCGTGTGGGAGTGGAAAGAGAAGTACGGCGGCACCATCACGTCGCAGATGCGCGCGATCGGCGATTCCGTCGACTGGTCGCGGGAGCGCTTCACACTCGACGAAGGGCTGAACCGAGCGGTCGTCACCATTTTCAAGCAGCTTTTCGACGCCGGGATGATCTACCAGGATTACCGCCTGGTCAACTGGTCCCCGGTGCTGGAGACAGCCGTCTCCGATATCGAGGTCGTGTACAAGGATGTCGAGGGCGAGTTCGTCTCCATCCGCTACGGTTCGCTCAACGACGACGAGCCGCACCTCGTCGTGGCCACCACCCGCGTGGAGACGATGCTGGGAGATGTCGCCATCGCCGTCCACCCGGACGACGAGCGCTACCAGCACCTCGTCGGCCAGGAATTCGATCACCCGTTCCGCGACGACTTGAAGCTGAAGGTCATCGCCGACGACTACGTCGACCGGGAGCTGGGCACCGGTGCAGTGAAGATCACCCCGGCCCACGACCCGAACGATTACGAGATGGGCCTGCGCCACGACTTGGACATGCCAATCATCATGGACAAGACCGGCCACATCGCTGACACCGGCACCGAGTTTGACGGCCTGACCCGCGAGGAAGCCCGCGTGAAGGTGCGCGAAGCTCTGGCGGAGCAGGGGCGCATAGTCAAAGAGGTCCGCCCGTACGTCCACTCCGTCGGCCACTCGGAGCGCACCGGCGAGCCGATCGAGCCGCGCTTGAGCCTGCAGTGGTTCGTGAAGGTCTCCGAGCTGGCCCGCATGTCCGGCGAAGCAGTCCGCGAGGGCGACACCGTCATCCACCCGGATTCCCTGGAGAAGCGTTACTTCGACTGGGTGGACAACATGCACGACTGGACCATTTCGCGCCAGCTGTGGTGGGGCCACCGCATCCCGATCTGGTACGGCCCGGAGGATGAAAACGGTGAGCGCGACATCATCTGCCTCGGCCCAGATGAGGAAGCGCCCAAGGGCTACGAGCAGGACCCGGACGTCCTGGACACCTGGTTCTCGTCCGCCCTGTGGCCGTTCTCCACGATGGGCTGGCCGGACACCACCCCGGAGCTGGAGAAGTTCTACCCGACGACGGTGCTGGTCACCGCCTACGACATCCTCTTCTTCTGGGTTGCGCGCATGATGATGTTCGGCACCTTCGCCGGCACTCAAACAGCCGATGTCCTGGGCCAAGGCCAGGACGATCGGCCGGAAGTACCGTTCAAGAACATCTTCCTCCACGGCCTCGTCCGCGACGAGAAGGGCCGGAAGATGTCCAAGTCGCTCGGCAACGGCATTGACCCGATGGACTGGGTGCGTGACTACGGCGCAGACGCACTGCGCTTCGCGCTCGCCCGCGGCGCGAACCCGGGCATCGACCTGCCCATCGGCGACGACAACGCAGCGGCCGCCCGTAACTTCGCCACCAAGCTCTACAACGCCACCAAGTTCGCGCTGATGAACGGCGCGGCTGTCGGCCCGCTGCCAGCGCGCGAGGAGCTCACCGACGCAGACCGTTGGATTCTGGACAGGCTGGAAACGGTGAGGGGGCACGTCGATAAGCTTCTCGACGACTACCAGTTCTCCAAAGCCAACGAAGAGCTCTACCACTTCGCGTGGGACGAGCTGTGCGACTGGTACCTCGAGATCGCCAAGACCCAGATCCCGCGCGACGGCGTCTCCGAAAAGGGCCGCAACACCCAGATCGTGCTCGGCCGCGTCCTCGACGTGGTCCTGCGCCTGCTGTACCCGACCATGCCGTTCGTCACCGAAGTGCTGTGGAAGGCACTCACGGAGAAGGACTCTCTGTGCCTCGCGCCGTGGCCGACCGCGGAAGACACCAATGGCGGTGCAGAAGTCGACGAAGTCGCCCAGCGCCGCATCACCGACGCCATTGCGCTGATCACCGAGCTGCGCCGCTTCCGCTCCGACCAGGGCGTCAAGCCGTCGCAGAAAGTCCCGGCGCGCCTGGACTTTGCCAAGGCAGACCTCGCGGGTCAGGAAGACATGATCCGCTCCATCGCGAGGGTGGAGGTGCCGGGGGAGGACTTCGGGGCGTCGGCAAGCATTGAAGTGCGTCTTGCCGAAACCACGCTGGACGCGGCCCTGGACACCTCGGGCACCGTCGACGTCGCGGCTGAGCGCAAACGCCTCGAGAAGGAGCTCGCCGCAGCGGAGAAGGAGCTGGACAACACCGGCAAGAAGCTCGGCAACGAGTCCTTCCTGTCCAAGGCCCCCGCCGAGGTCGTAGAGAAGATTCGCGAACGCCAGAAAGTCGCGCAAGAAGAAGTCGAGCGCGTCACCGCGCGCCTCGCCGCGCTGCCGGAGGCCAAGTAGTGGCGGACAGCGACCAGGAGAGCGGATACGACATCCGCATGGACGAAGACGGGCTCGTGCTCAATTTGGGCGACGAGCTTATCGACGGCACCCCCGACGACCCCGACTCTGCCGCCCCCGTCCCGCGTCCCGTGTCCGACGCGGACCGCGCGGAACTCGCGCGCGTGGAGAGCGAATTGCTCGCGCGCTGGCCCGAAACGAAGATCGACCCGAGCCTCGAGCGCATCGAGATGCTCATGGACTTCCTCGGCCACCCGGAGCGCGCGTACAAGGTGATCCATGTCGCGGGCACGAACGGCAAGACCTCGACGGTGCGGATGATCGAGTCGCTGCTGCGCTCCTTCGGCGCGCGTGTCGGGCGCACGACGAGCCCGCACCTGCAGTCGATCACCGAGCGAGTCGGGATCGACGGCGAGCCGATCCACCCGGCTGATTTGGTGCGCATCTACGAGGAAATCAAGCCGTTCATCGAGCTCGTCGATGCCAAAAGCGACCACCCGATGTCCTATTTCGAGGTGACCGTCGCGATCGCACTCGCTGCGTTTGCCGACGCCCCCGTCGAGATCGCCGTCGTCGAGGTCGGCATGGGTGGCACGTGGGACGCCACCAACGTCGTTGAATCCGACGTCGATGTCATCATGCCCGTCGGTCTCGATCACACCGACTACCTCGGCGACACCATCGCCGAGATCGCGGGGGAGAAGGCCGGCATCGTGCGCCGCCCCGAAGCTGTCACCGTGGTCGCGAACCAGGAGCCAGAAGCGATGCGCGTCATCCTGGAGCGCACCGTCGAGGTCGGCACCGCTGTTGCTCGCCTCGACGAAGAATTCGGCGTCGAAGAGGCCGGCGTGGCCGTCGGCGGCCAGACCCTGACGCTGCGCGGCCTGTCCGGCACGTACGACAAGGTCTTCCTGCCGCTGTCCGGCCCTCACCAGGCGCGCAATGCCGCCGTGGCGCTCGCCGCCGTCGAAGCGTTCTTCGGTGCGGGCGCGGAAAAGCCCCTCGACGCCGACACCGTGCGCGCCGGGTTCGCCGCAGCCGTGTCCCCGGGGCGCCTCGAGCGGGTGCGCTCCACCCCCACGACGTTCATCGACGCGACCCACAACCCGCACGGCGCCCAAGCCCTCGCCGCCGCAATCGAGCGCGACTTCAACTTCGCGCGTCTCATCGGTGTGCTCGGCATTCTCGACGACAAGGACGCCGTCGGCGTGTTCACCGCGCTCGAGCCGGTCTTGAGCGAGGTGGTCATCACCCAGAACTCGTCGCCGCGCGCCACCGACGCCTACGAGCTCGCCGAGACCGCTCGCGACATCTTCGGCGAAGAGCGCGTCCACGTCGAGGAACACCTGCCGTCCGCGTACACGCTCGCCGTCGAACTCGCCGAAGAAGCGCTCGAAGCTGTCGGCGTGCAGTCCGGCTCGGGCGTGCTCATCACCGGCTCGGTCGTCACTGTCGGCGAGGCCCGCGCCATGTTTGGAAAGGACCCCGAATAATGTCCCGCACGCCCCGTAAACCCGTCGAGTACGGCCCGCTCGGTCCCGGCTCAGCGCCCGTCAAGGACCCCATCAAGGGCCTGTCCGGCGTACTCTCCGGGACGCTCGTCATGGAAGCGATCACCATCTGGCTGTGCCTTACCGTGATCCTCAAGATCAACGACGGCGAGCTGTGGACCACGTTCAACTGGGTCTTCGTCACCGCCATGGGTGCCGTGCACTTCATCGCGGCATTCTTCCAGCGCCGCCCAGGAGCGTTGCTTTTCGACGTCGCCCTCCAGGTGCCGTTGATCATCATCGGCTTCTTCATCCACTGGTCCGTCGGGGCAGTGGGCATCATGTTCGGGATCGTGTGGTTCCTGATCGTGAAAATGCGCGCCGATATCCTGGAGCGCCAGCGCCGCGGACTGCTCACCACGCAGCACCTCGGCACCGCGGACGAGGGGTAGCGGGCTTGAGGGGTGCCCGTCGATAAGCTCCGTAAAAAATGTGAGCGGGGCTACCTCGATTGAAAAAAGTGATCGAGGCGCGGAACTTGACTGTGATCTTTCCTATAATTGTGGGGATGTGTAATCCAGCACAATCGATGAAGGAGATCCATGTCTGAGCCTATCTACATCACCCAGGCCAAGCGCTCGCCCGTCGGCACGTTCGGCGGTTCGCTGTCGAAGATGGCCACCATCGACCTCGGCACCCACGTCGCCAAGGCCGTGATCGAATCCTCCGGTGTTCCCGCTGAGAATTTCGACTCCTCCGTGTGGGCCAACGTGGTCACCACGATCCCGCGCGATAATTACACTTCCCGCGCCGTCGCCCTCGAGGCCGGCCTGCCGAAGAGCTCCCACGCGTACGGCGTGAACCGCCTCTGCGGCTCCGGCGTGCAGGCCATTATCTCGGCTGCGCAGCAGCTGATCACCGGTGACGCGAAGCTGTCGCTCGCCGGCGGCGTCGAGGTCATGTCCCAGGCACCGTACTCCGTCGAGGGCATGCGCCAGGGCCGCAAGATGGGCGACGGCCGCCTGATCGACTGGCTCACCGGTGCCCTCACCGACCCGATGGGCAACGGCGGCATGGGTATGACCGCGGAGAACATCGCCGCGAAGTACGACATCTCCCGCGAGCGCCAGGACGAGTACGCACTGCAGTCGCAGGAGCGCGCCGCAGCCGCGATCGCGAACGGCGAATTCAAAGAGCAGATCGTCCCGGTCGGCGAGTTCACCACCGACGAGCACCCGCGCCAGACCACGCTGGAGAAGCTCGGCGGCCTGCGCCCGACCTTCAAGAAGGACGGCACCGTCACCGCCGGCAACTCCTCCGGCATCAACGATGCCGCCGCAGCCACCGTCATGACCAACGAATCCGGCCTCAAGGAATTCGGCCTGGAGCCGCTGGCCAAGATCGTCTCCTGGGGTGTCGCTGGCTGCGACCCGGCCACTATGGGTCTCGGCCCCGTTGCCGCTGTGCCGAAGGCGCTGGACAAGGCCGGCCTGAAGCTCGAGGACATCAAACTCATTGAGTCCAACGAGGCCTTCGCCGCACAGTGCATCGCTGTCGCGGACCAGCTCGGCTTCGACAACGACAAGACCAATATCCAGGGCGGCGCAATCGCGCTCGGCCACCCGATCGGCGCCACCGGCGTCGTTTTGACCACCAAGCTCATCCACCAGCTCAAGAACGCCGGCGGCGGCTACGGCCTCGTCACTGCCTGCATCGGCGGCGGCCAGGGCATCGCACTCATTCTGGAGGTTTAAGACACATGGCAGCTAAAGACATCAAAACAGCAGCAGTTCTCGGCGCCGGCTCCATGGGCGCCGGCATCGCCGCGCACATGGCCAACGCGGGCATCAAGGTTCAGCTCCTCGATCTGCCGATCGAAGGCGCTGAAGGGGATGAGCGGAACGGCCGCGCCCAGAAGGGCATCGACACTCAGCTGAAGCGCCACGGCTTCCAGCGCCCCGAGAATGCAGAGCTGGTCACCCCGGGCAACACCGAGGACCACCTGGACCGTCTCGGCGAGGTCGACTGGATTGTCGAGGCCGTCTTCGAGGACATCGACGTCAAGCGCGACACCTTCGCCAAGGTCGACGCGCACCGCAAGCCGGGCACCCCGGTATCCTCCAACACTTCCACCATTCCGCTGGAGGTCCTGCTCGGCGAGGCGTCCGCCGAGTTCAAACGCGACTTCTCCATCACCCACTTCTTCAACCCTCCGCGCGTGATGCGCCTCGTCGAGTACGTCGAGGGCCCGGACACCTCCGCCGAGGTCAAGGAGCAGATGCACCACGTGCTGGAGCGCCAAATGGGCAAGGTCGTCGTGGACTGCCGCGACACCCCGGGCTTCATCGCCAACCGCATCGGCAATTTCTGGATGGCCGTCGGCGCCAAGACCGCCTTCGACACCGGCATCAAGCCGGAGCAGGCGGACGTCGCGTTCGGCCGCCCGTTCGGCGTGCCGCGCACCGGTATCTTCGGCCTGTTCGACTACGTCGGCATCCAGCTCGTCCCGGGTATTTGGGGTTCGCTGCTGAAGGCCCTGCCGGAGTCCGACGCGTACCACGACTACAACATCGTCGAGCGCGACGAGTTCACAACCCTGCTGGACAAGGGCTTCACCGGCCGCACCGCCGAGTCCGGCTTCTACCGCGGCCGCGACGAGATTTACGACTTTGAGGCGGGCGATTACCGTCCGAAGGAGAAGTTCGAGGTCGGCAAGGACCCGAAGGAGCTCATCGAGTCGGGCACCCCGGAGGGCGATTACGCGAAGGAGGTCTTTGCGACCTTCATCAAGTACTGCTGCGACACCGCGCCGGAGATCGCGGAGACGGTCGACCAGATCGATATCGCGATGCAGCTCGGTTACGGCTGGAAGAAGGGCCCGTTCGCGCTCGCGGATTCGCTGGGCATCGACTTCGTCGCATCGCTTATCGACGACACCCCGTCCCTGCTCGAGTCTGCTAAGCAGGCCGGCGGCTTCTACGCCGGCGGCAAGGTGCTCGGCACCGACGGCAACCTGACCGACCTGCCGAACCGCGAGGGCGTCATCCGCGTTGCTGACCTGGTGGCTGGCGCCGAGGAAATCGCCGGCAACGACGACGCCACCGTGTACAAGCTCACCGACGGTGACTACGCAGGCTTCGGCGTCTTCGTCTACAAGACCCCGATGAACTCCAACTCCAACGCCGTCACCGAGCTGTGGACGCACGCGCCGGAGTGGGACCTCAAGGGCCTGGTCATCGCCAACGACGAGGAGCGCGCCTTCTCCGCGGGCGCCGACCTGGGCACCCTGGCGAAGCTTTCCGGCCCGGAGGGCGATGCCGAGGAGCTGGCCCGCACCATCAAGCAGGGCATCGACGGCCTGCACGGCGCACGCATCGCCCCGTACCCGGTGGTCGGCGCGGTCCGCGGTGTGGCGCTCGGCGGCGGCATGGAGCTGCTGCTGCACACCGACGCGTCCGTCATCCACGCCGAGGCCCGCGTGGGCTTCCCGGAGCGCAACGTCGGTCTGTTCCCGGCGTGGTCCGGCCCGGTGCGCCTGCTGGAGCGCCTGGTCGAGATCGGCGCCCCGAACCCGCACGCCACTGCATTCGGTGTGCTGCTCAACGTCAAGCCGGTCCCGGCGGTCAACGTCGACTTCTGGCGTGAGCACGACGAGGTCATCCAGTCCCCGGACCACGTTGTCGAGGGCGCCCTCGAGCTGGTGAAGAAGCTCGCGGACGGCTACTCCGCACCCGCCGACGCCGAACTCCCGCTCACCACCGATGCCCTCGCCTACACCGATGGTTCCGAGACCGACAAGGCCATCGGCGAGGCCTTGGCCAAGGTTTACACCGGCGACGGCACCGCCACCGAGGAGGAGCTGGCACAGCGCCAGGTCGACGCGGCCACCGAGGTGCTCCAGCGCCAGGAGAACCACGACCGCGCCGTGTCCATGGCGACCACGCGCAAGCCGCTGAACAACTAGTCGCCACACCCCGAAACCGGCATTCCGCACGATCGCGGGGTGCCGGTTTTGCGCACTATAATGCGCAAATATCGCTTTCGGAGGGTAGCGGCTTCGATTAGCGTTCGAGTCATGAGGTTCACTGACATGGTCCAGGCGCTGCGCGGCAGCGTCGTGGACTCGCTCGCGGATTTCGACCGCGAGGTCGCGCTCGCCGCCGGGCTCGATCCGCGGCGCGTCCGCGAGTGGGAAGCAGTGCACCGCACGTATTTCGGCCGCACGAAGTGGACGAAATGGCAACGAAAGGCCCTCGATAAGGCACGCGCGAGCGAGCTCTCGATCGATCAGCTCGCATTCATCGAATCACGCCTTTCGCTTATCGACGACCCCTCCACCTCCTGGCAGACCCGCCTTTCCCTTTTGAATTTCCGCGGCAGTTTCGACGCGTTGAAGCGCCGCGCGAAGAAGCTGGTGCCGGATCCTGAACCGGCTCCGCCAAAGAACGCCGTGAAGTTCGGCCGGTCCAGAATGGGCAAGCGTTCCATGACGGTGACCGCTGACGAGCGCCTGCTCGCCGACACCGAGCACTTCCTGCGCGACGGCATCGATTCCTCCAAGCCCGCCATGCCCCAGATGGCGTCCAGACTCGAGAACCTGCTGCGCGGCAATCTCGGCGACAATTTCGGTGGCAACCCCGACGGCGCACCTGCCTCCGCCACGGGCGTCCCGCACTCGCACCCGCGTCCACTCGTTCTCGTGGGCGTGCCGGATTTTGCGAGCATTGTCCGCGGTGACGGCGACGAGGTCGTCCTCGGTCTCACCGACGGCACGACGATGACCGGTGCGGAATTCC